>CAYVKM010000164.1:0-4277 GCA_964452045.1 uncultured Calditrichaceae bacterium
TTCACTGATAACATCAGTAGCAGTCATTATGTCAATTTTTTCCTCTCCATCGTAATCATTTGACTTTGGTGCAAATGCAAGTATTTTTTCGCTATTTCCTGAAGTTTGGCCATGTATCTTTGCCGTTGCCGGATATATTTTGTCTAATCTCATGAACAGATAATCGATGGTATCTGCGTATTCACTGAATATTAAAATCTTCTCCTGATGCTTTTTCTTTCTTAAATTTTCGATAACCGTGAGTAATTTGTCATATTTCACATCCTGTTCTATGGGGATTAATTTTAAATCAGATTTAATTTGTTCAAATATTTTAATATCATTTTTCAACTGATCAATTAATTCATCAATATCAAAGTCGCTGGATTTATACTCTCCGGCCAGTTCCTCGATTTGATCCCATATATCAGCCAACTCGTAACGATAGATGCGATCCTGGATTAATTCACCTGCCGGGACAATATTTTTTTTCTCAATAATAGTGAGAAACTTTTGGTGAATTTCAAGCAGATTATCGATGCTCTTTCTGAATGCATAGATTGAGCTTTCCAAACGTTTGAAGAGGTTTATCTTATGAAAAATCTTTAAGGTGCCAATCACCTTCTTCAATTGAACATAAGGTTCTTGTTCTTTTTTGTTTGCTTTTACAAACTTCCACAAATCATATCGTGCGTACGATAATCCAGTCATCATGCTTTTTATCTTGACATAGAGTTGAAAATAAGTATCGATAATGTTGTAGGTAACAGTCTCCAAATTTCTTGAAGGAAAGGTAATAGAAAAACCCCCGTCGCTGTAAAATTCCCGAATATGTTTGCGGGTTCTGCGGATGAGAATATGCTGTAATAAATCCGGTAGGCGATAATCTCCCCGCTCCACTTTCTTGAACATATTTCTTAAATGGGGTTCTTCATAACGATTGGGGAAAATGTTTTCTTCGGTTTGACTGAAAAGTTTAATCTGGTTGTAAATATTCCAAACCGAAGTATTTTGGGGTGTGGCAGTCATCAGAATAACTTTTTTGTTGGCCAGGAAAGGTTGCAGTTCCCGGTACATTTTGGTATCATTATTACGAAAGTGATGGCTCTCGTCAATCAGTACAATTTCCCGATCCCGATAGTCCCATAAATTACTGTGTTTGTCATATACACCATTATAAATCATACCACGGGACAAGATTCTTCCGTCAACTTCGAATTTTTCGATAAATTCTTCCCACATCTCCACCAGGCCGGGAGGAGAAATAACCAAAACCCTTCTGTTTAGTTGCTTTAATAAACCAGCCCCGATATAGGTTTTCCCCAGGCCTACTACATCACTGATAAATAAACCATTGTATTTATTAACCCATCCATAGGCCTGCATAATGGCAACCTTTTGAAAGGGATAAAGGTCTTTCATTTTTTTAAATCGTGAAGTGAGACGGGACATAAATTCGGGATTTTCCCAAAACCAAATCTGGGAGGTTTGTTTCTCGATGGTTGCTTTTGTCAAATGATATAAGGTTAAAATGAAAATGTCATAAGGATTAATCGTCTTCAAGGCCCAGGAGTTTTCCAGAATATCGAGCATGTTTTCGTCAAATGGAACGGCTTCCTCCCATAGAGTATCGAACCAGACATTTAATTCCTCAAAATTTTTCTGACCACGAACATAGGTGTTCAATTCGGTATTATGATAAAAACCGCTCATGGTCAGGTTTGATGACCCTACTATTCCAATTCCTTCCGAAGCGGCCGCCGAAGCAATATCCTGCTTGAACTTGAAGATATATCCTTTGGCATGAAGCGGATGTTTGGTATATACTTTTATTTTCACCTTCTTTGTTTTCACCAGTTCAACTATGGTGGAAATTTCTTTTTGCCGTTGAATTGTATGGGGCAGGGATTGAACATTGCCAGTAATGCTTTCTCCCATATTTTCGCGTATTTTATTTTTTTCCAATGGCCGCTGCAGTTTTACCGACTCGTATTGTTCCGTTAATTCATCATCTCCCGGCAGGGTTTCCGCCAGCGCTTCCATTAACTGACGGTTGAGGTTAGAACCAATCAGAAGTTTTACTTCTTTCAGCTTTTCCAGTTTTTCCGAAATCTGGTAGAATCCGGAAAGGTATAAATAGCCGACTGCAAACTTTACACTTTCCGATCCTTCCAGCCGGCTGTTGATTTCATTTTTCAGGTTAAGCTGCCGGTTATCAATGATGTCTGAATATTGGGCCATTTTATGTACTCTTTGTTTTAGCGAGACGTGAGAATAGAAGCCAGTAATAGAAGGCTTCCGGTAATATTGCTTTTAGCCGGTTGAGTATCACAAACTTTCCGGATAGATTCTCCTCACTTATTTCATCGAGCTTATCATTTTCAAAACGAATAGGCAGCGTAGTTGGGGTGGAGTTGGTCCGGAGCATTTGTGCCATTAATACAGTTTTTGCCGCGGCCAATTTGGCGTCATTCAGCCGGAACGGCCGGTTAATCAAATGGCTTTGAATCTGCTGGATGCCTCTTCTCAAAATTTCGGTCTGTTCATTTTCCTTACTTTTCCTTAGTCTCAGTTGGGAGATTAAATAGCATGTTTCTATGGTATCATCCAGTGTTTGGTCTGCGGTATAATTCTTTTTGCGGTAACCGTTTTCCGCCGCTAAAAACGCCTGATAGGAAGCGGTAATTTCCTGCAGATTGGAGGCAAAAGAAAATAATTCACCCAGGTCGAACAATTGTTTGATGATTTGCATAGATTTGACTTGATCATTTACCTGGTATGGGATGCCAACTGTGTTCGGAGCAAAGGCGGTTAATTTGTCCCCAATGATCCCATTTATGGTGGGGACTTTCACTTTTACCGGAATATCACATTCAAATAATTCAAGGTCTATTGGCTTGGACTGGGTTTCTGGGAAAATATTGCTGCCATAAAGAATGTCCAGTAAGATATAATCCGCCCGGTTATTGACCACGGAATTAAAGTAGAATTTGAAATGCTTTTTGGGAATTTCAGAGGCAGTTCTGGGATCTTCTTTCCATTCAGTAAAATTGCTGTCTTTTATTGTACGGTCGAAAATCGGCTTTAGGGATTCCGGATTAGAATCGCAGAGAACGTCCACGTCAATAGATAACCTTCGGAAATTTTCTAGCAGCAACAGGAGTGAAGTGCCACCCTTAAAGACAAAATTCAACTTATTATTAACTACCCTTCCCAGCAGGTCAAAAGCGTATATTGTTTTTTCAAGTAGACCGGCGTCGACATTTCCGGCATTTCTTCTTTTTTGTTGAATCCAATTCGGGGTGAAACATTTAGGTTTTATCATTTTGATTGAGACAATCCACTAATGGCAGATACAACATTAATCTGCCATTAGTGGATCAGTTTTAGAATAGGACTTTTTACCTCTCGCCTACTGGCATAACGAATTAATTTTGCTATTTTAACCCTTTGCGAAAATATAATATTTTCAAAAATTCTCTTATATTCGCTGGTATCGATGAGGGTCAACCGGTCCTTTTCAATAAATAGATCGATTAGAATTTTTTCAATTTCTGCATAATGTTTGTTTTGGGGCTCTTCTGTAATAGAGGATCTCAGAACAAATGTATCATCCAATATTATAAAGTTTTTTCTGGTTTCTTCCTGTCTAGGGTTCAAATAAATATTTGGATTTTTTTCTCTCAAGAAATCAAAAAGAACAGGTAGATAATCCTGTTCTGTATAAACAAAGGTAACGAACCTGGCCTGTAAATGATGATAGTAGGATTTCAATTGTTCGGTGCTCCAGCAGGAAAAAGGAAGGAGCGGGAATTTCCGTTCGATAAGTTTGATGATTTCCTTTATCTGATTGGTATCCAGGACAAACGGTTCCCGAATATTGGAATACCAGCCCCGTCCGGCATTAAAAATTTTCCCTGCCTTTTTCAGATTATAAAGGTACTTTTTTATGCTTTCATCTGTGTAAGCAATATTTTCTTTATCCAGGTGCCGTTTCAGCTTTTCAATGCTGAAATAAGTTTTACCCCGGGAATAATTTTCAACATTGTCTTTGAGGGTATCGATTTTAATAAATTCCTTCCTTAAAATTCGTTTTGCTAAAAACTATGTTTAACGGTTAAATAAAGAATAAAATCCGATGTTTAACTTTCTTCTTTTTTACCAGATTCTTTTGCCTTTAACTTTTTCTCAATAACACCTGCCAGTTTGGGGTAACGGCGGAAATACCAGTTTTCAACCTCATCAATATCTTCTTTGTTCAAATTACACATTTTATATATCAGCCGGTCAATTTCAAT
>CAYVKM010000165.1:0-4268 GCA_964452045.1 uncultured Calditrichaceae bacterium
CTTGAATTCAGCGGTTAGCCTGTTTTTAGAATAGACCATGAAGTACTCATGGCTTTCTGGAACAATATTAAAAAATATTTAAATAAAAATCAACAAATCTTTAAAACCGAAACATTTGAATCATAATTTTTTTGATTTATTATTTAAGAAAATATTTCAACTACCAATCATAATCTTGACAAATCTTGTATTATTTTGTAATTTAAAAAGTCTCATCCGGTAAGTTGCCCTGCCGGTGGGGGCAGGACACACACAATTTCAACTTTCATTGGTACTTGAGGCATTCTCTTCCCTGTATACTGAAACGAAATTCCCCCCAAATAGGATGCTTTATAGCCTGACTGGAATATTGTTTTGCCGATTTATGAATGTTTAACCTAAGCAACAGGTGATTTCTCATGAGATAAATTAATCCTTAATGAAACGAATAAATTCATCAAAACATGAAGGAGGTAAAATGTATACTACTATTTTAAAATGTTCTATTTTTGCTGTTTTGATTATTTTTATTTCTGGATTTATTTTTTTCAACTCTGGGCAAGAAAGAGCTGGAGGTGCAATCTTATTTAATTTTAATGAAGAACCGACAAAACTCATAAGCGGAAAGAATTCTTTAGAATCATATTTAAGTGGTGAAGTTTTATATTCTATGACAAGGACTAAAGAAGGTATTAATTTTACACTCGAATCTTTGGGATTTGTTACCATAGGGATCAAGACAGAAAAGGGAGTTACCGGAAATATATCAATCAGCCTGATTCCCCAGAAAACAAAAACAACTTACGACCCTAGAAAAAGAATAATAAATAGTGAATTCATGGTTGAAGTTCACTATCCCCTGATTGATAAGGTAAAAGGATTTAAAGAACAGCCAAAAGGAGAGAAGGAAATTGACAACTTCCGTCCATTCACTGAAGAATTCAAAGGTAGATTAACATTTGAGTTGAAGCAATTACCAAAACCTGATACAACTGAAATTTTAAGGAAAGGCTCGAAAGTATTAATAGAACTCAAACTCGCCCAAGAGGTAGTAGGGGCAATTCAATCGATTGAGCTTCGAGATATATATGTTAATGCGCAATATATAGGTGTTTTCTATCGCCAGAAAAAAATTAAAATCCAGCCTGTTTTCATAAGGTATACACCTGCCACTGGTTGTACTATAGGAACTACCACCACTGCTACAACCGGAGGCAGTTTCACAATATTGCGGGATCGAGCCATAGAAATGTGGTCAAAATGTTGTGTATTAATCGATTTTCTGCCAGTCGTTTATGTAAATGATGATGATTATCGCATTCTATCCTCTTCAGAAGAATCAAGCCTCCGAAATGAGTATGATGACGCGAATGCGATAGAGGTATTTTTTGTCGAGGATTTTGATCCTGTTGGAAATCATGGAGGGGGTGCCACATGGGGTAGTGGCACTGCCAACGCGCAAATTATTACCTGTGACTCAAACCTTCCAGTGAATTTGTATAATTTAGCCCATGAATTAGGTCATGCTTTTGGTCTTACTCATCCAAGCGCCTGGGGAAATAGTACTCCTGGCTCACTCATGGAACCGAGTGGGTTTTGTGAAGACAATCCAGCGGTAATGACCAATGAAAACTGCGGTAACATCAGTAATCCATTATTCACAAACACCTTTAGAATTTGCTGGAACCGTACTTATAAATTTTTGCCAAAGTAAAACAAGTAAATTTGGAAGCATTGATATTGAAGCAGGAAATTGATCAGAAATAAAAAAGCAGCAGAGCCACAGGGCCAGACGCTTTGAGAGACAAATCCCTCCCGAAAGCAAATAAAATGCTGGTTCTGTGGCGTATCTTGACTGTTAAATCTTTACTTTTGTAATATGGTGCACATACAATAGTAGATTCAAATAGTGCAAAAACTTTGGAAGGTATAAAATATTTTTAGAGAATTAAAGTATTTGACGTTGCCAATAATCTAAAAAGTGAAGACGTTAAATATTTGAGGGATTTTAAAAGATAGTCTATTATAAAATGAATTATTCTGAGAGATGTTTTTTTATAATTATCATCGTGTTTGTAATTTTTTTTCAAACCTGTAATGAAAAGAGCGTTCCCTACAATACGGTGATCGAAGAACCGGGCTACTATCGCTCGGTTTATTTCCTAGATCCAGACACGGGCTGGGTGGTGGGAAAGTTCGGTTCAATTCTAAAGTCCACCGATGGGGGTTTCCACTGGGATCCTCAAGTGAGTGGTACCTCCAACTACTTACGCTCACTTTATTTTGCAGACCGTAACTTAGCCTGGACAGTAGGATGGCAAGGCACAATACTTAACACCACTAATGGTGGAAAAGACTGGAACGCTCAAATCAGTGGAATCCCAAACGGTTTATATTCTGTTTTTTTTATAACTAATACAACCGGCTGGGCGGTTGGATGGAATGGAATAATTTTAAAAACCACTGATGGGGGGAGCAATTGGTTATCACAGGATAGTCCTACGCAAATCTGGTTACAATCTGTCTATTTCCTGAATCCCGATACCGGCTGGGTTGTTGGTGGGAATCAGGAAGGCGCTGATGGTATCATTCTGCAAACCGAGGACGGGGGTATCAACTGGGATTCATCTGATCTTTACCCTAATGCCCTGACTTCGATTTTTTTTACAGATATCAATACCGGCTGGATAGTCGGCTTCGCAGGAATTATTTATAAAACTACGGACGGTGGTGCCAGCTGGAAGCAACAAAATAGCCGAACACTTTATACTTTATTGTCAGTTTATTTTACAGATTCTCAAACCGGGTGGGCTGTAGGTGAGTTAGGGGTTATTCTGAGGACAACTAACGGTGGGATAAATTGGAGTGGCCAAATGAGTGAACCTCTATGCACTCTGGGTTGTGTATACTTTTATGATGATCATATTGGCTGGGCCGTGGGATATAAAAATGTAATTCTTAAAACAACTGACGGAGGCACTAACTGGATGACATTACATTTTGAAGAATAGTAAAAATTTCTTATAATGTAATTATACAATGAAGTACTATTTACTATTTTTAATGTTTTGCTCATCCTTATTTGCTCAAAATACAGAATGGGGATGGGAGGCACATCGTTATATAAATGATCTTGCGGTAGATTATCTCCCACCTGAAATGTCGTTTTTTCAGGATCATCGCAATTATCTGCAAGAACATTCAATCGATCCCGACCTAGATACATTACCGGGATACTACCATTATATCGATATAGATTACTATTCGGAATTCTTCGCCGGGACGCTTCCGCATGATCTGGATAGCTTGATAGCACTTTATAATCTTCCCACGGTTCAAAATAACGGAATTGTCCCCTGGATTATTGAACAGTGGACAGATAGTTTAAGTGAATTAATGGAGACCGGTCAATGGGATGACGTTTGGCAAGTTGCTGCTGAACTGGGGCATTATGTAGCAGATTCTCACCAGCCATTGCATCTAACCATGAATTATAACGGGCAACTGACCGGCAATTATGGCATTCATTCACGATATGAAACTTACATGATAAATCCGCAACTTTCCCAGCTACCTTTACCGACCGGTACCGGAATTTTCCAGCCGAATGTTATTGATTCGGTTTTTTTGTACATTGGGGAGATTTATCCCTATGTCGACAGCATTATGATTGCAGATGACCTGGCCAGCGCTCAGGATCCGGCTTATGGTAATCTCTATTACAGTATTCTGTGGCAGGAACTTGAAGATTTAACCACAATTTCTATTCATAAAGCAATAATAGATCTTGTCAGTCTCTGGAAAACAGCCTGGGAAAATGCCGGCAGACCAACACCATTGAGTATCCGGACAACTCGTTCTGATCCGGAAGTCTATTATACAGCAGAGGCTTATCCCAATCCCTTTAATTCCAGCACGAATATTAAATTTTCAATTTCTAAATCAGAATTTGTTTCACTGAAAATTTACAATCTGATTGGGCAGGAGTTGGCGACACTGGTTTCTGAAAATTTAACACCGGGAACATATAAATACACCTGGTCCCGCACAGTTGGAATCGCTAGTGGAGTCTACCTGTACAGGTTACAGGCAGGCGAACATGTCGAAACAAGGAAGATAGTGTTGATGAGATAGAATAAGATTGAATTTCACAGCTTCCATTAAAAATAATTTTTTTCTATGGATTTATTTTATTCCAAGCATTTCAAATAATCCGGTCCCAATAAAAAGTGGTTAGTTGTAAATTTAAAATAGTATGATCACGATATTTTACTTTTAATATTATTTTT
>CAYVKM010000166.1:0-4243 GCA_964452045.1 uncultured Calditrichaceae bacterium
CAAGCGTCATATTCCCGGTCGCATTATCGGTGTATCCATCGACCGGAATGAAAACATCGGTTACCGGATGGCGCTGCAAACCCGTGAACAGCATATCCGCCGGGAAAAAGCCACCTCGAATATTTGTACCGCCCAGGCACTTCTCTCGATAATGGCGGGAATGTATGCGGTTTATCATGGACCCGAGGGATTGAAAGCCATTGCCGGACGAATTCATGCTCTCGCCCGGATACTGGAAGGAAATTTACAAGAGATCGGTTTCCCCCAGGCGAATAAATATTATTTTGATACCCTGAAAATCCGGATAAAGTCGGGACAGCTGGAGGTGATAAGACGTCTGGCCCTGGCTGCTGAAATGAATTTCCGCTATATCGATCATGAGCACATTGGCATTTCCTGCGACGAGCACACTTCACCGGAGGATATCAAAGCAATAGTGGCGATTTTTGCCCAGGCCGCCGGTAAAGAGGCAACTATGATGGCGTTTGAAAAATATGATCGTGGTATTGATGTGAATTATCCGGCAGAACTCATCCGGAAATTGGACTTCCTAACCCATCCGGTCTTTCACGAGCATCGTTCGGAAACCAAAATGATGCGCTATATCAAACAACTGGAGAATAAGGATCTTTCCCTCACCACCTCCATGATCCCATTGGGTTCCTGCACCATGAAACTGAATCCGGCGACTGCCATGATGCCGGTCAGCTGGCCGGAATTTGGCAAATTGCATCCCTTCGTACCCATCGATCAGGCCCAGGGATATATGGAAATGATCGAGGAACTGGAGAACCTGCTTTGCGAAATTACCGGATTCAGCGCGGCTTCCATGCAACCCAATTCCGGCGCCCAGGGGGAATATACCGGTTTGATGGTTATCCGGGCCTATCATAAAAGCCGGGGCGAGGAGAAAAGAGACGTTACCCTGATCCCGACTTCAGCCCATGGGACAAATCCGGCCAGTGCGGTGATGGCCGGTACCCGGGTGGTACTGGTGAATTGCAACGAGCAGGGCGATATTGATTTAGAGGATCTGAAAAAGAAGGCAGAAGAGCATAAGGATAGCCTGGCTGCTATAATGGTTACCTATCCCTCTACCCATGGGGTTTTTGAAGAGAAAATCATGGAAATCTGCGAGATGGTCCATCAGAATGGTGGTTTGGTCTATATGGACGGTGCAAATATGAATGCCCAGGTGGGATTAACCAGTCCGGGCAAGATCGGGGCGGATGTCTGTCACTTGAATTTGCACAAAACTTTCAGCATTCCCCACGGTGGTGGAGGTCCAGGTATGGGTCCGATCTGTGTCGCAGAACATCTGGCACCGTTTCTTCCCAGTCATCCGCTGGTACAGACCGGCGGCACCAAAGCCATCACTGCCGTTTCTGCCACGCCCTGGGGCAGTGCCAGCATATTACTGATCTCCTATGCCTATATTAAGATGCTGGGATTGGAAGGGTTAATCGATGTGACCAAATTTGCCATTCTCAACGCCAATTACGTAAAGGCCAGGTTGGCAAATTATTATCCGGCGCTATATTCCGGTAAGAATAACCGGGTGGCCCATGAGCTGATTTTTGATCTGCGCAGTTTTAAAAGGGATGCCGGCATTGACGTGGACGACATTGCCAAACGGTTGATGGATTATGGGTTCCACGCGCCAACCACCTCTTGGCCGGTGCTGGGAACGATCATGTTTGAACCGACCGAAAGCGAATCCAAGGCAGAACTGGACCGTTTCTGCGAAGCGATGCTAGCCATTCACGGGGAGATTCAGGAAATTGTGGATGGTAAATCCGATCCGGAGAATAATGTTTTAAAAAATGCTCCCCATACCGCACGGGAGGTCTCTGCCAATGACTGGCCACATCCCTATTCCCGGGAAAAGGCGGCTTATCCGGTGCCGTATTTGAAGACGCATAAATTCTGGCCGCCGGTTGGCCGGGTGGATAACACCTATGGGGATCGCAACCTGGTATGCGCCTGCCCGCCTATCGAAGATTATGCAGAAGAAAATACCTGATAGTATATTCCCCATTCAAAAAACGATCATAAGGACGGGGGATATTTATTACCAATATTCCTAATTTAATTAGCTTCTTATAACTTTTTTCATAAATCTCAAATTAATACTTGACAAGCAAAAAATAAAAATATATATTATCGCTCAATAAATGACTGTTAGTCATATTATAAATGATCGCATAATTCATTAGCGGGTGTTTAAATGGGAATTACAGAAAGAAGAGAACGGGAGAAAGAGCAACGACGTAATGATATAATTAATGCAGCGGAAACTGTCTTTTTCTCCAAAGGGATCAACCTGGCCACCATGGATGAGGTGGCCGAGCAAGCAGAACTGAGCAAGGGCACACTCTACCTGTATTTCAAAAGTAAGGAAGCGCTTTACCTGGCTATTACTCAACGGGCGCTTTCCCTGCTGGCAAACATGTTTGAAGAGGCCATTGAACAATTTGTCTCCGGTATCGATCAGATTCGGGCTATCGGCGAGGCCTATTACCGCTACTCACAGATCCATGCCAATTATTTCAACACCATTCTCCATTATGAAGTATCACAGCTGGAAATGGATAATATGGGAGACACCCTCACCGAATGTCACCGCCTGGGCCAGAAAGTGATGCTGCTGGTTGCCAGTGCCATTGAAACCGGAATAAAGGACGGAACCATCCGTTCGGATCTGGATCCGATAAAAACAGCATATCTACTTCAGGGGCAGAGCAGCGGGATTATTCAACTGGTGGCCCGGGAAGCCCAGCATATTAAAACCATGGAAAGCTTCCAACCCCAGGAATTAATGACCGACTTTATGAACATGATGTACCATGCTTTAAAATCCGACAATTCAAACGAATAAACTAAAAGATTTTTTCTGATAAAACCGGAGTGATGCATGAAAATAAAACACGTTGTAATTACTCTAATACTTATCACATCTCTGTCACAGGCCGGAGAATCCGTACTGAATCAATATGTGGATGAAGCTTTGCAGAATAATCTGGCCCTGAAGCAACAACAGTTTTCCCTGGAGAAAAGTCTGGCCGCCCTAAAGGAAGCCAGGGGACTTTTCCTGCCCTCCGTCGGGATCAATGCCCGATATTCCCGGGCAGGCGGCGGCCGGGATATCAAATTTCCGGTGGGTGATCTGTTTAATCCCATTTACCAAACCCTTAATCAGATCCTGCAGCAGCAGGTTTTTCCGGAAAATCTACAGAACGAGGTTATTCCTTTCCTGAGAGAAAGGGAACATGAAACCAAAATTACTGCGGTACAACCCATTTTCGAACCGCAGATCCTTTACAATTATAAGATTAAATCCACACTGGTTAAGATTGAACAAAACAATAAACGCATATATACCCGCCAGATTGTGTCGGAGGTGAAGACGGCCTATTTCAGGTATCTGATGACAATTCAGATCAACAAACTTCTGTTGCAGACCCGGCAGTTGCTGGAGGAAAATTTGCGGGTGAGCCAGAAACTTTATGAAAACGACAAAGTGACCAAGGAAGTGGTTTACCGCGCCGAAGCAGAATTGAGTGAGCTGGATCAGCAGATTCTCCAGGCCGAAAAGTCGGAAGAGCTGTCGAAATCCTATTTCAATTTTTTGCTCAACCGGCCTCTGGATCAGGATATTGTGGTGTCCGAAGAAGATCTTCCCATTCTGAAGGAAGAATCGGATTTAACCGCTGCTTTGCAGCTGGCTGTCCGGCAGCGGGAGGAGTTAAAGCTGATGGAGTTATCCGTGGAAGCTTCAAACAAAGGGATCAAACTGAATCAATCTGCATTTCTTCCTTCGGTCTTCGCCGCCCTGGATTATGGTTTTCAGGGAGAAGAATATCGATTTACCAGTTCGGACGATTTCTGGATGGCTTCAGCAATCTTTCGCTGGAATCTGTTTAACGGCTTTCAGGATAAGGCCAGAATTCAACAGGCTAGAATTGAAAAGAAACAGCAACAGGTAAAATATGCCGAAGTGGAAAATCAGATCAAACTGCAGGTACAGGAAATCTACAATAATGTAAAGATTTCCCAGAAGACAATCCAGTCTGCCGAGGATCGGCTGATCAGTGCCCGAAAGTCCTTTGAAATTGTCGATCGGAAATATCGTGAGGGCATCCTGCCCCATATCGTTTACCTGGATGCCCGAAATACCCTGACCCGGTCAGAGATCAACTCGGTTATTACCCGATATGAATATTATATAGATTTGGTTGAACTT
>CAYVKM010000167.1:0-4225 GCA_964452045.1 uncultured Calditrichaceae bacterium
CCATAGGTATCCACGATTATTTTCCGGCCAGTAAGACCGGTATCGGAATAGGGTCCGCCCACCGTCCAGATGCCCGTTCCATTGGTAATATAGGTAGATGCCGAGCGGGTGAATGGCAAACCGTACTGGTCTAGAAGGGGCTGAATTATGTGTTCATAAACACCGTCTGCCACCTGTTTCCCGCTAGCCTTGGGAAAATGTGGTACCGCCACGACAATCTTCTCAATCCTTGCCGGTCGCCAGTTTTCGTAGCGCACCGTCACCTGGGATTTTCCATCCGGACGCAAAAAGGGCAGACTGCCATTCAGTCGGGCTTCATCCATTCCCCGGACAATGGCATGAGCCATGGTTATGGGTAACGGCATATATTGCGGCGTCTCATTGATGGCAAATCCAAACATCATCCCCTGATCACCGGCACCTCCTGTATCCACACCCTGTGCAATTTCAAGTGATTGCTCATGGATTTTTAAGGCTATCTGACATTTATCATCAAATTTAAGATCGGGATCGGTATAACCAATTTCCCGTATGGTCTGCCGGGCGATGCCTTCATAATCGATCGAAGCATCATCCGGTATTTTTACCTCACCGGCCAGAATAGTGGTATTTTCCGTAACCAGGGTTTCCACTGCTGCCCGGTTAAACTCAACATCTCCTTCCAGGGAAAAGATAGAATCCACGATGGCATCGGAAATCATGTCAGCTAACTTATCCGGATGCCCGGCGGAGACCGATTCGGACGTAAACAAGAATGAACCTGCCATGTATTATTTCCTCCAGTTTCTCTAAAATGAAAATCCCCTGCTAAAAAGCAGGGGAAGGTTGATTTTCCGGTATTGCTTTTTAGCAACTTTTTTAACGTGGCCGCAATATGCTCAAATCACCACGAAATTCAGCAAAAAAGCGCCTAAATATAAAAAGACCATTACCGCTCTGCAATTGATAATTTAGAACGAAAAAATCGTTGTTTTGTTAACCGGATCAACAAATATAAAGTTAACTTTTTGAAAATTCTCTACAGCTCTTCTTTGGGATCCCGGGTCATCAGATCCCGAACCGCATCGTGGGGATTTTTATCGTTGAATAATACTTCATAGACTTCGTTAGAAATAGGGGTTTCAATCGGATATTTTTCTACCAGCTGGTGCACGGATTTAGTAGTTTTAACCCCCTCTGCGACCATCACCATCTCGTCCAGTACCTGCTGCAGCTTTTTTCCCTTGCCGATCCGTTCTCCCACATAGCGATTCCGGCTATGTCGGCTCATACAAGTCACAATCAAATCCCCCATGCCGGAAAGACCCGAAAAGGTAACCATCTGGGCGCCCATTTCCATTCCCAGACGGGTCATCTCAACCAGGGCGCGGGTCATGAGGGCTGCTTTGGTGTTGTCACCGAATCCCGCCCCATCGGCAATACCGGCGGCAATGGCTATCACATTCTTCAGGGAACCTCCCAGTTCAACCCCAATGATATCGTTGCTGGAATATACCCGGAAAGCATCGGTGCGAAAGACATCCCGTACGAGCCTGGCGGTCTTCAGATTGCTGCTGGCTGCCACCACTGCCGTTGCCACATCCCTGCTTACTTCCTCGGCATGGCTGGGACCGGAAAGCGTGGCGATCCGTTCTTCCGGCAAACCGGTTACCTGCTGAATCACCTGGGACATCCGCAGCAAGGTATCGTTTTCGATGCCTTTGGCCACATTAATAAAGATCTTGTCTGATAAATCGAGACCGTGCAACTGATTCAAAACGCCACGCACCGCATGGGAGGGCACGGCCATCACCAGATAGCGGGCAAAATTTGTGGTGGCTTTCAGATCATCATTCAAGCGAAGTTTCGGCGCAAGCTTTACTCCCGGAAGATATTTCTCATTCACCCGCTCCTTCTGCATCAGCTGAAACTGATCCGGTTCATAAACATAAAGCATGGTATCCAGACCCTTGCCAGCCAGTAAATTTGCCAGGGTAGTCCCCCAGCTCCCTGCTCCGATCACACTTATTTTTTCAGTCATGTTCGTCCCGTTATTTCAAGATATCCTGAACTGTTTTTCCGGTCAGGATATTTAAGATGTCCTGATATTTTTTGGAGGTATTTTCGATGATCTCTTTCGGCAATTTTGGTGGTGGTGGTGTTTTACCCCAGTCCAGACTCTCCAGGTAATCCCGCAGGTACTGTTTATCCAGGCTGGGTTGGTTTTTCCCGGTTTCATATTCGGTTGCCGGCCAGAAGCGGGAAGAATCCGGGGTCAGTACTTCATCTATCAGCATGATCTCCCCTTTATACAGACCAAATTCGAACTTGGTATCGGCAATGATGATGCCCTTTTCCTCGGCATCCCACACTCCGGTTTTATAAATCGCCAAACTATAACTCTTTATCTTTTTGCTCACCTCGGGATCGACGATATTTTGCATATCCTCATAGGTAATGTTGATATCGTGTCCTTCCTCAGCCTTGGTGCTGGGGGTAAAAATGGGAGAGGGCAATTTGGATGAGTTCTTCAGATTTACGGGAAGCTGGTGGCCATACAAATTGGTTGATTTTTGGTAATCCTTCCAGGCAGAACCGGCCAGATATCCCCGGACGATGCATTCCACCGGAAAGGGATTGGCCTTCCGGACCAGCATGGAACGGCCCTTCAGCGCATCACGATGTTTCCTGAAGACTTCCGGAAATCGATCCACATTATCACTGATAAAATGGTTCTTGATAATTTCTTTGGTTTTCGCAAACCAGTATTTGGAAATCTGGTTCAGAACGATCCCCTTGTAGGGAATCCCATCATTCATGATCACATCAAATGCCGAGATCCGGTCTGTGGTAACAATAAGCAAATTGTCCCCGGCATCATAAATATCCCGTACCTTTCCCCGGTTAATCAGCCGGGCGCCGGGGATGTCGGTTTGCATCACAACCTTGGTCATATATGTCCTCAATTTTTCGATTTGCTGAATTTAATTTTATTTTCCGCACCTTTTATCAAGCGTTGAATATTGCTGCGATGGGTAAAAATGATGAGTATGGGAATAAAGATGCCGAAGATCAGGATGGCCGTTGATTCCGGTTGATTTAATAGAAAATGATTGATGAATAAATAGATCGGGATGGTTAGCGATGCCAGAATTGATCCCAGGGAGACATAACGGGTGAGCGCCACTGTGATGATAAAAACAATGATACCCAGCAGGACTGCGCCGGGCACCAGACCGATAATCATACCGGCACCGGTACCAACACCTTTGCCCCCTTTAAATCCGGCGAAAATTGTCCAGATATGACCGAAGACTGCGAATAGGCCGGCAATAATCTGAAGCAGAACCGGGGTGATGGATATGGCTCCTACGGCAATTTTATAAAACAGGACCGTTGCCAGTAAACCCTTCAGCATATCGATCAAAAGTACCAGCAAACCGGCTTTCCAACCCATTACCCGAAAGACATTGGTCGCTCCGGCATTTCCGCTGCCATGCTGACGAATGTCCATTTTTCGGGTTAATTTGCCATAGACGATGGCCGTCGGAAAAGAGCCAACCAGATAACTGACTAAAATCATCAATAGAAAGTAAAGCATTGGTTGCCTTTCGGAAATAAATAAAGCAGGAATAAAATACGAGCGTTAAAATAATAAAATTGCCGCAGGCATACAAACAGAATGCAAAGAAAATATTAAAAATGTCAGCCGGACACCGATCAGATTCTATTTTCTATCAGGTTTTAGTACTTACTTAATACTCTCCTGAAAAAATTGAAATATGGCGGAAAAATCTTTCTCGGCATAACCGCTCTGGCTAGCCAGCTGATAAATTTCCTTGATCACATTTACCCCGGGCAGAGCAATACCCTGTTCAAAAGCAGTCTGCGATGCCAGCTGCAGATCCTTGTGCATCCATTTCAAGGGGAAATCAGCGCTATAATCATTTTTCTCTAATTTTGGCTTCTTCAACTCCATGAAGGGCGGCTCCACATAGGATGGCACCAGAATATCCAGCAGCTTTTTTTTATTCAGACCGAGCGATACTCCCAGAGCCATGCCTTCGGCGAAAGCGATCATGGCATGCCCCAGTAATAGATTGAACACAATCTTGAGTGAGGTTCCCGAACCGTGTCCGCCGAGGTGCAGATGTTTCCTGCCCATCGCCTGGAACAGCGGTTCACATTTTCGGACATCGCTTTCTTCGCCGCCCACAAAAAAGATCAACTCCCCTTTTTCTGCCGG
>CAYVKM010000168.1:0-4222 GCA_964452045.1 uncultured Calditrichaceae bacterium
ATCACCTCCTTTCCGGTTAAGTCATAAACGATCAGGTTAACCAATACACTTTTGCTAACCTGGTATTTTATAGTGGTCATACTGTTAAAGGGATTGGGAAAATTTTGATCTAAACTAAAATTAGTGATAACCGGTTCATTTGCCGGTGGTTCCTGTATTCCACTTAACGTATTATTGTTATAGTAATATGATTTAATTCTGGGAGTTTGTTCTACATCTTCTACTCCAATGAGTAAATCTTTGCTATTATTCCCAAATAAATCATAAATATTTATACCATGTATTTCCTGATCCCAGTTTTCCCACCAGTCCAGGTAGTAAAGATCGAAATAACCAGAGGAATTCCACTTCAGGATCACTACCACAAAGGAAAAGCAGAATACCAGCTCATCCTTACCATCATTGTCCACATCATAATGGTACAGAACCGTATTCCCCAATACATCGGTTCCCAGCAGGAAAAACGAACGCATCTTCTGGTAATGGTTATTGGCGTCTGCTTCAAACCAGTAAATCCGGGAAGCCGGTATACCCATGTAATAGGCTGATCCTCCCACAAAGAATTCCGGTTTACCATTGTTGTCTATATCATTGGTGGCACAGGTCATATAGGCATTGGGGGCGGTTATGGTATCGCTAAAGATGAAGCTGTAACTGTCATTGCCGGTGTTTTCAAAGACATAGACATGACCGTGGATGCTTCCGGTAGCAAATTCCTTGTATCCATCCTGGTCAAAATCCCCCACACTAAATCCGTAGGTGTACCAATCGGGTTGTGGACGAATGCTATATCTTTTGTTAAAATTATGGAGATTAGAATCATATTCGGCCACATATATTTTTTGACCCGAGGGGGGCAGGGAATCATCACCAAGATAGAGGACATCTATTATGCCGTCATTATCCATATCAGTAAAAACTTCCGCACCAATTTGGGAGCTAATCTGCCACATCTGATATATGAAATTTAGACTATCCGGAAGTGAGTCCTGAAAGGTGCTCTCGTAATTTGTAAAATGCTGTATTCTTTTTAAATTGAATTCAAATAAATTATCATTGTCTACATCAGTATAGGCTAATATTGCTGCTGCAGAATCCTGATAGATTTTTTTAATCTGATAGCTGGTATCCGGATAAACTTCCAGCACCGCACAATCAGCCATTTGGATATTTTGCGGTATTTTATATGTACCCGCCAAATCGGTATGGCCATTGTGGTTGAAATCACCGATAACCATTGGGTAACCTTGGATACATCCAACCGGAAACATTTTCCGGCGAGTAAATTTCCAATTATAGAGAGTGGTATCTTCGTTAATCAGGTCAAATACCTGTTCGGTTTTTATATTCCTTACATCAATGTTTTGATCGGATACATCCACATATTTGCTCAGGCCGGCTTCTCTATCGGTAAGTTTTAGTATCTTACCGTCCAGGTATTCAATTTGGTAACGCAAATTTAAATGTCTTTTGGCAATGACCCGCTGAACAGATGTGGTCAGGGAAAATATTGGGATCAGAAAAAGTAAGGTATATAAGAAGGTCTTCATCAAAAACTCTCAGTTTTAATTTAAATCAAATAAAACAGACGAGTATTGCTTTGCTGTGCCATGATAATAGAAGCAGTACTTCCTGCAGGAAACATGCTATCATCATGAAATCCATCTCCGCAATTTTATTTCGATAACAAAAAATAAGCAATTCCATACTAAATAGTCAAGGGATTAAAACGGGATTTTTAAAATTGCGATTCTTTTTCTTCCGGTTAGGAAAGTGTCTTCGTGAAATGTTGGGTTGGTTATTTCTGGAAAGCTTTGTCCTGAAGCAGCCATCGGACGGCTTCCAGCAAGTCGGCAGCGATAAAATCCGGGGCTTTATTCCAGGTGGCGGAATGTTTTTCAATCTCCCTCTCCCCGAATCCGGTTCTCACCAGCAGGCCAGGTATTCCCAGCCGGTGGCCGGTGAGGACATCGGTATATTTATCTCCGATCACCGCAGATTGGGTAAGATCGAGATTCAGCTCCTCTGCCGCCTGCAGCAGCATCCCGGAGGCCGGCTTCCGGCAGGAACATTCGATGTTGTAGGGCGGATATCCTTTTAAATGATGCGGACAGTAATAGATGCCATCCACCCGCGCCTGTTCCGCTGCCAGCATTTTGATCAGGGCGGCATTAATCGTTTTAACCACCTGTTCGTCAAAATAGCCACGGGCCACCCCGGATTGATTGCTGATAACCACCACCTTTCGGCCAGACTGGTTGACCAGGCGGATGGCCTCGGCCGAACCGGGAATCAGTATCAGGTCTTTCACCTGGCCAATGTAGCCGACTTCCTGGTTGATGGTCCCGTCCCGGTCGATAAAGATGGCCGGTGTTTTTTTCATATCAGCTTTCCGGATAGGTCGAGTACTTCATTAGTTTCTATCTATTAATTAATCACGGAGTCATTTCGAGTGGAGTTCGTCATATGACGGACGGAATCGAGAAATCTTCATAGATTCCTCCGTTCGCTCATTCTATTCGCTTCGGTCGCCTGCCTGCAGCAGGCAGGGAATGACCCTTCTTTGTCTTTATTAAATATTCAATCATCAAATATAGTTTATTTAATGCCTCTATAATTAAAAAAGCCTCCGGAGTTGCAGCGGAGGCTTGCTTTTGTTTACAATAAGATTCTATTTCTGCATCACTTTTTCGTACAAATCCATGTATTTTTTGGCGGACTGCTCCCAGGAATAATCCGCAGCCATGCCGGTCCGCTGGATCTTTATCCAGCTTTCCTGATCCTGAAATGTCTTCACCGCCCGTTTGATCGCATCAACCATTTCCTTGGACTTGTAGGCCTTGAAGGTAAAACCATTTCCTTCCCCGGTCTTCTTGTCGTAATTAGTGATGGTATCCGCCAGTCCCCCGGTTTCCCGCACAATGGGCACCGTACCGTACTTGAGACTGTACATCTGGTTTAAACCGCATGGTTCGTAGCGGGATGGCATCAGGAACATATCCGAACCGGCTTCAATCAGATGGGCCAGCTTATTGTCGAAGCGTATATTCACCGCCAGTTTATCGGGATACTTTTTGGCCAGTTTTTCCAGCAGCTGATGATATTTCGGATCACCGGTTCCCAGGATCACCATTTGCAGGTCCATTTTCATGAGTTCTTCGGCAGCTTCGGCAATCAGATCAAATCCCTTCTGATCTGCCAGCCGGGAAATAATGCCGATGACCGGAATTTTTTCATCAAATTTGAGATTGTTCTGTTTGCACAGTGCCTGCTTGTTTACCCGCTTCTTTTTCACAGTCTCGGCGTTATAGGATTGCGGAATAATATTGTCGGTCTCCGGATCCCAGTTATCATAGTCCACGCCGTTCAGGATGCCACAAATTTCCTTTTTCTCCTTGGCGAGGAGCTTCTCAAATCCGTAACCGTACTCCTTATCGGTCATGATTTCCTGGGCGTATTTTTCGCTTACTGTAGTCAGCATATCGGAGAATATGAGGCCCCCTTTCAGCAGATTCAGGTTGCCATAGAGTTCGAAGGCGCCCCCGGCTTTCACATATTCCGCCGGCACATCAATCTTTTTTGCTTTCTCCTTGGGAAACACACCCTGGTAGGCCAGGTTATGGATAGTAAAGACTGTCCGGGTATTCTTGAAGAATTCGTCATCCTTGTAAAGGGTTTTCAGGTAAAATGGAATCAGGGCAGTCTGCCATTCGTTGCAATGGATAATGTCCGGCTGCCAGTAGAGCAGTTTTAAGGTTTCCAAAACCGATCTGCTGAAGAAAGCAAAACGTTCGGCATTATCCTCAAAATCTTTTCCGGTGGTTGGATCGGTGTATAATTCTTTCCGATCGAAATATTCCGGTATATGGAGAAAATAGACATGGACCTTTGAATTGGGGAGAAAAGCGGTTTTACCATCGACAATCTTGGTTTCCTCACCCAGAGTTACATGAACCTCCTTGAGCCGAATGACTTCCCGCAGGACGAATTTCCGTTCATTTATCGATTTATAATTTGCCATCATCAATCGGATATCCTGTCCTGATTCCTTCAGGGCAATGGGCAGAGCACCGGCTACATCTGCCAATCCGCCAGTCTTGGCAAAAGGTACGACTTCCGATGATACATAGCATATTTTTAATGACTTCATTTAAAACCTCAGGTTTATAAATTTATTTTTCTCAAATATTGAGCTGCCTCTTCCGGGCTGGTCGGATTGATA
>CAYVKM010000169.1:0-4216 GCA_964452045.1 uncultured Calditrichaceae bacterium
TTATGCGATACGTAAAACATTACGGTACCTGGGGGTATATACTGCATCGTTTATCCGGTTTGGCACTTACCGGTTATATCCTCATTCACATCTATCTGGTTAGTGGTCTGCACAATAAGCCCGGTTGGCAGGATGAGATGCAGATATTTCGGCATCCGCTGCTGATGGTGCTGGAGTGGTGCCTCTTTAGTGTAGTTGTCTATCATTCGCTAAATGGTATCCGGATCTTTTTGGTTGATTACTTCAACGGAGCCCGATACCAAAAACAACTATTAACCGGCGTTCTCGTGTTAAGTATTATTCTCTTCTTTGGCATGGGCGCAATCATGTTTTTATAACCATTATATCCAAAGGAGGATAAAAAATGTCATTTAAATATGAAGGTTCCAGTACATCGGGCGCATTTGGCTGGTATTTCCAGAGGGTGACCGGTATTGTATTATTTATTCAGGTCTTAGTCCATTTTTATATTGCCCATAACACCTGGGATTACGGTCATGATTGGGCAACCATCGTGGAGAGATTATCCAATCCATATATGCGTATGTTTTATTTGGTTTTTGTGGCCTTGGGTTTGTGGCATGGTCTCAACGGCTTATGGTCGGTTATCCGCGATTACCATATGAAACCCGGTTGGCGAAAAACCATTTTTGGGGCTATTGTGGTCATTGGCGTTTTTATTGGCGTACTGGGGTTTATCACCATGCTCACTCTGCCGGAAGTCCAATAAATGTTGAATTGTAAAAAGAAAATCAATAAAAGTATGAAATTTAAATAGAGAAAAAGAGGTCGAAATGATTGTTAAACATGACGTGGTGATTGTTGGAGCAGGATTAGCCGGATTGCGAGCCGCATTAGAAGCATCCCACAAATATGATGTGGCTGTGATTTCCAAACTGTTTCCAACCAGATCACATAGCGGAGCAGCACAAGGCGGAATAGCGGCTTCATTGGGAAATGTTGAAGAAGATCATATCGATTGGCATTTTTTTGACACGGTAAAAGGAAGCGATTATCTGGGAGATCAGAATGCCATTGAACTTCTGGTAAACGATGCACATCCCGCCATTTATGAATTGGAACATATGGGATGCCCTTTCAGCCGCACACCCGAGGGAAAAATTAATCAGAGAAAGTTTGGTGGACACACAAAAAATTATGGCGAAGGCCCGGTATTGAGAGCCTGTTTTGCTGCCGACCGTACGGGTCATATGATTCTGCATACGCTTTATGATCAGTGTGTTAAAAATAATGTCCGGTTCTACTCCGAATTTTATATGACCGATTTGTTGGTTAAAGATAACGTGGTTCGTAGCGTTATCGCCTATGACATGACCAATGGTCAGTATGTAACTTTCCATGCAAAAGTGGTGATGTTTGGTACCGGTGGCTATGGTCGTGCCTTCCGTATCACCTCTAATGCCCACGCCAATACCGGGGATGGTCTGGGGGTTGTTCTCCGGGCTGGGCTGGCTCTGGAGGACATGGAATTTGTTCAATTTCATCCCACCGGTGTGTATAAGTATGGCATCCTGGTCAGTGAAGGTGCACGTGGCGAAGGAGCATATCTCCTGAATAATGCCGGGGAGAGATTTATGGAAAAGTATGCCCCGAAATTGATGGAGCTTGCCCCCCGTGATTTGGCCTCCCGTTCTATTCAAACAGAAATTAATGAAGGACGAGGAATAAATGGTGAGGGTTATGTTAACCTAGACTTGCGACATCTGGGTGAGGCGAAAATTAACGAGCGTCTTCCGGAGATCCGGAGTTTTTGTCGGAAAATTATTGGTATTGATCCGGTTAAAGAACCGATACCCATCCAACCTACTGCCCATTATTCCATGGGTGGTATCCCGGTAACCGTAGATGGGGAAGTACTGGGGGATGGTAAAACACAAAAAGTTGAGGGCTTCTATGCGGCAGGGGAATGTTCCTGTGTTTCTGTCCATGGGGCTAATCGTCTGGGTACCAATTCACTTCTAGAAGCGGTGGTGTATGGACGACGAGCAGGGAAAGCAATTGTTCAATTTTTAACCAAAAATGGAAATGAGAAGGCCGATCTACCGGAAGAGATGCGAAAAAACCTGATTGCCCGTGTGGAGCGTTTCAAACAAAAAACAGGTGACGAAAAAGTAGGAAAAATACGGTTGGAGCTTCAGGAAACGATGATGTCGAAAGTTGGTGTTTTCCGGGAAGAAAAATCTCTGCAGGAAACTCTAGATAAAGTGCACGAGCTGGAAAAACGCGCGGAGAATATCCAGATTGATGATAAAGGAATGAAATTCAATACCGATTTAACCGAAGCTATGGAACTGGACAATCTCCTTCATTTCGCGGAATTAATTGTCAAGGGTGCCCTGAATCGGCAGGAGAGCAGGGGTGCACAATACCGCAGAGATTTTCCGAAACGTGATGATGCGAACTGGTTGAAACATACAATAGCAGTGAAAAAGGACGGGAAAATTGAATTTGATTATAAACCCGTTGTGATCACCAAATTTCAGCCAAAAGAAAGGAAATACTAATGATACAGGTCAAAGTTAAAGCGTTTCGCTTCAATCCGGAGAATGGGGATAAGAAACCCCACTACGATGAATTTACGGTTGAAGCCGATCCTAAAGAAAAAGTATTGGATTTGCTCCATAGGATAAAATGGGAGCAGGATGGTACTCTGGCATTTCGCAGATCGTGTGCCCATGGAATTTGTGGCTCATGCGCCATGAAGATTAATGGTGCCAATATGCTGGCCTGCGAGGCAAATTTGGCCAATTTCAGGGATCCGACCCGGATCACAGTGGAACCGTTGCAATCCCTACCCATTCTGAAGGATCTGGTAGTGGATTTGAGGGATTTCTTCAAGAAATATGAGATTGTGAAGCCTTATCTCATCAATCGGACACAGCCGCCTTCCCAGGAACGATTACAATCCCCTGAAGATCGAGCAATGATAGACGAGGCCACCTGGTGTATTTTGTGTGCAGCCTGCACGACCTCCTGTCCGTCAAACTGGAAGAACCCGCAATTTTTGGGACCGGCAGCCCTGCTAAAGTCTTACCGGTATTGTTTCGATACCCGGGATGAGGGCATCTCGGAGCGCATTCATGTTTTGGACAATAACGATGGCGTCTGGCGTTGCCATACCATTTTCAACTGCGTGGAAGCATGTCCCAAGGAAATCAATATCACCTGGCATATTTCGCAGCTCAAGAAAAAATTGGTGAGTAGGGAATATTAGCGGATTGATTATTCCATAATAAAAAACCCCGGCAATAGATGACCGGGGTTTTTTATTTCAATATTTAGAAATTTTATTATTCAATGACAATAGATTGGGATAGCAGATTCTGATTTAAATCTACATTTATGTTGGTGGCCTCATGTTTATTTATAACAAGTTTATATCCATCTTCGGTTTTTTGAATTCCCATAGCCACCAACGAATTTGTCACCATGTTTTCCTTGGTAGAAATTGTGGTCACCTGATTGTAACGGGCGCTTTCCCGAATGTTATTAATATAGTGATCCAGATCTGAAGATAACCAGAAAGCATTTATTTTCTTAATAATAATCTTTTTCTCCAGATTTACCGATGGATCCATGGGAATTTCCACCACACTGATTTTTTTATCATGCACCTTAATCTTTTTATTATCGTCAAGAGAGTTTACGATCAGATCTTTCTCATTTTCCGATAGTGGGGATTGAGGATTATATAAGACTGCAATAACGCATTTTTCTTTAATTTTATCTTTCATCGTATTATTCTGGTTGAGTGAAGTCAGAATTATTTTGGCTTGTTCTTTTGCAGTTTCATTATCTTGAGCAAAACCAAGTGTTGCAATAACCACGGCGATTAATAAGATTGAAATCATACGATTTATCATTTTATTTTCCTCCTAAAGAGTTACATTTTTAAACGATAACTAAATTATTTTTCAATTATTTATTTTGATATTTCTCACAACCAAAAGTTTCAGTTTTAGATTAAAGTAGCTGATTCTTCTACCTGATATCTGAAAAAATGGCAAAGAACAAACGGATCTAAGCGTTTGATTTTTTTATTTGTACCAAAGTAAATAAAATTCTTTAAGAAGGCAAGTCTCAATTTGCCATTTTTTGGATTTTGTCAGAATTTGCAATTTCTTTAAACTTGTTTTACTGGATCTTTGTTAATATATTTTTGCCGCAAGGGCGGTTAGCTCAGTTGGCTAGAGCG
>CAYVKM010000170.1:0-4195 GCA_964452045.1 uncultured Calditrichaceae bacterium
CCCCCCGGGAGTGGTGCCGGTTAATCCTCCAACGCTTCCGCCAGGTACAATTACCCAGGACAATTATCAGGATTCGGTAAATGCCAAATATGAAATAGAGTTCATCGATGGTTATGGACCCAATGGTATTGGATATCCATATAAATTCTTCCGGGTACACAATCCCGGTCTGGGTCAATGGACCTATGCCATTATTGAAAATACACCCCCTGATACAACTGAACCCATAAGAGTATTTATCTCAAATGAAGCCGATTTGATATTACAATTTAAATCCGACAAAGAGCGATACTCATTGCAATACGATCAAAATGGAAATCCTGTGCCTGTAATGGTAAACCTTGAAGCAAAACTATTCCAGGGTGGAGAATCCAGTGGATCGGATGAACACACCATAACAGTAGGTGAACCCATAAATGATGCATTAGTTAGTGTGCAAGTAACCTCACCCGATGGCCAGATGGTCGCCGGTAGACTGGCACCATCCGGTTTAGGAGACGGGATTTATACAATAGCGCTTCAAACTGAATTAATCGGAAATTATGACATCACTGTTATTGCTTCAGATGATGCATCGAGCGGTTCATATAATAACAGTCAATATCTGATAACAACCGAGCACTCCTTCTATATCTCGCCCTATGAGAACCCAACAGAGCTGACCGGTAAAATATATATTCAGAAAGCACTGGATGAGCTGAATGCGATAATGGCACAATATTGTCCGGCAAACAATAACTGTAGTCTGGACAAAAATACCAAACGGAACATAAACAGTGCAATCTCCCTGATTTCCCAGGCACTTGGTTATTTTGAAGCTGATGGGAATCACCTAAAATCGAATAAAGGATTAAGTTTCTACGATAATATTACCCAATCCGTAAATGACATATATTCCTACATAAGTAATCCTGATTTCGGCACTAATATCGATGATGCCATAAATTATCTGAAGCTAGGATCTTATAAATTGGCGATTATTATAAGAGACGAAGCAGAACAACCAGGGGCGTGCCAGGTTTCAAATTGTGAGCAGTTGATTGATAATGCTAATGATGAAATTGGTAAAGCTATAGACGAGTCCAAGCAAAATAATTATGTATACATATTTAACCATTTGACCAATGCCTGGAAGTTTGCAATGAACGTCTTCGGTAACAATTATAAAAATCAGACACCGGGAGACAATACCGAGACGCTTTCTGGCAATATTTCCAACCCGACAAAATATGCGTTGCAGCAGAATTACCCAAATCCGTTCAATCCCACGACCAAAATTGATTTTCAGCTTCCGGAGAAAAATTTTGTTACCCTAAAAATTTACGATATCCGGGGAAATCTGATCACGACATTAATTTCCAAACAGCTGGAACCCGGTTATTATAGTACGTACTGGAATGCTGCTGGTATAGCGAGTGGTATATACTTTTACCGATTAACCAGCGGATCGTTTGTTTCTAATAAGAGGATGATCCTGCTGAAGTAAAATCATGAGGCCCTTGATTTCAAGACGAGATCAAGGGCTTCTTCTTTTTGGGATGTATTTGATATGGTCAAAATTAATCGTATATTTGCAAAAAATTTGTACATATACCAAGAATATTATTTCGATGGTAAAAATTTGGATCATGCCCAGAGTAGCCATTTTTAGTTTTATTTTATTACCTTTTCTATTTTCGGAAATCCTGTCCCAAAGCAATATTAAATTTAATCATTTAACCGTTGAAGATGGTTTATCTCAGAGTTCCGTAACCTGCATCCTCCAGGATAGAACAGGATTCATGTGGTTTGGAACCCAGGACGGGCTTAACAGATACGATGGCTACACCTTTAAGATTTTTAAAAATGATCCTTCGGACTCAACCAGTTTATCGGACAATTTCATTTTTTCAATTATCGAAGATCAAGCTGGTATACTCTACATTGAAACACAAAGTGGCAACTTACACAGATATAATCCAAGATCGGAATCCTTTCGGATCGTAGAAAAGGATAGTATTGATTTAACCCGAGCAAGAGTCAATACGGTTGGTGCAATACTTCGGGAAGCCTCAGGCATTGTCTGGACCGGTGGACTGGGCAGCGAAACCGGATTGAAAAGAACCAATACCAGGATGGGCGAAATTACTGTTTTCAAACATGATCCCGAGGATCCTTACAGTTTAAGTAATGATAAGGTTTATTCGGTATTCAGGGATCATACTGGAAATTTATGGATCGGCACCTTTGATGGATTGGACAGATTTGATGAGACACAATCCAGATTTTATCATTACCGGCATGACCCGAATGATCCATACAGCATCCCGGATAACTGGGTCTGGCCGATTTATGAAGATACGCACGGAAATTTGTGGATAGGCACGGTTAATAGTGGACTATGTTTGTTTGATCCCGCTACCAATAAGTTTATTACTTATAAAAACGATCCAAATGATCCAAATAGTCTAAATGATAACTTTATTTTTTCAATTAATGAAGATCGAAGTGGTCTGATCTGGATCGGGACAAATTTGGGGGGTATTAATTATTTTAATCCTGCCACACAAGCATTTAAGAATTATCAACACGATCCAGATAATGATAATAGTCTAAGCGATAATGTAGTACTCTCGATACTGGTGAACAGAGAAGGATATTACTGGATCGGGACACGAAACGGGGGATTAAACAGATTAGATCACCAGACTGAGAAATATATCCACTATCTGCATAATCCTTCAAACCCTAGCAGTTTGATCAGTAATTCCATCCAATCTTTATTAGAAGATCAATCCGGTGTCATCTGGATTGGGTCCTACAGCAGTGGCCTGGATGCATTCGATCCTAAAACTAACATTTTCACCCATTACGTTAACGATCCGTCAGATCCGGGAACGATTACAGATAACCGGATATATGCTTTAGCAGAGGACAATAGTGGTATAATCTGGATAGGAACCTACGGAGGGGGTTTGAATCGGTTGGATAAAAAAACCGGAAAAATATCTCATTACCAATTTGATGAAAACGATACTACCTCTCTCAGTTCCAATTCAACCTGGTCTCTGGCTCTGGATGGGTTCAACAACTTATGGATTGGCACATTTGGTGGTGGCGTGAATTTCTTTAACCGGAATACTCAAAATTTTCGGCACTATAAACATATACCTGGTGATTCGACCAGTATAATTGATGACAATATTATCCGCGTTTTTAAGGACAGCGAAGGAAATATGTGGTTCGGCACCACCAAGGGGCTCAGCACCTATTCCTGGGAATCAGGTAATTTTAAGAGTTATGAAGAGAGAGACGGTTTGGGAAACAGTTTCGTTTATGGAATTCTTGAGGATAATAATTGCAATCTCTGGATTAGCACAAATAATGGTATATCAAAATTTGACCCTGAAAAAGAAACTTTCAAGAATTATTATGAAAGAGACGGTTTGCAAGGGAATGAGTTCAACCAAAATGCCTTTGCAAAAGATAATAAAACCGGCAATTTACTCTTTGGTGGTCTCAATGGATTCAATGTATTTAATCCGGATTCTCTGAAGGAGAATACATACCTACCGCCCATAAGTTTTACCGGATATACCAGATTTAACACCGATGATGAAGAAGGTAAACCCATTATCGAGAAAGGTATTTCTGTCCGGGATAGTATCTTTTTGACGTACAAGGATAATATTATCACCTTCGAATTTGCCGGGTTGAGCTTTTATAACAATTTTGAAAATCAGTACAGATATAAACTTGAAGGATTTAATGATAATTGGATTCAGCTGGGCAACAATCACTCGGTTGCATTTACAAATTTATCTCCCGGTGAGTATAACCTAAGGGTCATTGGTTCCAATAATGATTGTGTCTGGAATGAAACCGGAACATCCCTTCGAATCTTTGTTTCCCCACCTTGGTGGAAAACGAAAATTGCCTATGCTTTTTACTTTGTTGCATTTTTCAGTCTCTTATTTGGCTTAAGACAATTCGAACTCAAGAGACGTGAACAAAAAACACAGATCAGAGAATCGGCCTTACGGATTAAAGCGACTGAAGCAGAAAAACGAGCGTTGGAAATTGAAAATGAAAGAAAAACCAAGGAACTGGAAGAAGCAAGACAGCTTCAGCTTTCTATGCTTCCCAAGGAAGTACCCACTCTCGATGGTTTAGAGATTGCCGCATTTATGCGGACTGCCACAGAAGTGGGCGGAGA
>CAYVKM010000171.1:0-4191 GCA_964452045.1 uncultured Calditrichaceae bacterium
AGCTGATAAAGGTAAACCCCACTGACAACCTCTCGCCCGGTTTCATCCCGGCCATCCCAGCCCAGCTGATGTTGTCCGGCCGGATGCCATCCATTCCAGAGCGTACGCACCTTCTGGCCCAGCAGATTGTAAATATCAATGGCAATAGTCGAAGCAGTAGGTAAATAAAATTCGATAGTGGTTTCACCGTTAAATGGATTGGGATAATTAGAATAGAGCTGAAATTGATCGGACTTTATGTCAGTATTACTAATTTTTAGAACAGGTGTACCAAATTCAGTACCATTTATACTGGCATACATTAGACTAGTGATAATAGTAAAGACATCGTCACCCCACTCTCTGGTTTTTCCAATCTGATAGGATAAACTATATCCACCGCTCCCGGCTAAAGCTGGTCCTTCAAATTTTTTAGTAATGGTATTAAAACCAAAAAATACATTATTTGAATCAATCTCCACACAAACCCTATAGGTCCAGAAACTATAAATTGTATCTCCTTCCTGCGCTTTAAGACTATCTATCAATACATCAACTCCTGAGATATTTCTATAAACATTACCAGTTAGTGTATCCACCCTTTCATAGTCATGGCTGGTTAGCAACCCTGACGGATCTTTCCATTCAACAATCTTATAATTTAAGCTATTATTAAATAATGTATCTCCCACTACAGTCAAAGAAAATTCCGTTGTATCGAATGGAAACAAGACTGTTTGACCCTGATATTTAATCGTCCGATATTCCCAGTAATTATTGGTTTGAAGTGGATAGAAATTTAAATAGTCTCCGGTCTCTTTGGCACTCAGAAGCGAAATAAAAATGAGAAAGATGATCAAAGTTTTCATTACCATATTCATATCCAAAACCTCATTTTTATCGGATCAATATTAGTTTTTTGTTTTGCTGCCCTCCATCTGTTTTTAATTGATAGATGTAAACCCCACTAGCAACCTCCCGTCCGGTTTCATCCCGCCCATCCCAGCGCAGCTGATGTTGCCCGGCCAACTGTAGTCCCTCCCAGAGGGTTCGCACCTTCTGGCCCAAAAGATTATAAACTTCGATTTTAATTTCGGACGTCTGTGGCACATAGAATTCAATGGTCGTGCCGGAATTAAAGGGATTGGGGTAATTCTGGTAAAGCACAAAATCTTCCGGCATCGGTTGCGATCCCGGTTCGATGGCTACCGGAAGACTTTTAATGGAAGTGATGCTCCCCGCTGAAATTTCGTAGATATCCTTTTCAGTAGCGGCATAGAGCAGATCGGTCCCTGGTTTTTTATACATCCCGATGACCGGACGATTTAAAGTGGCAAAATCACTGAAGGTGGCACTATAATCGGAACTGACCTTTATCTGCGATCCGACAGAAAGGTATAACAAACCCGATTGCTGATTATCGACTGCCAGGTTTAAGGAAGCAGTGTGAGTAGATAAAATATTCCAACTTTCTCCGGCATCATCAGAAACCAAAAGATTGTAACCGGAGGGATAAGAAAAATTCACCGCATAGAGATGAAGGCTGTCCGGGTCAAAATAGATTTTACTCCGGTAAGAGTACCAGGTCTGGCTGGTATCCACCAAATGATAGGTAATTCCGCCATCCGTGGATTTATATAAATTATGAGTGAGCGGATATCCTCCATGACTAAAAAGTGTCTGATCATTAAAGGGGGATAACTTAATCAAGGTGTAATGGTTCGTAGCTAATGAGTCGTAGCTCCAGGAAAATCCACCGTCCTCGCTCTTTAATAAGTAATAGAGAATAACTGCGTAAAGCAGACTATCGTTCTGAAAAGATATTTCCACATTTTCCACTTCAGGGCCTAATAAAGCATAATGCCAGGGGAGTATATCACCACTGTCAAAACGGGACAAAAAGGGCGAGGTATCGAAGTTCGCAACGTGGGCACCACTATAAACAAATTTCCCAAGATTGTTGTCCCAGAATTCATAATCTGCAATATACTCCCCGCCGCTGTAGCCGATATAATCGACATTATGATCCCATAGAAATAAACTGTCAACATTATTGCTAAGGTTGTAGTGATAGACGCTATTATCCCATTCGCCATAAAAACTGTCTACAATTTCATAGTGCTTGCGGTAGTAAAGTTGAGTATTTCCCAAACTATCCTCTATTCCCCTTAATTGAGTGAAGACCGTATCCACCTGGGCAAAAGCGTCAAAGGTCAGAATAAATGAAAAAACGATCGTCAAAACTCTCATATCTCTCCTCCTTATTTGAGCAGAAGCAGTTTTCTGGTCAGAACTGTTTTTCCGGTGGAAAGCCGGTACAGATAAACCCCACTCGACACTTCTTTTCCGGCATTATTTTTCCCATCCCAGCGGAGCTGATGTTGTCCGGCCATCTGCTGCCCTTGCCAGAGCTTTCGCACCTTCTGGCCCAGCAGATTATATATTTCGACCTTTATTTCCGAGGTCTGTGGCAAGTAAAATTCAATGGTTGTGCCGGAATTAAAGGGATTAGGATAATTCTGGTATAATACAAAATCTTCCGGTACTACCTTCAATCCGGGTTCAATGGCTACCGGAAGACTTTTAATAGAAGTAATGCTCCCCGCTGAAATTTCGTAGATATTTTTTTCAGTAGCGGCATAAAGCAGATCAGTTCCTGATTTTTTGTGCATACCGATCACCGGTCGATCTACTGTGCGATACAAGTTAAAAGTGGCTGCATGATCGGTGCTAAGATAAATATCCCAATCTTTGCTGAGATAGACCACACCGGAGACCGACTGATCGATACAAAACGACATTTGCACCGTATCGTCGGTGACCAACTGCCAGCTATCCCCGGCATCAGCTGATTTCAGGAAATAGGATCGGTAATAAAATGGACTCAAAGCATAAATGTGATTGCTGTCCGGATCAAACCACATTTCCGTGTCTTCACTCCAGTTGTTGAGGGAGTCCACCAGCGAATAGGAAATACCGCCATTTAAGGATCGGGACAGATAATGGTCACCTCCCAAAGGAAGGCTGAACAAGGTTTGATCATCAAAAGGTGACATAGAAATCATCAGATACATATCCAGAAGTATCGGACTCTGAACCGGAGACCAGGAAACTCCTGCGTCATCGCTCCTGAGGAGGGAAGGACCCGAAGTTTGGCCGGCAGAATAAACCAGGCTGTCATTCTGGAATGAAATTTCAATACGATCGAGTTCACCAAGATTAGTATAAACGTTCGCCGTATCATACCGGGCAATATAAGCCGTCGCATCAATCCAGACACCAAACCCGCAATAAATATAGGTGGCTGGATTATTATCCCAAAATTTAAAATCAGTAACCACGTTATATCTCTGGTCATTGGGATACATCCAGTGCGACGACTCTTGAATGAGGATCGAATCCGTCTGATTGGTTAAATTCAGGTGATAAACGTGATTGGTATATTGGATTGTCCCGCCAATGTGCTCCTTATAGAAGAGATGGGTATTCCCCAGCGTGTCTTCCATTCCCCGGAATTCGTTAAAATAGGGGGAATTCTGGGCGTCGGTTATTCCGGATAACAGCGCTGATACCATCAGAAAAACACAGATAAAACGACCCATATCGCACCTCCTCCGATGGGTTTCCTAAAGCTGTGAATAAACCAAATATTATCTATGTCAATCAAACCCGGATGATGCACAATCCGGGTGCATCATCCGGTTGTCATTGTTTTAAATAGTCCGCTGGAATTTACCGTGGGAGAATAAGCGCGAAGTTTTGGAAGATTCGTAAAGATGTATCATTTACACCTCCCGGATTAAACATATCATCAATTATTTTTAATTTAATGGATTGAAATGAAAAAGTCAAAATAAACCGCAACAATTTTTGATTTGGCGGTATTGGAAGGAGTTTTATGAAATATTGAATACGTCATTACGAAGCAGGGATGCTGAAGTAATCTTCGTGTGAAAAAGTAACCCAGGGACGGATTGCCCGGCATAAATATTAGGAGATCGCCACGTCGTCCCGCGGATGCGCGACTCCTCGCGATGACTAAATTTCTGTCATCCCGGCCTCCTGCCTGGCTAGCACCGGCAGACAGGGAGAGCCGGGATCCAGAACCCAGGGAGGGGAAAGGTGGATCCCCTGCCTGCAGCAGGCAGGCCGCCAGAGACATGCGGGGATGACAATCTGATGTCTGTCTTTGTGATCCCGCAGTTGCGGGAT
>CAYVKM010000172.1:0-4160 GCA_964452045.1 uncultured Calditrichaceae bacterium
ATAAATCTTTTGATTTTTTTTCGCAAAGCAGCCTCCAAAAGGTTCCGGGTCCCTTCCACAGTAACATCATAGGTTCCCTTGGCGCAGTGAATTATCTCATCCACCCCATCAAGTGCTTTTTCTATCTGTTTCGGATCCATCAAATCCATCTGTACTATATCGACCGGCAACCGCCCCAGACGGGCGGCACTGGACCACTGCCTGATAGCCGCCCGTACCTTGCGATGCCCGGTAAGGTATAACACTTCCACAATCCTTCCACCAATAAAACCGGTTGCCCCGGTTACCAAGGTTGTTTTAATTTTATCCAACGATTTTCTCCAAATTTTGATACCAGTCCGAATTTATTTTTTTCCTATTTTTATAACACTGTTCAATAAATGCCACCGAATTACGCACCTCATCTCCGGAGACCAGCGGTTTTTCTTTATCAGTAATAACCTTTATAAAATTGTCCACCACAGGTATGACAAAGTCAGGATAGGTTTTGGCGTCATTTTTTAATTTTATGGTCTTTTCACTGTCTGCGATATCCTTTGTTTTTACCTGACTCCACTCAAAAATTCCTCCATAGATTTGACCAGCTTCAAAAGTTAATAAGAATCGATTATCAAGTTCCACAAGCCGGTTAAGCAAAATATTTACTTGGCAATCATGGGACTTCGCCTGAATTTTTGCCAGGGATTCCGGACCGCCAAATGAATCGTCCTCATATTCCAACAACTCAGGCTTTTCCTCAAGCCACCAGGAAACTGTATCAATTACATGCGAACCGACATCCAGTAATACCCCTTTAGATGAGACTTTAGGATTAACATAAAACCCGGTTTCACTGGGCCAGGCAAAGACATTTCCTTCCTGATAATCAATTTTCTTCAATTTTCCCAGGTTTCCGGAAGAAATGGTGTCTTTTATCCAACGGAAATTAGGAAACATTCTTCTGGTGTTGTTTACAGATAAAGAAACATTCTTTTTAACCGCAGTCTCAACCATTTGATCCACTTCTGCCAGGGTCTCTGCCAGTGGCTTTTCACAAAGTACATTTACACCTGCATTCAAAAAACTCATGCTTACCTCAAAGTGAAAAAAATGAGGTATGGCAATAATAACACCATCCACTTCTTTTAATATTTCTTGATAATTCTCAAATACACGTCCTCCCCCAAAGTCTTTTGCTAAATTTTGTGCGGTTTCCTGATTGCGATCTACCAGGCAGAGATTTTCAAGTAAATCCGGATGCCTTTTCAATGCGGGCAAATAATATCGCTTTGCCGCAGCGCCACAACCTACAATTCCAATTCGCGGTGATTTCATAATTCATTTCCCATAATAGTTTTCTCAATAATTTTTGCCATAATACGAAAATAATTTTTATATACTTGTGATTGAATTAACATTAGAAAAGTTTCTGATTAAAGAATATTTGAATTCCCATCAGAAATGATTAAATGGAACAAATCCTTATTGGTGATTTATATATGGGTAAAACTTTTGGTATAGTTGCTCCGTTTGATGAGTCATCTTTTCCCCGGAAAAAAATTGCTTGACCCGCTCATACCCTTTATCGGCAAGTGCTATACATTTTTCAGAATTCACCAGCATCCCGGACATTGCCTTTGCCAAAACTATACTGTCCCCCGGAGGAACAAGAAAACCAGTTTTATTATTTTCTATTAAGTGCGGAATATCACCCACACTGGTCGCCAGTACCGGAATTTTAAAATACATGGCTTCCAGCAAGGTATAGGGAAGGCCTTCACGGATACTGGGAATTACCAGATAATCTAAAATCTGATAGTATTTCTTTATATCATTTTGATATCCTAACAAGTAAACATCATTTTCCAGATGGAATGTTTTTATTTTATTTTGGACCTCTTCTCTGGCAGGTCCATCACCTATGATGAGTGCTTTTATTTTCCTGTTCTCATTTTTAAGGGATTTGAATGCTTCCAGAAAAAAAGTATGTCCCTTATCGGGAAACAATCTGCCAACAATTCCGAAAATTCGGTAATCGTCCGGGTTAAAATCAAATTTTATTTTTTGAGGCGAGGAAGGATTTGAGAGAATATGAAAGTCAAATCCGTTTCTGATCATTTCAATTTTCCGGCTGCTTACACCTCTCCTGATCAGAAATTTTTTCAGATCATCAGAAACAGCCACAATTTTATGATAATAACGGTAGATTATTTTTTCTGCCAGAAGTAAATAAAGCCTTTTCATCCGGGAATCCCGGGTAGAGCCATGGGCCGTGGCAACTCGTCTGATTCGCAGAAATACAGTTGCCAGAAACCCATAGAAATCGGATTTGAAATCATGAGTATGAATGATATCTATCTTATTTTTTTTAAAGTAAACTCTCAATTTTAAAACCGATCTAAAATTCAACCGGCCTTCCACCCGGATCTCATCCACCTTAATTCCTAAAGAACGTCCAGCATCCATTAATTCCAGATTACTGGCATCATTTCGCTGCATACAGAGTAATGAAAATTGAAACCGGCTCTGGTCAATATTTCTGCCAAGCGTCAGAATAACCCGTTCAGCCCCATACAAACCACTACTATCTCTGAGGTGCAAAACATTAATTTTATCTGACATCATTCAGGTTTTTTTATGAGCTGATTCTGAATAACCATTAATTCTTCTTTTAGATAATTCCATTCCGTTATTCTGGCATTCTTCAGACTTAATATATTTTCAGATAATTTTTGATGTTGTGAAATAAGCTGAACAATGGCCCTGGCAAGTTCATCCCCTTTATTCTCAGAAAAAATTGCCCCCTGATTAAAATAATTTTTTAGCGCTTTGGTATCTGATAGAATAACCGGTTTACCCGCGGCAACAGATTCGTATGCACCACAGACCAGGCAATTTTCCCGGGTGGTCAAATCGATAGTGGCATCAACCGAATTTAAAAAATGAATATAATTTTCCTCCGACAGATAACCGGTAAGGGTAATATTTCCGGGAAGTTCCGATGGGATTAATCCTGCTTTCTGGTAATTACCACTTATATAGATATGCACGTCTTTCTTCAATAAACTGGCTGCCTTTATGACTTCCACATAGGGTTCATCTTCCGAAAAAGAGCATATAAAAAATATATTAAATGGTCCATCCAGTCTCTTTTTGGAATTTGGTTGGAAATCGGGAATCTTATCCGGGAGGACGAAACTGGTTCCACCATTCGATTTTACTACCGGTTGCAGCCCGGGATTACTGACGATAACCAGATCTGCATGGCGCTGTACAAACCTGCTTAAATGGTTCAATAATTCGGATTTCCCTTCTTTTGGGAAAAGGCCGACATTGTGGGCATCAATGATTACTTTATAATTTAATATTTTTCTGAGCGTCACCACGAAAAAAGACAAAACCAATGAAGGATTCTGGGCATAAATTAATCTGGGATGCGTTTTGAATAAAATCCGAATCGTTTTTAACAATCCGAGGGCGTACTTTAAAAAGGGATTTTTAATCTCATCTATCTCAGGAAATTCATGCAAGGTTACACCGAGAGCTTTACTTAATTCCCGGTTTCTCCGGTGACTTTCCCAGCTGAACCAGATTGCTTTCTTCATAATAATATTAAAAATCGTACAGATTTATGATCCTATAGTTTGAATTAATTTCAGGTGAGTAGCAGTTGTTCATAATAATTTTCAACTTCTTTAATCTTTACTTTCCAATCAAATTTCGTCCTGATCAGGGCAATGGCATTTTCAATAATAGATTTCCTGAGTTGATCATTTTCCAGAAGGGTTAATATTGCGATAGCCAGTTCATTTACTTCCCCGGGAGGCACCAATAAACCTGTTTTGCCATCCTGAATGAGTTCGGTATTTCCCCCAACTCTTGTGGCAACAGCTGGAATTCCACAGGCCATATATTCAAGAAGGACATTTGAAAATCCTTCGGAATCTGAAGTTAAAACCCCAATATCAAAATTTTTCAGGTATGGAATCACTTCGTTTTGAGGACCGCAGAATATGACATCATTCTCCAGGGCCAACTTCTGAACCAGTTTTTTTAGTTCATTTTCAAGATTACCCCCACCAACAATTAAAAATTTAACTGTTTTTTTTGATTGTTTGACCAGGGCGGCTGACTTGATAAACAAGTCCACCCGTTTCACCGGCCTGTTAAAGTTCGCCACA
>CAYVKM010000173.1:0-4151 GCA_964452045.1 uncultured Calditrichaceae bacterium
CTATTTGTGCCAAAGCTATCGGGGCAAAACAGGGTTTTGTCTATCTGCGCGGTGAATACAACTATTTGCTGCCCGTACTAAATGAAAAGTTGGAAAAATTCAATAGCGGTCTGAAACAGCGAAAGTTTAATTTTAAAATATCCTTGTTTTCCGGCAGTGGTGCGTATGTCTGTGGTGAAGAGACCGCTCTGATAGAGTCGATGGAAGGTCACCGTGGTGAACCCAGAAATAAACCACCGTTCCCAGTGCAGAATGGATATCTGGGGAAGCCAACCGTGGTGAATAATGTAGAGACCCTGGTTTACTGCATGATGATTATCCGCCGTGGTCCGGAAGGATTCAGGATGCTGGGGACCAAGGATTCCCGGGGTGCCAAGGTATTTTCCGTCTCGGGCGATGCTCATGTGGAAGGTATCTATGAACTGGAATTGGGGATGACGATCCATGAATTTGTTGAATTATTCGGAGATGGAGATACCAAGGCAGTCCAGGTTGGTGGATCATCGGGTTACTGTGTACCTCGGAAAAAATTCCGGGATACCATAATAGGCTTTGAAGGAATTCCAACTGGCGGTTCAATGATGATTTTCAATACATCCCGGTCAATGTACAATGTGCTGCATAATTATCTGGATTTCTTCAATGAAGAGTCCTGCGGCCAATGCACCCCATGCCGGGTAGGGTGTCAGCAATTACTAAAAGGAATAGAGGCGATAAAGAAGAAGGAAAAACCTGCTTCATACCTGGATAAACTGGTAAAATTAGCCGAAACCATGCGGATCTCTGCCAAATGTGGTTTAGGACAATCCGTTGCTAATCCTTTTATTTCGATTTCTGAAAATTTTAGAGAAGAAATTATTTTTTAAGAGAGAGTAGGAGTTCACGAATGATTAAAATTAAAATAAACAATATTCCTGTTTCCGTAAAAGAAGGGTCAACGATTCTTGAAGCTGCCGAAAGACTTGGTATCCGAATACCAACCCTTTGCTACCACAAAGATTTGTGTATTGCCGGTAACTGCCGGGTTTGTCTGGTAGAAGTAAAAAATTCCAGGACATTACAGGCTTCATGTGCAATGCCCGTATCGGATGGCATGGAAATTTTCACCAATACCCTTTTGGTCCGAACTGCCCGAAAACATGTAATCGAACTTCTTCTCTCAGAACACCGCAGCGATTGTCTGAAGTGCTATCGGAATGGTAATTGTGAATTACAAAACCTGGCCCAGGAATACCGTATCGAGGAAAAAGAATATCTGGATGTATCGGTCGATAAAAAAATCGATCGTTCTTCTCCCTCCATCGAAAAAGACGATAGCAAATGTATACGTTGTCAAAGATGCGTGAGAACCTGCGCGGATCTGCAAAAGGTGTCTGCCCTTACTGTGGCCCATAAGGGTGAGGAGATGAATATAGAAACTTTCCTGGATAAGCCTTTATATGATGTAGTCTGCACAAACTGTGGACAGTGCGTATCCCATTGCCCCACCGGCGCCCTGGTGGAGCGAAACTATATCGAAGAGGTCTGGCAGGTTATTGACAATCCGGCAAAACATGTGGTGGTACAAACCGCCCCGGCTGTCCGGGTGGCTTTGGGTGAAGAGTTGGGCTTTGATCCCGGAGCCAGAGTGACCGGAAAAATGGTTACTGCTCTGAAGCGAATTGGGTTTAACGCGGTTTTTGATACCGATTTTACTGCAGATTTGACCATCATTGAAGAAGGCACTGAATTACTCACCCGGCTTAAGTCGGCCATTGTGGATAAAAAAGATGTGGCATTGCCCATGTTTACTTCTTGCTCTCCCGGCTGGATAAAATATATCGAACATGAATTTTCCGGTTTTCTAGATCATCTCTCGACCTGTAAATCGCCCCAGCAAATGTTCGGTCCGCTGGCAAAAACCTACTATGCTCAGAAGGTCGGAATTGATCCCAAAGACATTATCGTTGTGTCGGTAATGCCCTGCACGGCCAAAAAATTTGAAGCGCAGCGTCCGGAAATGAGCGCCAGCGGATTTAAGGATGTGGATTATGTAATTACCACCCGGGAATTAGCAAGGATGATAAAACAATCCGGTAACGATTTCCGGAAACTGGAAGAAACACCTTACGATAGTTTGATGGGTGTTTCAACCGGGGCAGCGGTCATTTTTGGCGCAACCGGAGGGGTAATGGAAGCCGCTTTGCGGACTGCGTATGAAATCTTGACAGGCCGGGAAGTTCCCTTTGAGAATCTGAATATCAAGCCGGTCCGGGGAATGGAGGGTGTGCGTGAGGCATCAATTAAAATTACCGGTTGTAAGAAGGAATGGAATTTTCTGGAAGGAGTGGAATTGAAAGTGGCTGTTGCACACGGATTGAAGAATGCGCGGGAAATCATGCGGCAGCTGGAGAATGGAAAATCTCCTTATCACTTTGTAGAGATCATGGCATGTCCCGGTGGTTGTCTTGGAGGCGGAGGACAACCCATTCCAACAGATATGGAAATCCGGAAAAAAAGAATGGAAGCCATCTATGCGGAGGATGAATCCTTGCCTTTCCGAAAATCCCATGAAAATCCGGAAATAAAGAAAATCTACAAGGAATTTCTGAAAGAACCATTAGGGCATCGCTCCCATGAACTTTTACATACCGGCTATCGGAAAAGGGAAAAGTATTAATTCCGGATAAAGCAGGAAGAAGAGGGGTAGAATAAAGGATGCTACTCCTCTTTGACTATGATCATAAAACGATTTTATTATGTCTCTTTGGTATCTGATTTTGATTTAGAGTGAAGGTAACGAGATTTTAATGAAAAACTTAAAATATATTTTTCTGCTGATAATTGGTTTTTATCTGGTCGCTTTGGGGCAAACCGGTAGTATCCAGGGGAAGGTATCCGAAGCAAATGGACATACTCCGCTTGCCGGGGCAGACGTCCGGATAGAAGGGACTTCCCTCGGGACGATGACCAATGATCAGGGAACATTTATTCTGCAAAATGTCCCAATTGGAAAACTTAATCTTCTGGTTTCCTATCTGGGATATAAACCGGCAAAAAAATCCATAGAAATAGAACCGAATCGGAAATCAACAATCTACATTTATCTGGAACAAAAAATATTGAGCACTGATGAAGTAGTAGTAACCAGTACCAGATATGAGAAGCAATTAAAGGATGTTTCACTGCCTCTAACTGTTATAAAGGCAAATGAAATTAATGAATTATCGCCAATTACCGTTTCCGAAGCGCTACAAACTGAACCGGCTCTATCACTGGCACGCGATGGTATCTGGGCGACTCAGGTTAACATCCGCGGATTGAGCCGTCAGAATATTATTACCTTGGTCGACGGAAACCGGATCGAAACATCAACAAATTTAGCCGCCGGTCTTTCATTGATTGATGTCAACAATATTGAGCGGGTTGAAGTGATTAAGGGTGCGGCCTCATCACTTTATGGTTCCGGAGCAATGGGTGGGGTAGTCAATATTATTACCAAGTCCGGTTTTTATGAGGATGGATTCAATTTTAGTGGATTTGTATCGAATAGTTTTGCCTCGGTAAACTCGGGAGTTACCGGAAATCTGGCGATGAATTTAAACAGCTCTAACTGGTATACCAGATTGAGTGGCACTGCCCGAAAGGCCGAAAATACTCAAACACCCCAGGGGATATTACAAAATAGTCAATTTCAGGATAATAATTTAGATGCAGAGCTGGGGATCAGACCTCGCAGTAATCATGAAATTAAATTGAAGTATCAGCGCTTCTATGCCCGGGATGTTGGTTTGCCGGGAGGCTCTGCTTTCCCACAAAATGCTACGGTTCGCTATCCCGAAGAAGAGCGCTCTCTGTACGCAGCAGAATATAAAATCAGCAATATTAGTAAATCTTTTCTGGCACTTCGCTTGAAATATTTCCATCAATTTATTTTACGAGATGTTGAGAATATACCAAATTCTATACAGTTCAAATATAATGAAAATCCGCCCATCCGCGTTCAACCGTTATTGATAGAACCAAATGCCGAGCACCGGACAAATGGGGTACAACTGCAGGCGGACTGGTATTTTGCCAAAAAGCATTATTTAATCAGCGGTGTTGATTTCTGGCAAAGAACTTACAACGGAAGAAGAATAAAAAACATCAAAACAGAGATACTCGATCCG
>CAYVKM010000174.1:0-1523 GCA_964452045.1 uncultured Calditrichaceae bacterium
TTTAACGTTAGAAGGAAATGGCCAGATTGCTTCAGGATATCGATCTCAATGAAATTATTGAGAATCTCCGCTATCTCATCGATAACGATCAGATGAACTTCGCCCTCCCGGTAATCGCCGATCTGCATCCGGCGGATATCGCGGAGATTATGGCGCACCTGGACGGAGATGAACGCCGGGCCCTCTTCCATATCATTCCCTCCGAAAAAGCCAGTGAAGTTTTGGTGGAATTGGATGAGAACGTTAAAGAGGATGTGCTGGAGAAACTGGATAATGTTCAGATTGCCGAAATGGTCAACGAGATGGATTCGGATGATGCTGCGGATATTATTTCCGAACTTCCCCCTGAACAGGCTTCTGAAATTCTCGAGAAAGTAGAGGATGAAAGCTCCGAAGAGATCCAGGAACTGCTTACCTACCCGGAGGATACGGCTGGCGGCATTATGGCCAAGGAATTTATTGCCGTCCATGCCAATTCCACCGTGCAAATGGCCATCGAGGAAATCCGGAAAAGGCACCAGGATGTGGAAAACCTGTATTATTGTTTTGTGATCGACGATTTTGGTCACCTGCTCGGTTCAGTCTCCCTGCGCGGACTCATCATTTCCGAGGCGGATATTCTGGTGCGCGATATTATGGATCCGGAGATATTGAGCATCACTGTGGATATGGACCAGGAAGAGGTTGCCAGAATGTTTAAGAAATATGATCTGATGGTAGCGCCGGTGATAAATAAACGAAGAAAACTGGTGGGCCGAATCACGATTGATGACGTGGTAGATGTTATCGATGAAGAGATTGATGAGGACCTTGGTCTTATTGCCGGTACCGGTGAAGAGGAAGTTTTGGAAGACAGCGTGATGCAGATTTCCCGGGCCCGGCTTCCCTGGCTGTTGCTCTCTTTTTTTGGGGAAATTATTTCTGCCATCATTCTCAGTTCTTTCTCTGCTACCATGGAAAAAATTATTATCTCTGCTTTCTTCATCCCGATTGTTATGGCCATGGGGGGCAGCACCGGTCAGCAGTCCAGCATTATTGTGGTGCGTGGTTTGGTTACCGGTGAGATAGGATTGGGTGATACCGCCCGGCGGTTAAAAAGGGAATTTCTGGTGGCCCTGATGAATGGCACGGTGCTGGCAATTTTGATTTTCTCACTTATTGCCCTCTGGTCCAGAGACTATATTTTCGGTGCGATGCTGGGAAGCACACTGATTATCATCGTCATTAATGCGGCAATTTTTGGCGCTGTAATTCCGCTTTTCTTCAAAAAAATCAAGGTAGATCCGGCCTTAGCCACCGGACCATTTGTGGCCACCTTTAATGATGTAGTGGGATTGACCATTTACTTTGGATTACTGACGCTTGGTTTTCATTTTTTCCTTTAATTGAATTCTCTTCCTCCCTATAATTATTCCGGTGAATTTATTTAGACAAAACTGATTTAATTAAAAATACATGAAGCAAACTGTAAAAACCGGGGCGCTGGTCGTTTATGGCAGTCGCTGGAGCGAGACCAGCAAAAT
>CAYVKM010000174.1:1623-4136 GCA_964452045.1 uncultured Calditrichaceae bacterium
GAGCAGACAGTTCAATTAAAATCTTTGAAAATGTACCTTCCCTAATTATATTTGCACCTTATTTTTAATGCATTGGAAACGGATCAGGTGGTTTTCCGATCAGGACTATTATTCGACTTATCAATGACGAGGATTAAACGTGGCAAAAAATAGTGCTCCAACCTTAATGGAAAAACTGGGATCGCTGTGCAAGCGCAGGGGATATGTGTTTCAGAGCAGCGAAATTTATGGTGGTTTGAACAGCTGCTACGATTACGGACCGCTGGGCACGGAATTGAAAAAGAATGTGAAAGAGCTGTGGTGGAAAGCCATGGTGTATGAGCGTGATGACATCGAAGGCCTGGATTCCAGTATACTGATGCATCCGCAAATCTGGAAGGCATCCGGGCATGTAGATGGTTTTACCGACCCCATGGTGGATTGCAAAGAGTGTAAAATGCGCTGGCGGGCGGATCAGGTGGACCGGGGAAAGGGTTGCCCGAATTGCGGGGGGGAACTGACCGAACCGCGAATGTTTAACCTGATGTTCAAAACATTTATGGGTCCGGTGGAAAATGAAGCGAGCGTGGTCTATTTACGGCCGGAAACTGCTCAGGGTATTTATGTGAATTTTCATAATGTGCGGGAAGCCGGGCGGCAGAAAATTCCTTTTGGAATTGCTCAGATCGGGAAGGCGTTCCGCAATGAAATTACCCCGGGCAACTTTATCTTTCGAACCCGGGAGTTTGAACAAATGGAGATGCAGTTCTTTGTGAAACCCGGAGGTGATGAAGAGTGGTTCGATTACTGGAAGGAAAAGAGAGTTGCCTGGTACGAGCGCCTGGGCATCAAAAAGGATAAACTGCGGTTTCACCAGCACAGCGAAAAAGAGCTGGCGCATTATGCCAAAAAAGCATTTGATATAGAATATGAATTTCCCTTCGGCTGGAGCGAGATCGAGGGAATTCATAACCGGACAGATTTTGATCTGCTGCGTCACCAGGAATATTCCGGTAAGGATCTGCGGTATTACGATCAGGAGGCCAATGAAAAGTTTATACCATATGTGATCGAGACCTCTACCGGTGTGGACCGGCTGATGCTCACTGCTCTGGTAGATGCCTATGAGGAAGAAACCGAGCGAGTGGTTTTAAGGCTCAAACCGCAACTCGCTCCGATTAAGGCGGCAGTATTTCCTCTGGTAAAGAAGGATGGCATGCCGGACATTGCCCAGAAATTATTTACCGATCTCAAACGGGATTTTAAGGTATTCTATGATGAAGCCGGTTCGGTAGGCCGGCGCTACCGGCGGCAGGATGAGGCCGGTACCCCGTACTGTATTACCATCGATGGCGAAACCGTGAAGGATGGTACAGTAACCATCCGGGACCGGGACAGTATGGAACAGTTCCGGATCAATCAGAGCAAGGTTTTTGACTTTCTGAGGGAGCATATCGCCTGATGTTTGTATTGCTGAAATAAATCCTAATCTGTGGTATGCTATTACATCCTTCAGTTTCACCGGAACACTCTCTTCCAATTTTTTGTTTATAATCCAAACAATTACGAATAAATATTTTATGTGGATATTTACAATTCAAGAAGATTAATCCATGCCAAATTTCTATGGTGCCCCGGAAGTATCGGTTCACGAGGTTCAGCAAAAGTTAAAGAACGGTGACAAGTTTATCCTGTTGGATGTCCGGGAAGCAGATGAATTAGCCAAAGTAAAACTGGATCACCCTAATCTGGAATGGGTGCCGCTGAGCAGGATTGCCCGGGATCGTCTCAAGGCGTTACCGGAAAATCTTCTGGATAAGGATGTTGAAATCGTGGTAATTTGCCATCACGGTATCCGGAGCGCCCAATTTATTGTCTGGCTGCGGATGCAGGGGTGGAATAATATCTACAGCATGGATGGTGGTCTGGCCGCTTTTGCCAGAGAAATTGATCCGACCATCGGTACCTATTGACAAATTTTTTATCTTTGGTTACCATGAAATGTCCGATAATATTATCTTAACAAAAATTGGTGGAGCAAATTATGAACAGGTTAAATAAAAAATCTTCCCTTATTCAGCTTACTGTTTTAATTACCCTTTTTATCCTGATGTTTCCCCGGATGCCACAGGCAGCAGAAAAAGGACTGGGTGTTGGTATTATCATCGGGGAACCGACCGGAATTAGTTTTAAGAAGTGGGTTGGACAAAAGCATGCTTTCGACGGTGCAATTGCCTGGTCCTTTGGAAAAGAAGATGCCCTACATCTGCACGCCGATTATTTGTTTCATATTCCCAAGGCCATACGGCTGGACCGGAGTACCATACCGGTTTATTATGGTATTGGTGCCCGCCTTAAATTTCAGGATGAGAGCCGGTTTGGGATCAGGTTTCCCCTGGGTATTAATTTCTACATTGCCGAAGCACCCATCGATATTTTTTTTGAAATCGTACCCATTCTTAATCTGGCACCGAAAACAGACCTGGACCTCAATGCCGCACTGGGTATCCGATACTATTTTAATTAAATCTTTC
>CAYVKM010000175.1:0-4067 GCA_964452045.1 uncultured Calditrichaceae bacterium
TGATAGACCTTCCTTTTCTCCAAGTAAGATGGCGATTAAGAAGTAAGCTGGTTGATCATCCAAATATCTGCTGATTTGCCCGGAAATATTTTTTCTTATTCTGAAGAAAAAACGGTCAAAACTAAAATCTCTATCACCTTTTACATAATCCACAACTGATGCAGGGGTGAGGGTAACAGCCGCCATTATGCCCCGCATCTTCAGGAAACCGGCGTAATCAAATTGCCCGGGATTCCTTGGTGCCGTAAGTCTCTCCAGGTTAACATTCTTAAAAATCAGCCGATCGCCCGGTAAAGGATTATCAAATTCATTTTTTACCAGGGCCTGGCATTTTCTTTCTATATTTACCGTGTCTCCGGCAAAGACAATTTTTTCAACCTGGATGATGAAATTATATTTCTCCGCTGGCGGCGGATCAATTATCCTGGAAATAACATCCACATGATCGACTGGCAAATAATCCATCACGGGATGTTTTAAATTGTGATCCTGCCAGATCATGAAATTTAGTGCACCAATGATTACAAAAATTACAAAGAGTAAGCTTATCCGGTGTTTTTTCACCAATACGGCGAAAATGATCAGGAAGATTGAGGTTATCGTAAGAAAAAGAATAGGCGGATTGAAATACTGCTGCAGGAGAATTCCTGTGGCCAATGCCAAAGTAAACAAGAGCGCTGGGATTTGCAGTAATTTACTTATCATTCAGATATACTCAATGAGCCATATTATTTGAATCGGATTTTCTGGCAATCAACATCATCTTACTCTAGCAGGTTAGATGGAAAGCCGCAACCATATCTCTTTCACCTTTACTCCATAAACTATTATAAATCTCCACTGCCTTCCCTGTCTTCGCAATCCGGCAATCCAAATTATTTCCTTTTATATAATTTTGGAATTCCTAGCCGATCTTCATAAAGCCGAATTTACCCTGACCTATAATCAGAATTTTCGGTTGATGTTCGGGCAGAAAAGGCAGGTCGGAAATGATCAGATTATGTCCCTCCTGCCGCCACCACTTGTCGTCAACCCGATCCGGATAGATGATGACATCAGATTGAAATTGCTCTTTATCAATCACAATTTTTCCAAAAGAATATGCTTCAATTCTATTCATAATAACAACTTTATGGTTTTCGCTCCTTAAAAGACCACGCTTTCAATAAATAAAGTATTTAGTTTTTATGTTTGGTGCAAATATTTTATGGATGAAATAAAAAACCCCGGCTTTTAAACCGGGGTTTCTATATGCACAATTCAACCTGAATGGAATCAGTTTACATTGATATTTTTGTTTTTTTCGACCAGATAGAATCCTAGCTCATTCTTATTTTTCATTTTTATTTTTACAGTAGATCCATCGGTGAATTTTTCCTTCAGGATTTCATCTGCCAAAGGATCTTCCACATTTTTCTGGATTGCCCTTTTTAACGGTCGGGCGCCTAATATGGGATCAAATCCCTGATCGGCAATAAACTCTTTTGCCCCATCGGTCAGTTCCAGGGTAATATTTCGCTCCAGCAATCTGCCACTCATTTCGGTAACCAGTAAGTCCACTATTTTCAGAATTTCCTTTTTGGTCAGTTTTCGGAAGAAAATATAATCGTCCAGCCGATTAAGAAATTCGGGATTGAATATTCGCTTCAATTCTACAGTAATTTTTTCCTTCATCACCCCATGTTCGGAATCATCTTCGTTCTGTGAAAAACCAATTGAAATGTTTTTCTTGATCTCACGGGTTCCGATATTCGAGGTTAGAATAAGAATGGTATTCCGAAAATCCACTTTTCGGCCCAGACTATCGGTCAGTTGACCTTCGTCCAAAACTTGAAGGAGCAGATTAAAAACATCCGGGTGCGCCTTTTCCAACTCGTCAAACAGAATTACTGAATAGGGGTGACGCCGAACCTGTTCGGTCAGTTGCCCGCCCTCTTCATAGCCAACATAACCGGGAGGTGATCCAACCAGCCTGGATACCGAAAATTTTTCCATATATTCGGACATGTCTATTCTGATCAGGGCATCTTTCCGTTCAAAGAGATACTCTGCCAATATTTTAGCAAGATGTGTTTTGCCAACACCGGTCGGCCCTAAAAACATGAATGAACCAACCGGACGATTCGGATCTTTCAATCCAGTCCGGGAACGCCGGATCGCTTTGGCAATCGTCCGGATGGCATCATCCTGGCCAATTACCAGTTTCTTCAGAGCTTCTTCCATCTCAATTAACTTGATGGACTCACTCTTTGCCACACGTCGGACCGGAATACCAGTAATCATGGCAACTACTTCCGCAATATCATCCTCGCTAACCGTCGCCGGTTTCGATTCCTCTTCCCGCTCCCATTTATTTCGTTCAAACTGTAATTCCTCCTGCAGCCTTCTTTCCACATCCCTCATTTTCGCTGCTTTTTCAAAATCCTGTTCCCTTGCATGTTGCTCTTTTTCCTGGCGAATTTTTTCAATCCGTTGCTCAAGCTCAAGAATTTCTTTGGGAACGACAATACTGGATATGTGAACTCGCGAACCGGTCTCATCCAGAACATCAATCGCTTTATCCGGGAAATATTTATCGGTAATGTAACGTTCACTCATCCTGATAGTCGACAGGAGCGCATCATCGGTATACCTCACATTATGATGCTCCTCGTACTTCGATTTAATGCAGCGTAAAATCTCTAGGGTTTCTTCGGGTGTAGTTGGTTCGATCATCACTTTCTGAAAACGTCGTTCCAGTGCGCCATCCTTTTCCACATACATTCTGTACTCATCGAGAGTGGTTGCCCCCACACACTGCAGTTCCCCACGGGCCAGCGCCGGCTTAAACATATTGGATGCATCCAATGAACCCGAAGCACCACCGGCACCAACGATAGTATGTAATTCATCGATAAACAGAATCACATCTTCTGCTTTCTCGAGTTCACTCATAATCGCCTTCATCCGCTCCTCGAATTGACCGCGGTATTTCGTACCCGCCACAATACTGCCCATATCCAGAGCAACAATTCGTTTATTATGTAAAACACGGGGTACTTTCCGGCTGATGATACGTAGGGCCAAACCTTCGGCAATAGCGGTCTTACCCACACCGGGTTCACCAATTAACACCGGATTATTCTTTTTTCGGCGACTCAGGATCTGAGCAACCCGTTCAATAATTTTATCACGACCAATAATCGGATCCAGTTTCCCCTGAGTAGCTAGCTGGGTAAGATCCCGGCCAAAGTGATCCAGCGCTGGTGTTTTCACTTTTTGCGAACTGGAGCGTGGTTGACTGCTGAAAGCCGCAGCGGGTTTCCCTTCCAGAATATTTTTTAATTCATTAAAGACCACATTATAGTCCACATTAAAACTGACTAAAACCTGGGAAGCAAGTCCCTCTTTTTCTTTAAGCAAGGAAAGCAGTAAATGTTCTGTGCCGATGATATCGGACTTGAAGTTTTTCGCTTCCAGATAGGTTACTTTTAGTACCTTTTCGGCTCTTTTGGATAAGGGTAAGTTACCGAGGGTCATCATACCACCCGCCGGACCAGATGCTTCTTCCAGGCGCTGTTTGAGTTTTTCCAGATCGACCCCGATATTTTTAAGTATCTTAACCGCAATACCCTCGCCTTCTTTTATTATTCCTAACAGCAGGTGCTCTGTGCCGATATAATCATGCCCAAGTCTCATCGCCTCTTCCTTGGAAAAACGAATTACTTTTTGCACTCTACTTGTAAAATTGTTTCTCATCGAAAACCCCAGCATATTATGAAAACCTCTTTGAAGTTAAAGTCTCTCTTACCCAATTTAAACTTTATATTATTAAAGAGCAACATTTAAACGTACCCTTCTATATCTATTACGTAATTTTTAAAATAAATTTCCGGAATATCCCGGAAATGACAAATATTTTTAATAGAGCACATCCCTATCTATTATCGTAAATATTTTATTAAAAGTAAACAATTCAATAAATGCATCCTGCAGAAGATTTATCTTATTAAATCTAACAACAAAAAGTTCCCAGCAATTAACTTGCGAGATTACACTCTGTATAGTTTAAAACAATAGAATTACCT
>CAYVKM010000176.1:0-3984 GCA_964452045.1 uncultured Calditrichaceae bacterium
GACTAAATTCACCGTTTTTACTTTTTCCCGGATCGCATCAGCATGCTCCACGGTGGTCGGCCTTCGCCGGGCAATTTTACGAGCTTCTTCTTCACTGATTGGTCCTCCTGCCGCCCATTTCTGAACCTGAAATGTAGTAGTTCCCAGTACGCTCAACTCACTTTCTATAGTGGTCTGGATAACCGAAATACCGGTCATTACCGCAATGATGGATGCCACGCCGGCGATGATCCCGATCAGGGTCAGGAATGATCTCAATTTATGGCTCATTATGGCGGTGTGCGCCATTTTGAATGCTTCAAAGAAACCCATTTTTCTATCCTTATCTTCTTTGTTGCCTTTTTTTATTCATAACGTAATGCTTCAATCGGATTTAGTTTGGCTGCCCGATAAGCCGGAATAATTCCCGAGATAACTCCAACCAGGACTGAAATAACGATGGCGATGATTACAATAGGTATGGAAATACTGGCCGGTAATAACAAGGCATTAATGATCTGGGTAACGCCGAATGCCAGGATTAAACCGATGAGACCGCCAATAAAACAGATGGAAGAGGATTCGAACAGGAACTGGCTGAGTATGGTGCGTTTCTTTGCTCCAATGGCTTTCCGGATACCAATTTCCCTGGTTCTTTCGGTGACCGAAACAAACATAATGTTCATCACCCCGATACCGCCCACAAACAGTGAGACGCCGGTAATCAGAAATCCGATCAAAACTACCACACCCATCACATTATTATAGGCTGCCAGCAGAGTATCCATTTTATTGATTGAAAAATCATCCGCTTCGGTGGGTGCTAACTTGCGAATTTTTCTCATTTCCCCGATCAGGGCATATTCAAAATCGCCCATCGCTTCCTGACTTGGGGCTTTTACGGCAATATCAAAATTCCGGTTAAAACCGCCAAAATTTTTCATCAGGCTGGTAATTGGGATAAATATACGGCGATCGAAATTCGGGCCGCCAAAAAAGCCGGCACTCCCCTGTTTTTCCATTACCCCCACCACCAGGAAATGATACCGCCCGATTTTTATCTTTTTATTCATCGGATCCACATCCTTGAACAGCATGTCTTTAATTTCCGAACCAATAACACAGACGTTCTTTTTATACTGCACATCATTGGCAACAATGAAACGTCCCACCTGTGGGACAGCCGAGGAAATGAAAATCTGTTTATCAGTAGTTCCGATGATGTTTACATTTTCCAGCACATTCGAGCGATACTTTATACTCCGGTTGGTACCGGTGTTGGGATTTACCGCTTTTGCTTCAACCAATTGACGTTCCAGCTTTTCGCTATCCTTTAAAGTCAGGTTTTCCCGGTTCCGGAACTGAAAGAATCTTCCGTTGAAAACCCATGGCGTTCGGGAGACATAAAGCACATCCGTACCAATCGCAGATATACTTTCCTTGAATTTATTCCCCAGTCCGTTGGCCGCAGTCATAGTTGTAACAACCGCAACGATACCAATGATAATTCCCAGGGTAGTGAGAATACCTCTTGCTTTATTTGCCCGGATAGCGCCAACGGCAATTCTGAATGATTCAAATATTTCGTGAAACGATCTCATTTTTTCACCAATATTTAAGATTAAGCGGCTTCCCAATTCTTCACCAGGGTATCGCTTTCCACCAAACCATCCTTTAATTTGAGGATGCGGTTGGCGTGGGCAGCGATATCGGTTTCATGGGTCACCAGAATAATGGTATTCCCGGCGGCATGTAATTGATCAAATATTTCCATAATTTCTTCACCGGTGGCGGAATCAAGATTACCGGTTGGTTCATCGGCCAGAATAATCGATGGATTATTTACCAGCGCTCTGGCAATGGCAACCCGCTGTCTCTGTCCCCCGGATAATTCGCTGGGCTTGTGTTTCATCCGGTCACTCAATCCCACTCTTTCAATAGCCTCTTCGGCCAGTTTTTTCCGGTTGGAAGACGACATACCACTGTAGACCATGGGTAATTCCACATTATGGAATACATCGGCCCGGGGAAGCAAATTGAAGGTCTGAAAGACAAAACCGATTTTTTGGTTCCGGATTTCGGCAAGCCGATCGTCATTGAGACGACTCACATCAATTCCTTCCAGCTCATATGTGCCGGAAGAGGGTGTATCCAGACAACCGACGACATTCATCATGGTGGATTTACCGGATCCGGACGGGCCCATTATCGCCAGATATTCATTTTTATCGACTTCCACGGAGATACCGCGTAACGCCTGAACTTCCTGTAATCCCATTTTATAAGTTTTTACCAAATCTCTGATGACGATCGAATTCATTCTAATTCTCCACTCTTTTTACAGGTTTAATATTCCATACTGCTATTATTTACCATTGGGGCCCTGGACAACAATCGGTGAACCATTTTGCAGATCCTGACTGATGGCCCGATAATTTCCAACCACAATTTCATCGCCTTCATTTAATCCATCGATAATCTCAATATGGGTATCGCTCTGAATACCGGTTTTCACCTGTTTGGCGATGGCCTGGCCATCATTGACCACGAAGACTACCGAGCAGAAACCATCCTTATCCGGGGCGAAAACTTGCGAAGCTGAATCATCTGCAATGGCCACATTTCCACTGGGCGTTGGGGCCTTTTTCTTAAGCTGGTCGGGTGTCCGGACAGCTACACTCTGGATTGGTACACCAATCGCGTTGTCCCGGATATCCGTGACAATATCACTACTGGCGGTCATACCCGGTCGTAACTGATCACCGGGATCGAGGACGGTAATCTCTACCTCAAAATCGGTTTTCTGATCGGCAGTACCCTGACCACTTATTTTTGCGCTGCTGGCAATCTCGGTAACCACACCCATATAAACCTTATCCGGCAACGCATCCACCTCGATCTTGGCACTATCGCCCAGGGAGACGGAAATAATATCATTTTCATCCACATCCACCAGGGCTTCCATTCCGGCCAGATCGGAGACAATCAGGATCACATCTTCCTGAAACTGGGAACCCAGGGCAATTTCCCCGACTTCCTTATTCAGTTCGCTGATTGTTCCGGCCATGGGAGAATAGATGGTGGTTTTCGACAGATCGTCCTGGGCCTGCTTTAAGGTGGCCTTGGCCTGTTCCACCAGTTCCAGTGCGGATTGATAGCGGGCTTTTTCCACCTGAAAAGCGGCATAGACCTGATCCAGGGCTGCCTGGGATTCCAGGTTACGGTCGAACAGACTCTTGGTCCGTTCATAATCCTTTTCCGCTTTGGACATATTTTCTTTGGCCAGTTTGGCATCCGCTTCCGAGGAGCGGACATTTGCCTGGTTCCTTTCCACTGCAGCGGCAAATTTTTCCCGGTCCAGCTGAACTAAAAATTGTCCCTTTTCAACCCAATCCCCCTCCTTTACATCCAGCTTGGTAATTTTTGCCGCCACATCGGCACTTATCTTTACCTGGGTTTTCGGTTGGATCCGTCCGGTTGCGGTTACGGTTTGAACAATCCTCTGTTTTTCGACTTTGGCAGTCTGCACGGCAACTTCACCACTGCCCCCATTCCTTTTGGTAACAGTAATGAATATCAGAACGATAACGACGATGGCAATGGCCAGCAGAATTATTCGTTTCTTTGACATGACTATTTATCTCCACTTTTGTTTAAATACGTTTTCATGCTTTTTTAATTTCTCGCTTTAATTATTCGCTCGAACACCTTGTTGATGAACACTAATACGGAGGAATGGAATTCAGGTTACATGGATTTTGATAAAAAATGAGAAGAGAAAGTTGGGAAATATAAAAATGGGGGGTATTTCAGGATAAAATCTTTTTGGCAACATTAGGTAAGATTTGGAGAAAATTCTAAAGAATTAATTCAATACCGGAAAATTAGGTTCTTCTGGTCAGTCAAGATGACTTCTTTGTCTTTACGAGCCAGGGATGGCGTGGTAATCCCCGGGTGTATGGACGGACCCAAGGAAGGATAATTCAGCACTCTCCGGAAGGAGAT
>CAYVKM010000177.1:0-3878 GCA_964452045.1 uncultured Calditrichaceae bacterium
GAATGAAAGGTAAATCGGCTTAATTCTTTAAATATTCAAGAGAATTACAGAAATAATCGCAAAGGCTATCGCAAAGATAGCCTTTCTTTTTAATGGTTCCCGCCAGATAATAAATCCCAAAAAGGTGGAAAGCATAATTATCCCAATATTATTCAAGGTGAAGGTGATGGCACCGGATAACCGTTGCAATGCTTTCAGAATAAAATATGCGGAAAAATAATTGGGTATGCCCAACAAGAAACCGGCGATAATTATTTGCCGGGTGATTATGACCCTTTTTACCAGGACAAGGAAAAGGGATAATATACTTGAAATTACAAATACCAGGATGATAAAACTCATCAAATAATCAGCAGGATAAATTCCCTGAAATACTTTTAGACTGAAGTCGCCACTACCCATCATCAGAAAAAGGAGGATGGGCAGGTAAAATTCTTTCCGGTCCCCGGTGGTCCTTAATTTTTTATCATTCCAGCTAAACAGAAAAATAGAAATCAACGCCATCACAATACCAAAAAACTGAATAGTATTTATAGCTTCGGAGAAAATCATCACTGATCCCAGCACCGGAACGACCACGGATAATCTGGTAACGGTTACCGGGATTGCCATTCCCATTTGACGAACGCTATACATGTAGACAAAAAAGGTAGCCACATAGATAAACCCGGTAAATAATGCAAGAGGGAGTAAAATAGAAAAAGTCTTCATTGAGGGAAGTTCATTTATTAAGAGAATCCCGATGGCGGCTGCAGTGAGGTAATTAAACAACATCACGGCAGCCCGATCCAGATTTCGGGCTTCGTTTAACCGGATAATCACAGCAACCAGCACACTGGATAGAATACTGAAAATAAGATAGATCATAAAATGAAGTTAAATTCAATAATTCTTAATACACTTCAATTCATCAGATAACGGGAAATAATTGATATATTAATTCAGTACAATATTGGATCTCGTTCCAAAAATAATTTACAAAGCCCCCTGTTAAATATTGCAATCGAAAATAATATTATCTATCTTTATTTCCATCAATTCACCATCTGTGGTTTCCAGGCTAAACCTCCGGAAAAATATCAACATGATGGGTTGTTTTTGAGTCTGATTTGGCGGTTTTATTGATCATATACGCTGTGTTTGTGCCTCAGTATAAAGGAACAAAATATTACGATTTGATGCCTACCCTTGAAAAGGAATTATTTTAATTATGGAAAACATTGAATTTTCAAAAAAAGTGGAGATACTCCAGGAAGAAAACAGGCGGTTAAGGGTTGCCGTGGAAGAATTATCTGTATTGAATGATATTGCCATTGCAGTTACCTCCACCCAGGAGCTGGAAAACATCGTCGATTTAATTGTTCAGAAATGTGTAAAGCATTTAAAGGTCGAGCAGGGCGTGGTAATGTTACTGGATGAAAAAGATAACCAGAATCCTTTCCGGACCATGGTCCGAAAGCAGGATACGTTTGCCGATATCCTGCCCTACCGGTTGGATACTCAGCTTACCGGATGGATGCTAAAGCATCAGACCCCCTTGCTGGTAAATGATTTCCATAATGATGAACGGTTCAGGGGAATATCGGAAAAGGAAAGTCACATCCGATCCCTGTTAAGCGTACCCATGTTATTAAAGGGCAAGATGATTGGATTGTTGACGGTTTTCAATAAAAGAAGCGATGCCAACTTTACACCGGAGGATCAGCGGTTGCTGGCGATTATTTCTGCTCAATCTGCTCAGGTAATTGAAAACGCCCGGCTGTACAAAAGAGAACAAGATTATGTGCGCTTTCAGGAAGAGATGCGATTAGCCGGAGAAATTCAGGTAAACCTGCTTCCGAAAGTTGAGCCGGAAATTCCCGGGTATCAGATTGCCGGACGCAGCATACCTGCGAAGGATGTTGGTGGAGATTATTTTGATTTTATTCCAATTGAACATAACCGCCTGGCTTTCTGTTTGGGAGATGTTTCCGGGAAAGGAATGCCGGCTGCGATGTTGATGGCGAATGTGCAGGCTACTTTGCGTGGCATCACTTCCCCCTCGATCACCAGTAAAGCATGCATTGAACGCTCTAATACCCTGCTGCATAAGAGCACAGATCCACAAAAATTTGTTACCCTTTTTTATGGAATATTAAATACTCAAACCAATGAGCTCTGCTATTGCAATGCCGGTCACGATAACCCGTTTTTATTGAGTAGCGATGGAAAAGTAAAGCGACTGCAGACAGGCGGCATTGTGCTGGGCTTTGTCCCACAGTTTACATTTGCCGAAGAAAAAATTCCTTTTCAGAAGGGTGATCTGCTGGTTTTGTACTCCGACGGCATCACCGAAGCCATGAATGATAGAGAAGAGGAATTCGGGGAAAAAAGGCTTGAGGAGTTGATAATGGCTTATCGGAAGGAACCCGCCAATCGGATTATTGGAAAAATATTAGAAACAATAGAGACTCATGTGGGAAATGTTCCCCAAATGGATGATATGACCATGGTAGTTCTGAAGAGAAGCTGAAAAATATACTTGATATCGGGCAGCTTGTCAGAAAAAAAATAGGCTTTCATTTCTTACCCTATTTGGACCTTTTACTATTTATTAAATGAGGGTGATATCATGTTTATGAGATTTATTCAGTTAAAGATAAATATGGATTATCGGGAAATTATTAAACCGTTCTATAACGATAGTATTATTCCCGAGCTCCAAAAAATCGAAGGGTGTTTGTTTGCAGGATTGATTCAAAGCAACCGCTCGTCAGATGAATTAATTTCCATGACGCTCTGGAAAACGAAAGCACAGGCCGAGGCTTTTGAAAATAGCGAAACGTTTCAAAAATTAATGAAACGTCTCAAACCATTTCTTTCGGAATCCAGTGAATGGAAAATCCAGTTATCCGAGGATTTACAGGTACAATATGCTCCGGTACAGGAGGAACCGATATTGTCCGAGTATGAGGTAACAGCTCAATCCTCCAGGGACGACAGTGAAGCGCTGGAAAATCCCAGGATGTATGTTCGCCTGGTTTCATTAAAGCTGCAGGAAGAGAAGGTGGATGAATTCCGCAGCATATATATCGATCAGATTATACCGGCTTTGAATTCCTATCCCGGCTGTCTTTATGCCTATTTAATAGAAAGCCTGCGCAACCGGAATGAGATTGTATCGGTGACGATTTGGGAAAATAAAAAGGATGCGGATATTTATGAGGAAAGCGGGAAGTTCGCGGAACTTGTTGACAAAGTGAAGCATACATTCTCTGAATTCTATCGCTGGAAGATGGCTCTGGAAAAAAATATCAGGGGCGAAGTACGAACCAGTGAGGATATGAAAGTTGATTATTATGGACTGGTTAGCGCCCGGCGGTTTAAAGAGTAAGTTAAAAGAATTGAATACCCTGAAATCTTTTTAAAATAATTTTTTTATTTTGGTTTATTAAAAATCAGTCTATTGAATTGTTAGTTAAATATTAATAGAAAGCACGAATGATAAGTAAAAACATACTTCATTATAAAATAATAGAAGAGTTGGGCCGTGGCGGGATGGGTGTGGTCTACAAAGCTGAAGACACTAAACTCAAGCGCAATGTAGCCATCAAATTTCTGCCACACCATATTTCCGAGAGCAGTGATGAACGAAAACGTTTTGAAATAGAAGCCCAGGCTGCCGCATCACTCAATCATCCTAACATTGCTACTATACATGCTATCGAAGAATCGGACGGTGAAATGTTCATTGTTATGGAATATATTGAAGGTCAGGAATTAAAAAATGCTATAGGGGCGCATCATGATACGCCCCTGCCGATCAACCAGGTGATCACGTACGCCATTCAGGTCGCCGAAGGTTTGCAGGCCGCCCACGAAAAAGGCATTGTTCACCG
>CAYVKM010000178.1:0-3871 GCA_964452045.1 uncultured Calditrichaceae bacterium
TAATCCGTTGTCGTGGTTTAGCGTAACAACGTGATCTCCGGCGGTTGTATAAATGGAAATATTGCACTGGGGCGGCAGATTGGTAAACTGTAACCGGCCTTCGAATTCGCTTTGCTCCCACCCGGCTCGGACAATATATGGATTCGGGACCACTTTGACTTTGCTTAAATCCACTGATTCGTTCTGGTAGGTTGGGGGGGCAGTCTCAAATTCAAAATAGATATCGGAACGGAATAGCTTTTTTGTTCGGATTACAAATTGATCACCTTGCTGAGGTTTAACTGCCGGCCTTGTTTTAGGTAATCCACCTTGGCTTAAATAATTTGTCGGGAAATTTTGGGTAAACAACTTGAAACCAACCGCTCTTTGGAGTCCCGTATTTGTATCCGTAATTAATCTTTCAGGTACTATTACATCCGGCCAGATGTATCCCCATGGATAATTTGGATTATATCCCGCACCGCCAGGTTCTAAATCCCATCCGAATGGACTATAGTGTGAATCGCGCCAACCTGGATCACTGTGAATTTCAAAATCACCAAGCCAGGATGTACTGCCAATATCTATTGGATTTTGGGGATCATTGATGACTTCAATTTTCAGAGGAATATATATAGATGTATCCTGATCCTCTCCGGTAAATACATCATACCACTGAACGTTTGAACCACCACTAGGTGTATAATCCACAGTAAGTCTATAATCATCCCAACTATAGATAGCAGGAGGTTCACGCCAGGGATGGTTTGCGAAGCTATCAAAGTTGGTTACCTGCCAGGTATAAGTACAGGTATCTCCCTGTACATATGTCCAACCAATTTCCTTAACGGCTGGCTCAGTTTCTTTGGCTAATAATTGAAATCCATTTATCACTGGAACATTATCACCACTTTCATTCAGTAATGGATGATTCAGAAGTAGGGTATCTCCAGTTGTCAAATCTATAAGATCAAAAGTAGTTCCGATAATGGTATCTATTTCTGCTTCATCTGTGGCTGTTAAAATTAGACCTGCATCATTGAAAGAAACTCTGTAACTATGATTATTTAACTGGGTTGGGTCAATTATGCGTACTGACAATCTAGAATCACAAGGTCCTCCAACAGGATTTAATGAATCACCATGTTCTACTTGGACAAAATTAAATCCCTGTGCATTTCCTGAAGGTATAACCTCAGCAACATTCGGTTCAGAGGGGCTTATGCCTCTGGAACTTTCTAAAGCGGGCAAGTCGGTTGTGACGTCACCACGGTCATATGCGGTTACTGAGTACCAGTAGGTAACACCATTATTCACGGTAGAATCAGCAAAGGAGTGCTTTAGTCCGGTATTACTACCCAGATAAAAATTAGAATTCGGATCCTTTCCGGAAATATTATTATCCAGATCGTATTGGGCAATAGGAACATACCCAATGAGATTACCTCTTTCATCGGTGATGCGATTTCCCCAGGTTAAACCAAAATCATCACTACGATAAATCCGGTATCCTTCAAAATCCATCTTACCTGAAAGCAAGTCTTTAGAAGTTTCTGATGCTTGACCATCCCAGGTTAAGGTGACTTTTTTATCAGAAGCAAAGGCCTGAACAATTGGTGGTTTTGGCGCATTTGGCCCCAGGTAATTTTGTGAAGACATATTTTTCACCATTTCTGCATTGGCCAGCATCTCATCCTTGGTCGCGCCCAGAACAATGGCAAATGCAGAATGGACTGTATCGTTGGGTGCCAGAGAAATAGAGCCGGTGGAAACGATGAATACAAAATCTGTCCCGAGTTTCTGTCCGCTGGGATCCAGATCATCGGCCAGCGCGTCATCATCGATCCGGTAATTATCGCCATGGAAATAGTTGCTGACAGTTATATGCGAACCTGAGGTATCACTACTCATGATCTCCCACAGCTGTTCATTTGTACTCGGCTCGTAAATATTGTCAAAAAAATGAAAGTCAGTAATCCCTTTATTTTCTGGAGTGAAAAGCGATAAGAGCCCGATATAACCGGTAATGTCCCAGATGCCTTCATTCGGGTCGGCATCCCATAAATAAACCAGATCTCTGGGTTTATTCGCTTTTATGTTAGTGAACCGGATGTGGTCGTGGGCGTCGAAATCGACTTTGAAATCTGCCATATAGCCGACATAAACAGAATCAAGTTGATTGCCAGAAGTATTGATGATTTCAAAATCGAAGATGATAAAATTCTGGGCGTAACTTCGGCTGAATGAATAGTTTTTCTGTAATACCTTTATTCCGTATGGCCCGTTAATGTTGTTTTGATCGGTGAACTCGGCATAGATATCTCTCTCGGAAACAAATTCACCCGTCTTTTGACCGCCGGTTGCCGGGTCATAACGAAACGGACCTGGCCAAAAGGGCCGGTTGTTCTGGTTTAAGGGCCAGCTGGCCGGATTATCCGAACTGGCCAGCCAGGGTGAACCGTCCGAAACAGTGACATTGCCCGAGTAAAGCTCACCGTATGAATTATCCCGGGCTTCCCAGTCGAAATTTTCCGCGACTGTGCTGGGATCGCTGATCGAAGTGATTACATCTCCATTCACGCCAACCAGGAGTTCCAGACCAAAACAGTACTGATGGGTATCATCTGCCCAGCTTGGCCAATGGATTGCCGGTGCAAAAAGGTGAAAGTTTGCAAGAACGCCGAAATTGCCAGTCACGTTGGTTACTTCACCCCGGTCCATCAGACCAACTGCCCGGTCTGCTTTACCAGCCGGCTTATTGAAAACTCCCTGTGGCCTGTTTTTGTAACGCTGGTATACCTTCTCACCTTCATCACGGTCGTTGAATAAACTTTGCCCGTATAGGTAAGGGGAAATCAATAATATTAAACTTAAAATAGAAAGTAATTTTACTCTACCTCTCATTCTATATTCCTCTTGAACTACTCAATTTAATTCATTGAATACAATTAGACATATCAAAACATAACCAGTGCACCTACCCGGATCAGACGCGGAGAGCCGGCATCGCTGGGGTCATGGACATAATCCGTTCCGGTGGCCAGCAGGTCAAGTTTTCCGGTATCCCATAATTTTCCGGTATAGGGTTGTACCCGGATGGCGTTAAGCTTGTCAAATAAATTGTTTACTTCCAGGAAACCACCAATTTGCGTTCCTGATACCGGCCATCTTTTTTCCAGCCGGATGTCCACTGTCCCGGTCCAGGGCATCCGGGCAGAGTTTGGTGGAATAAAAAGGGTAGGATCGTCAGTCACCGGAGTATAAGGGAAACCGGAAGCATACTGAACCACCAAATTTAAATTCATATTGGATAAAATAGCTTTTTCCCAGGATGAAGCGCCTGCTCTTCTGGGATAGGTAAAGGTAAACGACGTACTGATATTGTGTCTTCGATCGAAATCGAGAGGATATTCCTGCTTGGTTTCCTCTAATCCGAGGTATGCGTTATACGCCTGATCCGTGGCGAAAGAGCTGTTGCCGTTGGCAACCGAATAAGTATAGTTTAAGATGGCATTAAAATATCTGGGATGTCGGAGCCGCAAAGAGAAATCGATCCCCTTGACACTGCCATAGTCTACGTTGGTAAAAACCGAGTACTTGTAGATCAGTTTCTGGCGATAGAAATGGGTACCCAATAGATTTTCAAGATCTTTATAATAGGCGTTGACTTCCAGAACACTGTTCTGACCCATCTGGAATTTTAATCCGGATTCATAGCTAACCGTTTTTTGCGGTTCCACTCCCGGGTTTCCAACAATAACAAAGGCTTCCTTGCTCATGTTTTCCGGATTTTGGTATAGCAGATTGCTGTAAATATCTGCGTAATTGGGAAATTGGAAAAAGTGTCCATAGGAAAAATGAAAAATCATTGTTTCGGAGATTGGAAATGCCA
>CAYVKM010000179.1:0-3763 GCA_964452045.1 uncultured Calditrichaceae bacterium
TTCGAAAAAAAAATCAGTCCTCATCCCCCCAATTGAAGTCATCACCCCAATACCAATTCCAATAATCATATGGCCAGCCGAATGCCGGTCCGCCATACCAATAACCATCCCATCCCGGCCACCAGTAGCTCCAATCCTCTAACTGCTGATTCCGCCTTACCGATTCAACATAGGTGTGCTGCATATAATTAATCACCTCGCCCGATACACCTTCTTCTTTGAGCTGAGCCAGCTGGTCTGCCTTCAGGCGATACACCGTATGGGATTTTTTCATCTTCTTGATAATCTCCTGCGCCGGAATCCCTTCCTTGCTCATCTTTACAATCTCGGGGACCGTAACTGGGGGTATACCGTAACCTCTAACACCTGCACAACTTTGAATAAAAATAAAACTGGCACCGATCAACAACATAAAAATCCACAATCTAACATTCTTCGAGTTACGCATCAGAACTTCCTCCATATAATTGTTTTAATGATATTAATTAATCCTATCTTTGCCTGATAAATTTCATTTCCAGGATTAGTTTTATAAGTGATGAACAAGATATTATTTAATAGTATCTATTATCCTCATTTCAGTGATTTCCTAAATTTTTGTTTCATTCAAAAATCTGGAGAAATTTTATCGAGTTATTATGAAGGAATGATGAAATATAAAAATTTTTGTCCGGTAGGTAAATTTTGGGGATAAATACTGATTTTACTCGAGAGTTAATTGAATGAGATCGTGTTCATTGTTTGGATGGATTATAAATTATTTTTTTTGGAGTACTTATTCCAGATTGATAAAGGTGTGCTAAACATGCCGGGCAATTGTCTACTTATATAGTCGATTTCTCTCCATAGAAGAATGTTAATAGTACCGTAGATCGTTCAGATCAATAGGCAGTTACTAATCCCCCATCAACCAAAATTGTTTGTCCGGTAATGTAGGTATTGGCTTCAGAACAGAGAAATACCGAAAGTTTGGCAAATTCCTCTATGGTTCCATAACGACCCAAGGGAATGGATTTTTGCATCCCAGCCTGAAACTGATCTTTGGAAAGGCCAGCCTTCCGGGCTCTGATTTCATCCAGATATTCAACTCTGTCAGTCATTATTTTCCCGGGACCAAGAACATTTATCAAAATGTTATCCGGACCCAGTTCACCAGACAGGGTTTTGGACAATCCAACGATCCCCATCCGGAAGGTGTTCGATAGCAAAAGATTATCCAGTATCCGTTTTACTGAGGAAGAAGTAATATTAAGGATCCTGCCCTTACCCTGTTTTTTCATCGTTGGCAAAACCTCCCGGATACTCCGGATATAACTCAGCAAGGTTAATTCAAAGGCTTCGGTCCATGCTTTATCGTCAAACTTCTCGAAGGGTCCGGCAGGTGGACCGCCGGTATTATTTACCAGGGCATAGACCGGACCATTTGCCTCTGTCGCACGACTGATTACTTTTTTAATGTCCTCAATCTTTAACATATCTCCACTGACATATTCCGCTTTTCTTCCGGTCTCCCGTAAAATCTCCGCCTGAACTTCTTTTAATTTCTCCTCCCTCCTGGCAAACAACATCACTTTTGCGCCCTCCCGGGCAAACTCCAGTGCGATTCCTTTTCCTATCCCGTCACTGGAGGCCATCACCAGTACAGATTTATCTTTCAGCATCAAATCCATATCATTCAATTTCCCTAGAATATTTTGTTTTCTTTAAGCCCCAAATTTTTTAAACCGATGGGCATTGGCCATCGCAATTAGAATAATATTCTTCATGGGCATTCGGCCGATGTAGCCTTCCCGGCAAAAACGCTCTCCGAATTCCTTTACCCCATCAGGCCGGGTATATTGCGACCACAATAGTACCGGGACAGGATGCCAGCTGTGGGATTTTAGTAATGCCGGGGTTGAATGATCTCCGGTAACCACCAGAACATCGGGATTCAGCTCCCGCAACTTTTTCGACCAGTCATCCACTGTTTCGACCATTTTTACCTTCGACTCAAAATTACCATCTTCACCATAGCTGTCGGTCTTCTTAAAGTGGATAAAAAAGAAATCATATTTTTCATAATTTTCTTTAAGCTGATCCCACATATCATCATATGTCTGCGGAATCGGAGGAACCGTCATCCCTACCAGTCTTGCCAGTCCACGGTACATGGGATATTGTGCGACTGCCAGAGAACGTAAGCCATAACGTTTCTCCATATTGGGAAATGCTTCATGCTTGGCAAACCCTCTGGCCAATATAAAATTGGCCGGATGTTCATCTTTTAAAATATCCTTAACTTGCTTTAAAAATTCTTTGACATGTTTTGCTGCTTTTTCAGATTTCGCATCAGTTCCTTTCGGATCAATCGGCTTTTTTCCTACTTCCTGGGGATCGGTGTCATTTATCTCACCACCTAAGTCATCACCACGAAGGATAAGCACTGCCCGATGCTCCGATTCCGTCCGGATAAAAAATTCCACTCCTGAAAGCTTAACATTTTTCTGAATTTTGTCGCACAATTTCTGATTTAATTCCGTGGCAATCCTCCCTGCCCGCCGATCGGTAATAACGCCATTTTGATCAATTGTACAAAAATTCAATCGGGCGGCCACATCCCGATGGGTTAGTTCAAAATCCACACCCAGCGCAGACAATACCCCCCGCCCAATGTTATACTCAACCGGTTCATATCCAAAAAGGGCCAGGTGGGCCGGTCCGCTTCCCGGGGTAAAACCTGGATAGATCGGATCCAGCAAGCCGCAAATTCCCTCGCTGGCATATTGGTCAAAATTGGGTGTTTTTGCCGTCTCCAATTCTGTTTTTGTTCCGCTGGACATGGGTAATCCACCCAAACCATCCATAATTAAAAAAATAATTTTTGAATCATTCTTGATCAGTAAACTTTTCCAGGTATTGGCATCCATAGTCGCTGCTCCTTTCTCATGGAGAATTTAATCCTTATAAATTACGAAACGGATTATGTTTCCGCAAAAACAAAAACTTTTGGATTTCTGATAAGAATTACGAGGGCTTAAAGTTCGAATTTCATTTTCTTCCCTCCTTACATTACCACACAAACTGTAAAATATTAAAATTGCTTTAATTCGTATAAGCGTCTATATTTTTGAAATTAAATAGTCATGATGGAATCTGATTGCAGATGTCAAAAAAAATCGCACAAATCATCATTGTAATAACGTTTATACTCTTCATAGGCGCATTGACCTTTATTGCTGTAGATAACCAGTTTAACGTAAAAGTCCTGCACGCAAATCAGTATTATCAATGGGTGGAAGAAAACCGACCAATCATCATCGATTTAAGGGAAGGCAATGAGTTGTACAAAAATCCATTGACCTATCAGCCGGTCATAAATCTGCCTTTTCTTCAAATCGAAAGCAGGGTGGATAGTATTCAAATTCCTCAAACGGAGAAGGTTCTGTTTGTCTGTTCCGATGGAAACAGGGCCAGACTCATCTGCTCGTTACTCAAACATAAGTCAGTGAACATCTATTACCTGGAGCATGGCCTGTTAAGTTTACCTAAAGTGCAGGAAAAGATAACTCACCAATGAACATATCCATCCAGAAAAAAATTAAATTCCGCAGTTTCTTTTCCGGGATTGGTATAAAATTTTTGTTGTATTTCTTTTTTTTCTCAATCATTCCAATCATTTTAATCTCGTTATTGGGGTATAATATCAGCAAACAGATTGTGATTAATCAGAATTGGCACTACCTGGAACTCCAGAATGAATTTATTGATAATCAACTCAGCG
>CAYVKM010000180.1:0-3532 GCA_964452045.1 uncultured Calditrichaceae bacterium
GCTGCATCGGTGGTTAGCGCTCTTTCCACCCGGGGAAAACTGCCATCGGATTTAATAAAACCGCCCTGCTCTGCCACGCCGACCAGGGTTCCGGTTGAATCGAACAGATCCACAAAAAAGAAGGCAAAAATAATGGTCAATAACCCTTCTTCCCAGATTCCGGATAGGCTCAATTTCAAGAAGGTGGGTGCAGGATTTGGCGGGAGACTGAATATCCCCTGATATTCGATCAGGCCAAAGACCAGTCCGATAAACCAGTTGAGCAGAATACCGTAGAGTATTGCCCCCCGGACTTTTAATTGCATCAGAGCAGCGATAACCATCACACCGAATAACGTCAGTAAGGCCGAAGGTTGGGTAAATTGGCCCAAGGTGACTAAGGTCTGGGGATTACCCTTTACCAGACCGGCATTTTGCAAACCAATAAAAGCTATGAATAAACCGATTCCAGCGGCAGTAGCCAGTTTAATGGAATTGGGAATCGAATCGACCACCAGCTGGCGAATCTTCAGGAAAGTGAGCAGCAAAAAAAGAACACCGGAGATAAACACGGCTCCCAACGCGGTTTGCCAGGGATACCCCATCCCCAAACAGACCGAGTAGGTGAAATAGGCATTGAGTCCCATACCCGGCGCCAGGGCAATAGGATAGTTCACCCACAGTCCCATCAGGATCATGGCAGTGCTGGAGGCAACAATTGTTGCTACCATCACTGCACCAAAATCCATCCCGGTCTCGGCCAGAATGGAAGGATTGACAAAGATGATATAGGACATGGTCATAAAGGTAGTTATGCCAGCAATCAGCTCTGTCCGGACAGTGGTATTATTTTCCTGCAGATGAAAGAATCTTTCCAGCATTTCTCAGGACTCCAACAATATCAATTAGAAATCGGGGACACCGAATACTGAATCCCCCCGCTTACACTTTAGTGCTTTCTAAAGAAATAGACCGGTTTTTTGATTTTTTTTGACTGCTCAGTTTCTGACGAATGGTTTCCAGGGGATAAAGTTCACCCTGATCTATTCCGGGACAAAAGGAACGAAGTTGTTTCCAGCGGTAGTGAGATTTCAGATTTTCCGGCCAAAAGGGAAAGTCACGGCACTGTGAGGGGCGGGAATCATAGATTGAGCAGCGGTCTTCCAACAGAAAAATACAGTGTCCATCTTCATTGTCAATCAATTCAATTGATCCGTTTTCCTGATGACAATATTTTTTTTGGAATTCTACCGAAGTCATATCCAGAGCACTGGCAATTTTGAGAACCTCAATTGGGGTGATTTCTACTTTTCCTCCGGAATGCCGGCAACATTCACCGCATACCGTACATTCGAAGTACAAACCATTTTTATAAAATTTACTCATATCCAGGGGTTTAAATTAGAAGAAACGGGTGCTAAACACAATCCATTTTTATCTGTAAAGCTCCAGATAAAAATAATTTCACTTTTGAAAAATTCCTGCTTTCCCTATTTTATTTACGATTTTTCTTGGTTACCATAAGTGATGATTACGCTATATTTTCATACCGGAGGTAATTATGGCATCAGAAAAGCCTGAACATTCCCCACAATTTCGATTAAGAAGATTTCTCAACTGGTTTCCCATGGGACTTACCTATGCTTTCCTCTACATGGGAAGGTACAACCTGACCGTCTCAAAGAATGCCCTGGGCGACTTAATGACCAAAGCAGATTTCGGGACTATCTTTGCTGCCGGAACCATCACCTACGCCTTCAGCTTTCTGATAAACGGACCGTTAACCGACAAGATTGGTGGTAAAAAAGCCATCCTGATTAGCGCAGGCGGCGCCGCTGTCATGAATGTACTTCTGGGGTTGCTTACTTACCTGCTGCTCACCACCGAGATGCAATTCAATCTGGTGCTGTGGTTTTCCCTGATCTATGCCGGGAACATGTATTTCCAGAGCTATGGTGCCGTTTCCATTGTAAAAGTAAATTCAAACTGGTTTCACATTCGGGAAAGGGGTGTTTTTGGCGGTATTTTCGGAATATTGATATCCCTGGGACTCTACTTTGCCTTCGACTGGGGACAGTTAATTGTGGAAGCGACCCAGGCCACACCCGGTCATTTAAATATTTTTCAAAAATTGCTTAGGAATCTACTGGCCATCAATGGCGGGTCGGGGATTGACCAGACCTGGTGGGTCTTCTGGGTCCCAGCTATTATTCTGGGAATTTTCATGTTCCTGGAGACATTTCTGCTCCGGGATAATCCCTCAGGAGCGGGATTCGAGGATTTTGATACCGGCGACGCCTCCTCCGGTGAAATGGACAAGGTATTTAACTTAAAAGAAATTCTTGTTAAAATCCTGACCAACAAGATTATCATCACCATTGCCATCATCGAATTCTGTTCCGGTATCATGCGCAACGGCATTATGCACTGGTATCTCATCTTTACCAATGATATGGGGTATGTCAGCGACTTTTTCGTTAAAGTGAACTGGGGATTGCTGCTTATGCTAGCAGGAGTATTCGGTGGGATTTTTGCGGGAGTTATCTCGGATAAAGTTTTTGGTTCACGCAGAGGACCGGTTGCTGCTTTATTGTACGGCCTGATGCTGATCAGTACTATTGCCATGTGGCCACTGGTTACCTCTACCAATAACCAGGTGAAAAATGGCTTTGAAGTTATTGTAGAAAAAAACCTGGTGGATAAATATCAGGATGCCCATCAAATCGATCTGGCTCATATTCGGGCGAGAATAGAACAAAACTACCAGATAAAATCCATGGACAGCACTGCCACTCAGGTTACCTGGGAAGTTTATTCACCTGATCGGATAAAGATGATTGCTACAAAAATACAGGGAATTCAACTGGCAGAATACGAGCGATATAATAAATATAAAGGTGAAACCGAATTACTTCGGGTAGAAGTAAAAGATGTGGCCAAAGTGCTTGGCGCCCCATCTGACAATAAAAGTTATCTGCTTGGTTTTATTGTGGTCTTTATGTCTCTGTGTGTTATTGGAGTACACGGAATGCTCTCCGGTACTTCCACGATGGATTTCGGCGGTAGGCGGGCTGCGGCCACGGCGGTTGGGATGATCGATGGCTTTGTTTATCTGGGAACCGGTGTCCAATCGCTTTCCCTGGGTTTTCTGACCACTCAGAGCTGGAATTACTGGCCACCGTTCCTGATTCCGTTTGCCATTATTGGGTTGATCCTGTCTATCCGGATCTGGTATGCTTTTCCGCAATCAAAAAGAAAGGGTCATTAAAATAATTTAATATTATTCAAATATTGGGGAAATATTCATGGCAAAAAATCATTTTGATATCATCATTTTATTGGGGAGACCGGCAGCCGGAAAATCGGAAGTGATTGATTATCTAAAAAAAATCCCGGTGCCGGAACGCGAGAAAAGGTTTCACATCGGGAAGTTTGAAGAGATTGATGATTTCCCCATGCTCTGGACCTGGTTTGAAGAAGATGCCATTCTGGAGAAAATTCTGAAAAAGCCAAGAATCCATTCCGACAAGGATGGTTATTTCCTTTATGAATA
>CAYVKM010000181.1:0-3527 GCA_964452045.1 uncultured Calditrichaceae bacterium
TACTGGAAGATCTTACCGGCCAGTCGGTGAATATGTTCGGACTGATCCATTTGCATCCCATCACGGTGATGATGGTTTTCGGTATCGCGCTGCAAGGGATTGCCGAATGCTTCTTGTCTCCCCGGTATTATGAATTTGCTTCCAAGCAAGCGCCAAAGGGGCAGGAGGGGCTTTACCTTGGCTATGCCCACATCCATACCTTTTTTGCCTGGCTGGCCGGGTTTGCCATGAGTGGCTATCTATTGGATAAATACTGTCCGGATCCGAAAAAAATTCTCACCGCTGCTCAATGGCTGAAAGTGGAGCAAACGGGCATCGATCCGAAATCCTTGCTCACCCCGGAACAATTCAGCCAATATTACGGTCATGCCCATGAAATATGGTATTATTTTGCAGCCATCGGTGCGGCCGCATTTCTACTTTCTCTGGTATATCGCTGGGTAACAGATTGGATTGATCGGAAAAAAGCCAATGCAGGATAAGTAATCGGGCGAAACCGATTCTATCAGCGTCTGCTCTTAATGGATTTCATACTTTTTCAGTTTGGACATAAAAGTGCTGCGATGAATACCCAATTTTTCTGCAGTCCGGAGTTTGTTATAATTGTTCTCCCGCAGCGCCTTCAGGATAATCTGTTTTTCATAGGAGTCTACGATGTCTATCAGATTGCCATCCGCATCGAGATCCACCTGGATATCCCCCTCCTGCTGCACCACATAGGGTGGGAAATCTTTCAGGGTTAATTTTCCTGATTTATTAAGCACCACCGCGCGCTCCAACAGATTTTCCAGCTCACGAATATTCCCCTGCCAGTTATAATATTGCAAGCATTTCATCACATCATCGTCAATGCTCTCGATCTTTTTCTTGAATTGCTTGACGAATTTATCCAGGAAATGCGTAATCAGCAGCGGTATGTCATCCTTTCGCTCCCGGAGCGGGGGCACTTCTAGGGGGATCACATTGAGCCGGTAATAAAGGTCCTGCCTGAATTCTCCTTTCATCATCATACTGTTAAGATCTCGGTTAGTTGCGGCAATTATCCGGACGTCCACCTTAATGGTCTCCGTTCCACCTACCCGCTCAAACTCGCCTTCCTGCAGAACCCGCAACAGTTTCAGCTGCATATTGGGTGAGATATCCCCGATCTCATCCAGGAAAATGGTACCACCGTTGGCAATTTCAAATCGGCCCATCTTGTCCCGGATCGCCCCGGTAAAAGAGCCCTTCACATGTCCAAATAATTCGCTTTCCAATAGATTCTCAGCTAGAACACCGCAATTCACTTTTACAAAGGGTTTTTTAATTCGCTCGCTATTAAAGTGGATTGCATTGGCAATTAACTCTTTACCTGTCCCGCTTTCTCCATTGATTAGTACAGTTGAATTTGTTTTTGCAATATCTTTTATCAGATCATACAGCTCCAGCATCTTTCGGTTTTTACCAATAATATTATTGAAATTATACTTTTGAGATAATTTATCTCTGAGATAGATGTTCTCTTTCATCAGCGATTTTAATTGCGAAATTGTCTCCACTTTAGCAAGTATTTCGTCCAGACGAAGTGGTTTTAATATATAATCTTTCGCCCCTTTTTTCATCGTTTCCACCGCCGTTTCAATAGTGCCATGGGCGGTAATCATAATCACAGAAATGTCTGGGTATTTCTTCCCGAGAACTTCAAGCAATTTAATGCCATCCATTTCGGGCATAACCATATCAGAGATCAAAATATCCGGTTCTTGTTCATTGATTATGGCCAATGCCTCCATCCCGTTTCGTGCAGTAAAGGTTTCGTAACCGTGTTTCAAAAATAGTTCTTCCATGAGATCCAGGGCATCCACTTCATCATCAACAATCAGAATGCGAGTTTTCACTTTTGTTACTCCCGGGTTTAAAGTTTATTTTTTCGCTGCTCTTTTTCTGGGAAGCCTTTTTTTGGCTTCGATATTCACCGGAAATCTTATTCGAAGTATGGTATGATCTCCGTTTTGTAAGACGGAATCTATTTTTGTTCCATAATTATTAAAGACGGTATTGGCGATGGTCATCCCAAGTCCCACCAGACCATTCACTTCCATATCAAGTGCCTGGTAGGGATCGATAAGCTGCTCGAAATTCACCCTCACTTCCGGAAGCAATATTTGGATTTCATACCAGGGCGTTTTTGAATAACTGTTGGTCATTTTACCGGAAATTTCCAGTTGTTTGCCGGTCGGGGTAAATTCAATCACCGTATCCAGCAAATAGCGAAAGGCATCGGAAAATTGCGACCGGTTTCCATCTACCTGAAAATTCTCGGTACTTAATACCGGCGTGATGGAAATATTTTTCTTGATAAACTCTTCATTCTTCTCTTCAAGAATTTCGGAAAAGAGCTCAACAATGGGAATATTTTCCGGGATGGAATCTTCCCGGCTGAAATTGAATTTGCCCAGGAGTTCGGTAATACTCATGATCCGGTCGATCTGCCGTTGGATACTTTCAAAAGCACGATTGAAATTGTCGTCTTTCATTTCCTCTGCCAGAAGCTGGAGTCTCCCGTACATAATGTTAAGTGGATTTTTAATTTCGTGAGCCAGAGAATTGGCCAGATTGACGATTGTCCGGGTCTTTTCCTTGCGAAGTATCCGGTTGAACACCTCATCGTGAACCATCGGGTTTGATAAGTTGATGATCAGGCCATCGATCCGACCATTTTTATCGTGCAGAAAATCTGCGGTCATATGGGCATCGAAAGACTTCTCGGTAGGCGTTTTCAGGCTAACCCGGTAACCAGCTACTGGTTTACCCAGCACAAGCTGCTGGTAAATATGGGAAAGCACTTTATATCCGTCTTCCATAAATTGATGCAGGAGTTGTTTCATCAACTGGTCTTCACTGGTCTGTAAGATCTGCTGTGCCGCTTCGTTGCAGTATTGAATCCGGTAGTCAAGATCCACCACCAGTATCGCTTCGCTGCTGGAATTCAGCAAATTTTCATAGAATTGACGATTGTTCTGGATTTCCTGGAATAAAGCCTGATTTTCGGCCTTGAGTCCCAAAGTCTCCTGTGCCTGATTCAGAATGGCATCGATCTCTTTGTCAGAAAATGGTTTTATCAAATAGGCATTCACACCTTCATTGAGTGCTGTTATGGCATTCTCAACTGTGGCGTCCCCGGTGATCATGATGGTATAAATGTCGTTATTTTTTCTCCGGAGCGACCTGAAAAGATCTATCCCATTGCCATCGGGAAGCAAGATGTCAAGAATGGCAATATCGAAGTTGTAATGTTCAATAATAAAATTTGCTTCGGTGAAAGTGTGGGCAGTTGAGATCTTAAAACCATGCTGAGAGAGTTGCTTGCTCAGGCTCTCGGTAATCTCTTTCTGGTCATCAACAATGAGCACTTTCCAGCGATCCATAACCTACTCCTCTCCTCTGCTAACTGCCTGCTGAAGCACATCCCGGCTTTTGAGGAATATCTCCAGACGACGCAGCACGGTATCCTTACCTAACATCTCCATTACTTCGAACAGACCGGG
>CAYVKM010000182.1:0-3442 GCA_964452045.1 uncultured Calditrichaceae bacterium
CCAGGCTCAATGTTGACTAATTTGCGGAAACCAACTGGTGTTCCATCTTCAGTAAATTTTTGGACATATATACTATTGTAATCCTCTTGCCAAGCAAGGATATAATCACCACTCTTGAACGCGGCAATAACCGGATCGTATTTTGCAACACCACTGATTTTGATATTCGAGCCTATTCGCTGATTGGAATTATTGTAAAATTGCGCATAGACTTCAGCAGAGCCATTTCTTTCATCTATCCAGGTTAGACCATAATTTCCGCTGCTATTCATGGCGATATCAGGATTGAATTGATCGGAACCATAATCGCTTTCCAGGGAATTGACCATAAAGTCGGATTTATAGATAGGAAATTTGTTTAAGGTATCGGTTTCAAATGAATTGGCAAGGGCAAAGTTTTTCTCTTTATCTTGATTTGGTATTTGTCTTTTTGGATATGATTTGTCAAGACCTTGAAATGTTTGTGAGTAAACCCGGGTAGAATTAAAACAAATAAAAAATATGGTTATAAAAGTTAATTGAATTTTAAATTTTGTCATTTTTTTCACCATAAAATTTGGAGAAGCTCAAAAATATTCATTTAAAAATTAGTCAAATGAATGCGTGATCAAGTTATTAGGTAATTAAAAATAAAAATTAAATCCTAGACCAATATATGTGACAATCTCTGAATTCTTATAGTTCTTGGTACCAGTTTGAATTTGAGTGCTGCTTACATAACGGTAATCATACAACCCGCTTCTTCTTAAATAAATAAAACGAATTGAGGAAAATAATGAGATTGATTCATTAAACGCATATTCAGTTCCGAAACCAAGGTTGAGATGTATTGGAGAATTCAAATCCTTGATAAATTCACTGAGGTTATCATCCAACGTGGATGAACTTGTCGGTTCAAACAGTTCTTTTGTTTCATAATTAAAAGAAGCAATTTGCTTACCTACTCCACCAATTATGTAAGCACTCACTTTATGATTAACCAATTCTTTTAAATAGTATTTTAACCCCAGAGTGAGGTCAAATATTTTCAGATTTTCAGTGACAATATTACCCGTATTCGTGCCACCTCCCTGATTTAAATACGAGAAATAAAGTTCATCTTTTTCCTGGGAATAAGAGGTATTAAAACCAATATTTAGCGTTATACGAAATTGGGGATCCAATAGAAAAGAAAATTGGCCTTCCATAAAAGTCCTACTATTAGAATACGAATCCAAGGTTATATTAGTAGAATAGTAAGGGTCCCTGGTGAAGGTAAAGATCTTTCCTGAATAATAAGGAACGTAGACAATCCCAAACGACCAGCGGTTGATCTGCTGTTTTCCCTCTTCAGGAAAGAAGGTTTTCTTCCTGCGTTCCTGTTTTTCTCCTTTGTTTAGCAGGGCAGAACTATCTAATCTGGCCAGATATGTTTCAACAGAATCAGGACTGATAAGGAATCCACGATCTGCCTGATACACTACCCCCATTTTATCCATCATAATTTGCTCAATCTGCTTCATGCCCGAAGCGCTCCGCCGGTTATTCCGGTAAATCACCCGGACAACCGACTCATTAATATCGGTGACTAGGCAGGGATATACTTTTCCGGTTTTTAGAACTAAAGTATCGGGTAAAATCGGATTTTGGGCAAAGAGCATCAAAGGAAACAGTACAAATACTAGTTCTTTCATAAATTTCCTTCCTCCATATTTTTATTTTTGGAAAATTCATATTATCTAAAGACTATCTTTTCTGAAGCACCCAGAGTGCACCCTCGATCTCCCGATATATTACCTCGCACTCTTCTGCCTGCAGGTTGATATAGGCATTGAGGTCTTTTTTCAATTCAGGATATCTAACTATTAAATCCTGTCCCCGCTTTTTAATGATCCTTAAGTATCGCTCACAGATTTCCCTGTTATATTCACTGGTATTGATTTCCCTAACTAACTGATCGCCGAGACTGGTCAAATCCTTAACCGATTTGGCATGGGAGCGGTAATGGGCATATCCTTTCCGGTTCAGTTTTTTCTTGTTCTTCAGGTAACCGTCATCGATTATCATATAGCCACCGGATCTAACCTGTTTTCTTAGTTTTACTACGGTCTCCCGGATGGAACCGAAAATTCCCCCCAGGGATGCCAGGATAACCAAATCAAAACTATGTGAGGCAACGGTATATTTTAAAATATCCTGTTTTATAAATCCGCACAGATGTGATACCTGATACTCGGCAGCTTTATTCCGGGCCACTTCCAGAAATTCCGGCATAGCATCGATCCCGGTGACTGAATATCCATATTTCTGAGCCAGCTGTACCGCGATGGCTCCTTTTCCGCATCCCAGATCGAGTACGGTTGACTTCATGGTTAAATCCAGCTCCCTAACCACTTGAAGAATATCTTTTTCGGAACAGCCCAGTGCCCACATATCCTGCAATAAATAGGGCATATGTGGCAGCAGCCGTTCTGTGGTTTCCAGTGAATCGGAAACCGATTGTCTCTTTTTTTCGGACATCTAATTGATTTATTTTATCGCATCAAAATCATTTTCTTTTTTTGCACAAATTTATGTCCCACCGCTAATCGATAGAAATAAACACCGCTGGATAAATGGTGAGCATCAAATTGTATTGAATGCTCACCGGCGTCCATTTTCCCTTCTACGATATCATTAATTTTTCTACCAGTTACATCATAGATTGTCAGTTTTACATGATCTGATTGAGGCAGGTTGAATGCAATTGTGGTCACCGGATTAAACGGATTAGGATAATTCTGGTACAATTCAAATTTCTCCGGGTGAAAATCGTAATCTACAATTGAAAGTGGTGTGCCGTAGGAATTGCCTTTAATTTTTGCGAAGATTAATCTCTGGATTGTAAATTCAGCAAATTCTCCATGATATTCTTCATAAATGAGACCCAAATTTCTGGCCAACTCAAAAAAATAAGAAACTGTCCAGTCATTGTCATAAAATCTTTTTATAAGAGTCGGGATATTTAGAATCGTATCCTGATAGACATCCGAACAAATTATATCAGAACCAACTAAGTAACCTATATTGCCGCGTATTGAGTTCCAAACTGTATCACCCATTTGCGCCCTTAAACTATCTAATAAACCGATGCCACGGTAGGTATTGAGAGTTAACATATCAACTCTTTCATATATGTAACTTATAGGGAGAGTATCGGGAATGCTCTTTTTTTCAATGCTCTTATAATTCATAGAATCAAGAAATATTGTGTCCCCTATTATCTTCAGACTAAAATAAGAAGTATCAATACTTCCCCAGTCAAAACCATGGATATACTGATATTCCCAGTAATTACCGGTATGAAGCGGGTAGAATGCGATGTCAGTCGTATCAATTTGGGAATATGCGCCAGTAGAAAATAAAAAAATGAATATAAAAATTATCCAGATTTTTTTCATAAGTTCAGACAATAATTAATAAA
>CAYVKM010000183.1:0-3429 GCA_964452045.1 uncultured Calditrichaceae bacterium
AGTTCGGATCTGTTGGCGGATTTTTTTCATAATGGATAAATTTGGTTACCATTGTTTCCAGCTGAGTCGCATTGTTTGCGGTAATCCTGGCAGCAATGATATCCGGCATTTGATTGTTATTCACATCCGCATATATATTGTCGGAAACGCAGTATGAATTATATATTGGAGAGGTAACACTGTTGGTTGCACTGCTACCATAATCTCCAAACAAGAGGATGGCTGCAGGTGGAATCTGCCAGGTACTGTAAGCATTATTAATATAGTTTTCGACGGTAGTTGGGTTATTGCCTCCGATGACATCCAGGGTAACCACCTCGGTTTTTATTCCCTGTAAAGTTCTGAATACCTTAATCGAATCGGCCCACTGCTGAAATTCGGGGCCGGTGGGACAAATAATCAGGTATTCGGCACCGGTTTCTTCGGTCGGTCCCTGGAAAGCTCTATTGTAGTCCATTTGAGGAAGCATTTCATAATTGAGCAACATATCCTGGAAAAGGGGATCCCACCAGCGGCTGCGCAGACGGTCGGTACCAAAGTGGCCGTTGCCACCGTTAAAGGTCATCTCGACCCGGATATCCCGGTAGACCAGCAGTTCCTTGGTGACCGGATTATACTGAAATGGGGTCACGCCCAGGATCACCACATCCACACCGCGAATCTGGGTAGGCTCGGACACCTTGACCGGGCTGGCCGGATAATAGGCATCTTCACTGTAAATCACCGGATTCTTGTGGTAATCCAGTGGACCATCTTCATTTTCCCAGGGAATTCTGGGTGCCGGTTCAATTTCCATGTTGGAAAAAGTTTCCGTTCGATAGGCGCTAATTTTATAGGAAACGGTTGCGCCCTGCGGTATGGTAATATACCGTCCGGTGCCGGGAAGATTTGGTGCACCTTCGTCATTTGGTAAAAAGATGCCCGGAAGTTGGACGGACTTCATGTATTCACCATTTATCAGAACATCTTCGATTGATAGATTCTGGATGGAAAATACCACATCCACTCCACCTCTGCTCTGACTCTCCAGGTTCATCCCATCGCTGCCCCAGCTGTCAGAGTAATGAAGCGATTCAGCAAATAAAGCGCTTGCCATAACGAGCAAACAGATTGATAGCGTTATCACAAAGCCTTTCATAATTCCTCCTGAAATTAATAAGCAATATTAAATTGTTATTGAGAATACTGCATCTATATTAAAGGTCACATTATAGCTGAATCGGGGATTTCGATTAATGTCCCAAAGTAAAAACAGCACCTGATGAAAAAAATGTTACACAGTATAATTATAAAAATCAATAAAATAAAAAATTTGGTCACCGGACCGGGAAAAGCCAGTTTTCTTTAATCCGTATTCACCACCAGATATTATCGGGTTCTTCCGGAGATTGTTAATTTATTATGGAAATGGTTTTACAAATTTCTGTTACAATATTTCATATTGGTTGTTGTTTGCAGTCCTGTTAATTATTTTCAACTTCAGGTGGTGCTATTGAATAATCCAGTTGTTCCAACCATAACAAATCATTGTTCGAAATCCATTCATCTTTAATCTTACCATCTGCAAAATGAAGAATACTCATACCCGGTATATTCAATGTTCTGCCAGTCTTACTTGTAGCATGAATTGTCCAACGTCCTGCCCCAATATTATCTGATAAAAAAGATTCATCAATTGTAATTTTAAAATCAGGATATGATTCCCGAGTGCTTAAAACACTTTCTTTAAAAGCTGCGATGCCTTTTTCTGGTTCATAAAGAGGAGACATTCTGATTTCAAAATCTTCGCATAAAACATTTTCTATCCCATCAAAATTTCCGGTATTCCAAAAAGTCAACAATTTGTCCACTTGAGACATAAGTTCGCTGGATGAATCCTTTTGATTACCTCCCAAGATTGTTACTAATAAAACTAATAACAAACCAGGTAAAATTTTAGATTGATTTTTCATAATGGGTTGCTTTTAACCCGTGTTGGGGGTCTGTAAACCGGGCCAGCCACTATAGTGAAATGTCTTTCCGCCACCGCCTCTTCTCTTTTGTATTTTCTTGCAGCGCCCCTCTTCAGTTTTCAGCGCCGAAGCGGAGGATAAGCAAAGACACTTTGACTATTCCGGCAGTAATTTCCCGAATCGGTTGATTTGAATTTGCTTAGTGATTTTTCGCAAATCAGATGAGATATCATTAAAAAAATCAAAAATAACATCACCATCAACTATATCACGAGTATCACCAATTAAATATACTTGGTCAATAGGTGTTTGACCTTTGTTTGGTACTTCAGATTGGTCTATTCCTGAATATCCGGCAATGACATATACTTTAACATTTGGCGTTCCCTGCTTTAGTCTTTGAGAAGTAAATTGTACTTCACTAAACATTGTCTTGTCAAGCCAAGTTTTACATTCTAACGCAATTACAGGAACAATTATATCATATTCATTCTGTCCGATACTAATTGAAATATTTTTTCCGATACAAAAATCAATATCTTTAGTTTTTGGTAATACTTCGCCTTTGCTGTTTAATGCAACACCCGCATATATTTTCTTATTATAAAAACCAAGCTTTAGCCTTTGAATAATTGATAAGTCTTTGAAAAGAAAACCGCAAAATTCTTCGAGAATTGAAGAGCGAATTTTTGATTGAGTAGTAATCCACTTTTTTGATTCTAAAAAATGGTCTATGCTGCGATAATAGTCATTAAGAAGGCGAACCTTCTGATAAATACATTGCTTTGAAGTGCCATTTATCGCTAATTGTTTTTGCTTATAATTATCATAATAGGCATTTTTGAACTGAGAAAATGATGCGAATTTACCCTTGTAATTATTTTTGATTTTTCCCGATAAGTTACTTTCGTGATAGAAAAATGACAGTTCCATTTTCATTAAATTATTTATTTGTATTTTTTAAGTAATTCGGCAATGTTATTAATCCCAGAATCAAGAATATCCTTCTTTAACTCTTTGAAATACCGTGAGTTGTGAATTGGTTCATCAACTTTTCGTTCACCTTCCAATAAAGTTATAATGCTTAAATCAACATCGAAATAGGACATTATTGTGTGGGTTGAATGACTACCATATAGGATTTTCTTTTTGGGTTCACTATAATCTCCTGTTAGCTGACTCTCCAATTGTAAAAGAATGCAGCTGATATTTGGCACTACACTTTTAAGCAATGTGAAATCTACCATTATTCGCTTTAACATTGCATTTTCAGAGTATGCCTTGCATTCAATCCCCATAACCATTTTACCATCAATTGTTACATGTACGTCAGTTCTAAGACCATAATAATAATCGGAAATATGGGCAAGAATATAATCTTTAACTTCTGTATACTTTAATCTGTCAATATAAGATCTATTTATTGGAATTTTAAAGGTTTGTTTTTCAAGTGAAAGTCTTTCGGCTTTACCCTTGA
>CAYVKM010000184.1:0-3427 GCA_964452045.1 uncultured Calditrichaceae bacterium
CGCTCCCCGTCGAACTGGCTTCTTTCACCGCAAATTTAGTGAACGATGGCATTCAGTTACAATGGACCACCTTTAGTGAAATTAACAACGATGGATTTGAAATCTGGCGGTCAATTGATAATGACCAAAATTTCCAGTTACTTTCCGGCTATCAGAATAATCCTTCGATAGTGGGTGCGGGAAATTCCAATACTACCCATGAATACAGCTATTTGGATGGTGATATTCAGGAGGGACACACCTATTATTATCAACTCTGGGATGTCTCTTTTAGTGGAGAGCGGGTAAGCCATGCTCCTGTATCAGTAACACTTAATCAGGTTTCTGATGTAGCTCAGAAATTTGTTTTATTCCAGAATTATCCAAATCCGTTTAATCCGCTCACCTATATCCGTTTTCAAATCAACGAGATTAAATCAAGCTATGGAACGGCAATTCCGGTGAAACTTAACATCTATGATCTCCTGGGCAGGAAAGTTAAAACTTTGCTGAATAAAGATCTGAACATTGGTGATTACACACTTTCCTGGGACGGGACAAATGAATTCAATCAAAATGTAGCCAGCGGCTCATATATCTATATGCTGCAGATTGGCGACCAAAGAATTACCAAACAATTGATCTTGGTTCGTTGAGAATTTTGATTAGAAAGAAATCGGAGCGTAGATTTAATTCTGCGCTCCTTTCTTAAAAGAACATCCACGCCAGCTTGATTTTTCACTCAAGAATAAAAGTTTATATTTCACGGTCAAAAACATTATCTTATCGTCTTGTCAATCAACAAATATATCATTTAATATAAATGAGTGGATTTACAAAAAAAGTTCAATTACTCTCGAAAATTCCGGCATTTCATGCATTTCATACTCTGGGTCTACCCTCAATACTTCCTGTTAATATTACCATCAGCTTGCTCTATTCCTGTAATTCAAGGTGTAAAACCTGCAATGTATATCTGAAAAGGGTGGATAATTTTACCATAGATGAATATGATAAATTATTTTCATCACTGGGAAAGGCACCCTTTTGGTTTACTTTTAGCGGGGGTGAACCATTTTTAAGACAGGATATTGCCGAAATTATTAAGATTGCTTATAAAAGATGTGAACCGGGAATTATAAACATACCGACCAATGGTAGTCTTTACCACCGTATCCCATCATTGGCAGAAGAAATTGTAAAAAATTGCCCTAATTCCGACTTGATCATCAATTTATCTCTGGATCAGGTTGGTGAAAAACATGATGAAATTAGGGGATTTCCTAAGAATTTTGAAAAAGCGATAAAAACCTACGAAGGTCTACGAGAATTAAGAAAATATCCGAATTTCACTGTGGGGATCCATACTGTCATCTCAAATTTTAACGTGTCAGATTTTAAGGAAATCCATGATGAATTGATAAAACTTGAACCGGATTCCTACATCACCGAGATTGCCGAAGAACGGGTGGAATTAGGAACAATCGGAGAAGGCATTACTCCGACTCACGCAAAATATTCGGTGGCGATCGATTATTTAAGAGACCAGATGAAAAAAAAGAAGGCAGATGGTGTAGCGAAAATTGCCCAGGCGTTTCGCTATGAGTATTATGATCTGGTAAAAAACATTCTGCTCCAGCAAACCCAGGTTATTCCATGTTTTGCAGGTATTATGTCTGCACAAGTCTCGCCAAATGGAGATGTCTGGCCTTGTTGTATTCGGGGAGATTCAATGGGTAATTTAAGAGAAAATAATTATGACTTTAAAAAGATTTGGCAGAGTGATCAGGCCAAAAGGATCAGAAAAAGTATAAAGGCCAAAGAGTGCCATTGTCCATTAGCAAATGCGAGTTACACCAATATGCTGGCTTCACCCAAAACGGTTTATAAAGTGGTGAAAAATATAAGGTCGATGTAAATCTCTGTTTTTCTGTGGATTAAAATATTAAAAAACATCAATTTGTTTGTTTACTCATTAAAATTAAGTAACTTTGCCAAGCCGATTTGATGTTGATATGATGACAGCCCGCCAGTTTTTATAGAAAGTTTTAAATTGATAATCATAATTTAATAGGATCTTTATAAATTCTTTAGATAGGTAACATTACTTACTCTTATGGAAAAAAGCGTGAACAGAGTTTGTTTATTTACATTTGATATCGAAGAATGGTTTCAGGTTGAAAATCTAAAGGGGGCCATTACCCGGGAAGATTGGAAATCAAAAAAGAGTACGGTTGAGAAGAATACCGAGAAGATTCTTGATATTCTTGATAAACATAATATCAAGGGTACTTTTTTTATACTGGGTTGGATTGCCCGGGAAAATAAAAAATTAATCAAATTGATTGCAGACCGAAATCATGAAGTTGCTTGCCATGGATTTAGCCACGATATTGCCTATCAATTGGATCAAGAAAAGCTTTATTCTGATATTTTAAAATCCAAGACCATGTTAGAAGATATTTGTGAGCAAAAAGTAATAGGCTATCGAGCCCCCAGTTTTTCTATTAGTGATCAGGTATTGAATATTTTAAAAAGTTTGAACTTTAAATACGACTCGAGTTATAACCCTTTTAAATGGAATAGTCGATATGGACATATAGATACACCGCTTAAGAAGATTACTGATGGATGCTATCAAACCGAGCAGGGTGTATTTGAGATCCCTCTCTCCACTTTGTCTTATCTTAACCTGAACTTCCCGGTAGGAGGCGGCGCATATTTCAGGATAATCCCGTTCTTTATTTTTAGAAGACTGGTTAAAATGTTACTTAAAAATAAAAATTTTTATAATTTTTATCTGCATCCTTGGGAATTTGAGATTGATCAGGAAAGAATTAAAAATATAAAATGGCAATATAAATTCAGACATTATTATGGTCTGAATAAAACTGAAGTTAAATTAGAAAAGCTTATAAGTTTTCTGAAAGAATCGGGGTGTAAATTTTTAACAGTTTCGGCTTATGTAAATCAGATTAAAAAAGATCTAGCCAAATAGTTTCCTAACCCCGGTTCTTTATATCAGACGGATACCCCCAACTCATCAATCTTTCTATATAACGAACTCAAACTAATGTCGAGAATTTTGGCTGCGGCTTCTTTGTTGCCCTGATTAGCTTTTAGAACCTGCTTGATGTGTTGTTTTTCAAAATCGGCTACCGCATCCTTTAGCCGAAGCGAAATTTCCGGGGCTGGATCAAGTTTCATCAAATTGGGAGGTAGGTCCTGTTTGGTAATTGTCTCCCCTTCGCTTAAAATGAGTGCCCGCTCAATAACGTTTTCCAGCTCTCTAATCCCACCTTTCCATTCATAATTCATTAAAATACGCCTTGTTTCTTCATCCATGCCGGTGATTTGTCGGTTTAATTCCCGGTTATATTTGCTGATAAAATGATTTATCAGCAGTGGAATGTCTTCTTTTCGTTCTGCCAGGGGCGGCAGATTGATT
>CAYVKM010000185.1:0-3415 GCA_964452045.1 uncultured Calditrichaceae bacterium
GTGGGTGGAGCATTTTCCGGAATAAACAGTAGTGCCTTAAAATTTACCGTACCCTCTATCGCGAGCTGAAGATGACCAAGGGGCGAATTATAATCGTTGGAAATGAATTTATAGAATTCATTCAGTTCCTCATCCTTGGTTTCACTTTTTTGTTTCTGCCACAGGGCAGTAACCCGGTTGACCTGCTCTTTACCAACATAGATGGGAAAATCCACAAAATTTGAATATTTTTTGATGATCTCTTTTACCCGGTATTCTTCTGCAAATTCTTCCGCATCTTTTTTGAAAGTGAATAAAATTTTGGTTCCACGCTCTTTTCGGTCAATTTCCTCGATACTGTATTTTCCCTCACCCCCGGATTTCCAACGGTATGCTTTGGCGTCCGGATCGGCATGTCTTGTTTCAATTGTCACTTCATCAGTGACCATGAAGACTGAATAAAAGCCCACCCCGAACTGACCGATCAGGTTGCCATCCAGAGCTTTCTTTTCTTTCTGGACCTGCTGCAAGAATTCCAGGGTACCGGAGTGGGCCACCGTTCCGATTTCATTGATTAGCTCTTCTCTGGTCATCCCTATTCCGGTATCTTCAATTGAAAAAGTTTTCTTTTTATCGTCCAGTTCAATTTTGATGTGTAATGGAGCTTCCGGATTCAGAATGTTCTTGTCAGTTAGCGCCCGAAAACGGATCTTATTCAGCGCATCGGAAGAATTGGAAATAAGTTCCCGCAAAAATATCTCCGGATGGGTATAAAGGGAGTGCACAATCAGATGAAGCAGTTGCTTCATCTCTGCCCGATATTCAAATTCTTCCAGTTTAGGTTTTGTCTGTTTTGGCATATTTATTTCCTCCAAATATTTCTAAAGTTCTATCAAAATCTATTTCTCAAAAAATCAATCTATAATTTAACAACTTATCTCTAATTCATCAACCCGTTATAAATAATATGAATCGAAAATTTTAATGCAATTTGTACTCACACTCAAACGGCGTTAATTTTGTTCCGGCTCACTGGAAGAAAATTAAGATAAGGAAACAACCAATGGCAATATGGTATAAACAGCCAAATCTGGAAGAAATAAATGCATTGGGTAAAGGTACAATGGTGGAGCATTTGCAGATAGAGTTTACGGAAATTAGCGACGATTATCTGGTAGCAACCATGCCGGTGGATCAGCACACCAAACAACCTCTGGGCCTTTTGCATGGAGGGGCCTCAGCTGCCCTGGCCGAAACGCTGGGCAGTGTAGCATCGATACTTTGCCTTGATCCGGAAAAATATTATGCGGTGGGATTAGTGATCAATTCCAATCATATGCAGGCAGTAAGAGAGGGTGTTGTGACCGGCTATACCCGGCCTGTCCACCTGGGACGAAGTACCCACGTCTGGGATATTCACATTTATAATTTCGAGAAGAAACTGGTGAACGTGACGCGCTTAACCATGGCGGTTTTAAATAAGTGATGATATTAATTGATTTCGATTGGCTTCCATCGCTGCTTATGCTACAGTAAATTGAATTTCTAGAACGGTCAAATGTACAAACTAATTGTCCGAAAGTTTTTGTTTCTCTTTGAACCCGAGCGGGTTCATGACCTGATTCTCTCTCTCTTAAAAATTCCCTTAGTCAGCAAATTGCTTGGTCTTTTTTATTATTATGATCATCCTTCCCTTCGCCGAAATCTCTTTGGTCTCACTTTTAAAAATCCGGTTGGTCTAGCGGCTGGCTTTGACAAAAACGCCGAGCTCGTCTTCCAAATCCCAGATTTAGGATTTGGCTTTATCGAAATTGGAACGGTTACACCCCTTGCTCAACCTGGAAATCCCTCCCCGCGGATTTTCCGGCTAATCCGCGACCAGGCGCTCATTAACCGGATGGGTTTTAATAACCAGGGCGTTGAGAAAATGGTGGAGCGTTTAAAAAGCAGAAATACGAATGTCATCATTGCCGGAAATATCGGAAAGAATAAAATTACGCCGAATGAAAAAGCCCCTGAGGATTATCTAACCTGCTTCGATGCGCTTTTTAAACACGTGGATTTATTCGTGGTAAATGTTAGTTCACCCAACACGCCACATTTGAGAGAGCTTCAGGATAAAATTCCACTCACCGATCTTCTGCAAAGATTACAGGATCGGAATCGGGCAAAATCGGCCAGAAAACCTATTCTGTTAAAAATTGCTCCGGATCTAAGCGAACCGCAACTTGATGATATCATTGAAATTGTAAATGAGGTGAAGCTGAATGGCATCGTGGCCACCAATACCACTATCAACCGAGAGGGGTTGACGACCGAAAAATCCCGGATTGAACAGATAGGGGAGGGTGGCCTGAGTGGTTTGCCATTGAGGGAGAAATCAACTCGGATCATCAAATATATCCATGAACGGTCCGGCGGAAAGATTCCCATTATCGGAGTCGGTGGTATTCACTCTGCTGAAAATGCACTGGAAAAGCTGAATGCCGGGGCATCACTGATTGAACTCTATACTGGATTTATTTATGAAGGACCGGGATTGATCAGAAAGATAAATAAGGAATTGGTAAAAAGGGCGGGAAAAACTCCCTGAAGAATTTCTGCAATCTTGTAACAATATTAAAAATCAATCAGGCGTTTTCCACTTCTGCTTTTATATTAACTCAGATATATTGATTGATATCGTCACTTAAAACAGGTTAGTTTAAAAAGTTTTTCTGATAGTGAGATATTTGAAGACTATTATTTTATATCTGACGCATGAATTGATTCAAAAATTTTTTAGTTATTTCTGCATTTGCCTGTTTAATGATAGTCATAATTTTGGCGGTTGATCCCGGATCAACAGATTCCAGAAATTGGAACGCCTGGCTTTCCAGCTGTTTTTGGATGACCTGACTGAATGCTATCCTGACTTTTGTTGATTTCCCTGGCGACAGTAATAATTTCAGCACCCCGATACCGGACTTTAATGCAGACCAGCTGTTTATGGGAATATCTATTCCCGCAACCCCGGATTTTGCCATTCCAGCAGAATATTCCGGTACTAATTCTGTTACAAAACCTGAAATGGTTGGCTCATGTCCGAAAAGCATCACGCTTTTATATTGATCATCTGTTTTTTTGAGAAAGGAAAAGAACGACTCGCTTTCAACATCATCATAGATGTTTTTCTCTAACCGGATTTTGTTTTCCGGATAGTCAAGTATTTTGGCAAAAATTTTTGCCGTTTCCAGCGCCCGGTTTGCCGGGCTGGAAATAAAAAGACCTGCTGATATGTCCTTATCCTTGAGGAATTGAGCCATTTTAACAGAATTCTTTTCTCCTTTATCTACCAGACTTCTCTCGAAATCAGGTATGTCTAAATCTCGGCTCACCGCCTTTCCATGTCGCACCAGATAAATTGTTTTCATTGATATTCCTTCCCAAAGAAATT
>CAYVKM010000186.1:0-3363 GCA_964452045.1 uncultured Calditrichaceae bacterium
ACAAGGTGACCATTTCCGGACCGTACGGCGAATTTTTCGCCCGGGAAACCGATAATGAAATGGTGTTTATTGGTGGTGGTGCAGGTATGGCACCGATGCGCTCGCATATTTTTGATCAGTTAAAGCGGATTCATTCCGATCGAAAAATGTCCTTCTGGTATGGGGCCAGAAGTCTGCAGGAAGCTTTCTATGTGGAGGAGTTCAATAAATTGCAGGAAGAGAATCCGAACTTCAAGTGGTATCTGGGCCTCTCCGAACCACTTCCCGAAGACAACTGGGATGGCCCGGTTGGATTTATCCACCAGATATTACACGATAACTACCTGAAAGATCATCCGGCACCGGAGGATTGTGAGTACTACCTGTGTGGACCGCCCATGATGAATGATGCAGTCCTTAAAATGCTGGAAGATCTGGGTGTGGAACCCGAAAATATTCTATTTGATGATTTTGGTATTTAATCCATAAATAATGGGAGCATTTATGAAAACCGCCGAACAAATGATAAAAGAAAAAGGGAATCACCTGATTAGTGTTTCCCCGGATACCACAATCTATGACGCCCTCCGGCTCATGATTGAAAAACAGATCGGCGCAATTTTGGTGAAAAAAGATGACGAAATAGTTGGGATATGGACAGAACGCGATCTGATGCGCAACACGGTCACCGCCGGATTCGATGCCAGGACGGCCAAAATCAGTGATTATATGACCACCGGACTGAAATCTGCCCCGGCAGGCGATACAGTCTATATGTTAAAGGACAAGTTCTTAGGGTTAAAACTCCGGCATCTCCTCATCGAAAAAGAAGGAAAATACATCGGCTTGCTCTCCGTCGGCGATGTGATCAAGGCCAGCATTCAGGAAAAAGACCGGGAATTGAAAGACCTGAATGCCATGGTGAGCTGGGAATATTACGAGAACTGGCGCTGGAAACCCTGATCGGTAATCTGATCAATTTGCATAAACCGAAAGACTAATTTTTCAGCACTCTTCGTCCATGAAACTTTCTGTTAAAACTTTTTCCACCCTGGTTCTGTTACTTCTACTGGGTTGTTCCTCACAGAACCAGCAAGATAGTCTGGTGGTGCTGGATGGATCGACCATGGGCACATTTTATTCAGTGAAAATCGTCCGGGAAGACCTGCAGACCATTCCCTATATTGCCGATACGGTAAAAAGCAAAATAGATTCCGTCTTGCAGAAAGTAAACCAGCAGATGTCCACCTACCTGGAGGATTCGGAAATCTCCCGTTTTAACCAGTACCAGGGCACGGACTGGTTCCCGGTTTCTGCAGATCTGGCGTTTGTGGTGGGAAATGCCTTGCGGGTGTCCAGGTTATCCCACGGAACATTTGATATAACGGTTGGGCCGCTGGTTAACCTGTGGGGATTCGGGCCGGAAAACCGCCAGACACTGATTCCTTCCGAACAGGAAATTCTGGCGCGCAAGAAGCTCACCGGCTATCAGAATCTGTCGGTAAGGATGGATCCTCCCGCCCTGAAAAAAAGTCTCCCCGGAATTTATGCGGATCTATCGGCCATCGCTAAAGGCTTTGGGGTGGATCAGGTTACCTCTTTTCTGGAGACTATTGGAATCCATAATTTTATCGTGGACATCGGCGGTGAAATTTCCACCCATGGTAACAATTATCAGGGAAAAATCTGGAGAATTGGTGTTTCGACACCCGATGAAAAAATGGGTATTCAAAAAGTGATCCCGCTGGAAAACGAATGTGTAGCCACATCCGGCGATTACCGCAACTATTTTGAAAAAGAAGGTGTCCGGTATTCCCATACCATCGATCCACGGACCGGAAAACCGATTACCCATAAATTAACCTCGGTAACGGTTATCTATGACACCTGTATGATTGCCGATGCCTTCGCCACTGCCATTGACGTCCTGGGGCCGGAAGAAGGGTATCAATTCGCCAAGACACAGGAACTTGCCGTTTTTATGATTGTAAGAGATACAACGGGTTTTAAGGAAGAGATGACCCCTCAATTCAGCGAAATTTTGGAAGTGAAAGCGAGGAAGTAAAACAATGATCTCATATATCATCGCGTTTTTATTCTTTATCGGAGCTATTGCCCTGATGCTGTTTGCCCTGCAGTTCAGCCAGTACAAGAAACGGCCATCCGGATGCTGCGGCGGGGGACATTGTGCCACCGGGAATGGTGACGAAACCAAAGTCCACAGCTGCTATTCCGAGAAGTCCGAGTTTGTGGATAATTATGATTCCCTGACCAAATCCTGATCATTTGTTACTACTTTTAACATCGGCACAATTATTCTGATACAATTCTCAATTAATTTCTTGGAAACTTCTGAAAAATTCATTTGAAACAAAAAATATGTAATAAGAGGGTCATCCCGAACTGGTTTCGGGATCTCGTTTTTATACAATTTGTCATTAGTCTTCTTGAGATTCCGGCTCGGAGGCCACTTGCCTAGCCGGCAGACAGGGAATGACAGGATTAGAAAAATCTTTCTTATGCTTGAGTTCATTAACCATAAAACAAAATTTTTCAGAAGTATCTTATTATTAAAATGAAAAACATTATCCAGATTGCCGGCATCCGAACTGCGCAGGAAGCAGAAATGCTGATAGAATGCGGGGTTGATTATCTCGGATTCCCCTTTCGGCTTGACTATCACGCTGAAGACATTTCCGAAACGGAAGCGGCGCAGATCACCTCCCAACTTCCTGAGTCGGTTAAAGCGGTTGTTGTCACCTATCTGGACCGGGCAGAGGAGATCATTGATCTTCTGCAAACGTTGGGAGCTTCTACGGTTCAGCTGCATGGAAACATTCCCAGTGAAGAAATAAAAAAGCTGAAAAGCGAGTTGCCGGAACTGAAGATTTTCAAAAGTCTGATTATCGGCAGGGATCCCTTCTCAATTTTGCTTGATCGGGTGGGCGAGTTTGAACCGCTGGTTGATGCGTTTATTACCGATACGCATGATCCGCTCACCGGGGCCAGCGGTGCTACCGGCCGGACCCATGATTGGGAGATCAGCCGTAAAATAGTGCGGTTATCCCCCAAACCGGTTATCCTTGCCGGTGGGTTGACGCCTGAAAATGTGAAAGAGGCTATTCTGAAAGTAAAACCGGTTGGGGTCGATGTACATACCGGGGTTGAGAATAAGGAGGGTTATAAAGATAAGGAGCGGGTGGTGAAATTCGTCTCAGAAGCCAGAGAGGGTTTTAGTCAAATTTAAGTGTAACGGCGAGTGGTTTTGCTATCGGTTGTCTCGATATACCCGTCTTCGTCGGGCACTCGACAACCTTAACTTTTATCTATCCGGTCATCGAGTGATTCCGGACTATTATTCCCAGATTTCCGGTCATCGAGTGA
>CAYVKM010000187.1:0-3356 GCA_964452045.1 uncultured Calditrichaceae bacterium
TAAAGTTTCCGCCGGCATTACTGAAAGCATCAAATATCTTTTTACTTTCTTCTTTTGAGGCACCCCATCCCCATTCTTCACCAAAGGTCATGGTTCCCAAAGCCAATTCGGAAACCCTCAATCCACTTTTTCCTAATAATTTGTATTTCATCATTCATTCCTTTCCATATTTCTGAAGCTAATAAAAGCATTATAAAACATTTCTATTTCAATTCTGCCGGAACAACTTCCACAGTTTGAATCCGCCCCCGACGCAAAACTTCCAGAAAATTCTTTTTGCCAATGGACCTTTCATCCAGCATTCGGTGCAGATCGTTAATATTGGAGATGGGCTGTCCATTTAATCCGACAATCACATCTCCGTTCTGCAATTCCGAAAAATGGGCCGGGCTGTTCTGTTCAATTTGCTGGACCAGGATCCCCGATTTTACTTCCAGCTTAAAGTAATTTATCATACGCAGGGGAAGATTAATCACCTGTCCGCCAATTCCAAGATAACCACGACGCACCCGCCCTTCGGTAATCAGTTTACTGACCACATATCTGGCCGTGCTGGAAGCAATGGCGAAACAGATTCCCTGGGCTGGTAGGATGATGGCAGTATTAATCCCCACCACTTCTCCCTGGCTGTTGATCAATGGACCGCCGGAATTTCCCGGATTTAATGCGGCATCGGTCTGGATCACGTTATCGATTAATCTTCCACTGTAGGAGCGGAGACTTCGTCCGAGCGCGCTCACCACGCCGGTAGTAACCGAGTACTCGAAACCGTAGGGATTTCCAATAGCGATTACCAGCTGGCCAACCTTTAATTTCTCGGAATCCCCAAAGGTGACATAATTGAGATGATCGGTATAAATGCGAATCACTGCCAGATCGGTGGAAGCGTCGTTGCCGATCAGCTCGGCCTCGAAGCTCCTTCCGTCCGGTAAATCCACATCGATCCTGGAGGTATCCGAAACCACATGATTGTTGGTCAGGATAAATCCTTCCGGGGAGAAAATAAAACCCGATCCCGCTCCCGGTTGTACAGGTCTACCCGGCCCTGAACCCCTTCTGGTTTGCCTCTTTTTCTGCACCTTTACGTGCACCACCGACGGACTCACCTTTTCCGAAGCAGCGACCACTGCCTGGGAGTAGGCATCCAGCAACTCGTCATCACTATATGATTTAAATTTAACCGGAGAGTTCCCGGAAAAATCATCATCCTGGTTTTCCAAAAATTTTAACATATCTAAATCCTTCACATTTTGTGCTTATGACATTCGGCGAAGCAACTTAAAAGCAATCCCCGGTCCCATTTCCTGCTGGTAAGCCAGATTAATCCACAGCTTGGCGAAAGCTTCCAGCAAATAGGCATTCTTAATCCCTCCGGCATCGACCACTGAAAACCCCACCTGCTCCGCCAGTTTCTTTACTGTTTCTTTCGCGTCTTTATCATCCCCACAAATATAGGTATCGATCCTGGTTCCGTTATAATCCGGATTCTCCAGATTGGCCGAACCGGTGGCATTGAATGCCTTAATTACTTTTTCCGAACCCGACCAGCGTCGGATCGCCTCTGCAGCCGTTAAAAATCCGGATGGCAAACCGGAGAGTGCATTGGTGCAATCGATGATTATCTTCTGGCTCAGATCACGGGCAGAGCCAAGAACTTCCCGGGCAGCGCTAAACGGCACCGCTACCGTAATAATTTCAGATGTTTCCATCGCTTCAGTTAAGGAAACAAGAGAAAACCCATCCGATTTTAAGGCTGCATATTTGGGATCATCCGGATTCCGAACTCCAAAAATAATTTCATGGCCGGCCACCTTCCATTTCCGTCCCAAACCGCCACCAATTTTTCCCGGACCTAAAATGCTGATTTTCATATCTATTCTCCTGGTTAATTGTCAGTTTAGCATCATACATTTACAATTGAAACTACTCATGAATTCTATCTACCCTCTCAACTTATCTAATAAGTCGTTTAATTCTCTTGCCTCGGCTACGGTCAAAGCGGTAAAGACTTTTTCCCATTCCGGATCATGTGTTTCAATCTCGGTGAGCAAATCCAATCCCCTCTCGGTGATAATAACATCCACCGCCCGCCGGTCATTTTTGCAGGTTCTCCGTTCCACCAGTTTTTTCTGGCGCAGCTTTTCCACCAACCGGGAGGCATTGGACATTTTATCCAGCATCCGGTCAATTAACAGCGACACGGTGGCAGGATTCGGATACTGCCCGCGCAGGATTCGTAGGATATTATATTGCTGATAGGTGAGACCAAAGGGCTTCAGATGGACCTGGTTCTTGATTGAAAGCCAGCTGCCAGTATAAAGAATATTTACCGATAGCTTATGATATTCATTTTTAAACTTATCTTGTTTTATTTCTTTTTCAATCTGCATAGAACTCTGTTCCCGTTACTTTTAATTTAATGTATCTACATTAAATGTCTAAACTCATAAATCGGTTAACTGAATGTCCGGGGAAAAGTTTCAAAATATCCGGGCTTAATTTTTTCATATTATATTTGAAGGGTGATATGAAACATTTATATTTACATTCCTTATATATCTTGAAAACGAAAGGAGACATGATGAAAAAAATTATCTTCGGAATTCTGCTCACCGGCCTGGTGTTTACCCTCGCCTATTCCCAATCCATCCGCTTTGATGACTATTTTATTGATGCGACCATGCGCATCGATTATTACCATATTGGGGATGCCACAACCGATATCATTACCCTGGACCGGGTATATCAGCAGGGCATCTGGGCAGGCAGTGAAAAAAACCTGATTGACAACTTTAATAATGGCCGCTACTATGTGAAAATTTATGATGCTGTCAGCAATACCCTGATTTACTCAAAAGGATTCGACAGTTATTTTGGTGAATATCAAACCTCTCAACCGGCTCTGGATGGTATTCAGCGAACCTTTCAGGAGTCTGCCATTATTCCCTATCCGAAGAACAAAATTTTGTTCACCATGGAAAACCGAAACCGTGAAAATCAGTTACAGCAATTCTTTTCCCAGGAAATTGATCCCAACACTGTGGACATTGTCAAGGACAGCTTAAGCACAGATGTAAAAGTCTTTCCAATCGTAAAAAATGGCAATCCGCATGTAAAGGTGGATATTGCCATACTTGGCGAAGGCTACACCGCCCAGGAGGAGAAAAAATTTGAAGACGATCTGGCCAGATTCACTAAAATATTTTTTACCCAGGAGCCTTATAAATCATATCCCAAAAATTTTAATATTTATGGTGTCCTAAAATATTCCGAACAAAGCGGTACGGATGAACCCCGGGCAAATATTTTCAAGAATACTGCGATGAGCACCACTTTTAATTCAATGGGATCGGAAA
>CAYVKM010000188.1:0-3285 GCA_964452045.1 uncultured Calditrichaceae bacterium
CCGTCCCAGGGATTTTTACAAAGAAAAACCAGTTTCCGACAAGATTTTTGAAATATACAAGGATATGTTTTCCTATGACAAAGTGGACTTAAATGTAACTGTGGAAGAAACAAAGGAGAATCCGAACAACTGGATTCACGAAAAAATATCTTTTTCTGCTGCCTATGAAAATGAGCGGATACTTATCCATCTTTTTCTGCCCAAAAACAGTACTCCACCCTATCAGACTGTGATCTATTTTCCCGGTTCTGGTTCTGTATTCCTGCCTTCAAGTAAGGATATTGAAGAGTATTATGAATTTTCCTGGAATCTTTCCTATTTAGTAAAAAATGGACGGGCGGTGGTCTATCCAGTATACAAAGGGACTTTTGAGCGGCAGGATGGCATACCAAATTCATTACATTACTGGTATAATGATTCACACGAATTTAGAGATTATCAGGTAAAAATTGTCAAGGATTTTAAAAGAGTTATCGATTACCTTGAAACCCGGCCGGATATTGATACGGAAAAGCTGGCCTATTATGGTTTTAGCTGGGGTGGCATCTTGGGAAGTATGATTCCTGCTGTTGAAGACCGAATTAAAATTGCTATTATTAATGCTGGTGGTCTGGAGATGTATTATGGGAAACCGAGGCCGGAAATTGACTATATCAATTATGTATCCAGAGTGACTATCCCAACACTCATGCTGCACGGAAGGTATGATGCAAATGTATCGTTTGAAAATGCAGCAAAACCGATGTTCGATCTCCTTGGGACTCCGGACAAGGATAAGAAACTGATCGTTTACGAAACCGATCATATCATTCCTATGAAAGAACTGATAAAAGAAAGTTTGAATTGGTTAGACCGTTACTTTGGTCCGGTTGAACGATGAAAGAAAATAAAGACATGATTGGTAATACCATATCACACTATAAAATTCTGGAAAAACTCGGCGAAGGCGGGATGGGTGAAGTCTATCTTGCTGAAGACCTTAAATTGGAACGTAAAGTCGCTATTAAATTCCTTCCTCAACATTTAACTAAAGATAAAGAAAATGTGGAACGCTTTGAGCGTGAAGCTAAAGTGGTAGCGTCTCTTAATCACACCAATATTGTAACCATCTATGAAATCGCCGAAGTGGATAACCAAACTTTTATCGTTATGGAATATATTGACGGTCAATCACTACGAACTAAAATTGAAAACGGTTTTTCAGATTTATCTGAGATTGTTGATATTACAAACCAGATCTGTGAAGGTTTATCAGAAGCTCATAAGGCCGATATTGTTCATCGGGATATTAAACCGGAAAATATATTAATTGACAGAAATGGGCGTGTGAAAATACTGGATTTTGGTTTAGCTAAGTTAAAAGGTGTCAGCAAACTTACTAAAGAAGCATCCACACTTGGCACCATTCATTACATGTCTCCGGAACAGCTTCAGGGTCAAGAAGTCGACAACAGGTCAGATATCTGGTCGCTGGGCGTGGTCCTGTATGAAATGCTCACCGGGCAACTCCCTTTTATTGGCGATTACGAACAGGCAGTGATATATTCCATCCTGAATGAAGATCCGGCTTCTGTACGTACCGTAAAAGGTCAGACTCCACGGCCACTGGAAGCAATTCTGACAAAAGCATTAAGGAAGAATCCGGATGAACGGTATCAGTCGGTGGATGCCATCCGATCTGATCTGGAAAAGATAGAGACACAACACAGCAGACAATCAACCGGGAAAATCAATATGGCCAAGAAGGATATACCCTCACTTGCTGTGATTCCCTTTGTGAACATAAGTGCTGATCCGGACAACGAGTATTTCAGCGACGGATTAACCGAAGAACTGATCAATGCCCTCACCGGATTAAAAAATTTTCGGGTAGTAGCCAGAACCTCGGCTTTTGCCTTTAAAGGGAAACAGACCGATATCCGGGATATCGGCGGTCAACTGGGTGTGGAGTATGTGCTGGAGGGTAGTGTGAGAAAATCGGGCAGCCGCATCCGCATAACTGCACAGCTGATCGCTGTTGAAGACGGATATCATCTCTGGTCCGAAAAGTATGACCGTGATCTGAAAGATGTTTTTGCCATACAGGATGAGATTGCTTCCAAGATCTCAGGAAAGCTGAAGTCAGAATTCAAAATGACGTCCTCTCTACTTGACAAGGAGAAACGACCCAATCTAGAGGCCTATGAACTCTACCTAAAAGGTCGTTATCACTTTAATAAATTTTCTTCCGGATGGGCTAATAAAGCCCTTGAATGTTTTCTAGGAGCTATCTCATTAACCCCGGACTTTGCTCCAGCCCATGCAGCATTGGCGGGAACATATATTTTCCTGACCAATCCATTCGGCACACTCGATAATCAAATTGCGATGCCCAAAGCTAAATCTGCTGCTGAAAGGGCCCTGGAGATAGATGCCAACTTATCCGAAGCTTATGTGTCCATGGGTTCAATAGCCACATTCAATGAATGGGACAGCGCAAAAGCCAATCACTTTTTTAACAAGGCCATTGCATTAAATGCCAACGATGTGAATGCCCGGTTGTGGTATGAATTGGCTCTCTCCTTACTGGATCAGGATTTCGATGAGGCGCTGGCTCAATTGAAAGTGGCACTGGAGCTGGATCCACTGAATCTGTTAATACTGGTGCGTACCGGGTATGTCTATGTTTACAAATATGATTTTGATACTGCGCTTACCTACGTTAATAAAATAATCCAAATTGAACCGGCATTGGCTGCCGGATATCACGGCCTTCAGGATATCTACGGTCTTCAGGGCAAATATGACCTTGCCATCGAGGCGGGTGAGAAGGCCGTGAAGCTGGGCAATAATGAACCTCCATTCATAGCGGCGCTTGGATTATATTGCGGGAGAAGTGGGAATACAACACGTGCCAATGAAATCCTCAATTCGCTTCTTGATCGTTCCCGGAAAGAATCCATATCTCCCTTCTGGATAGCAGTCGTATATTTGGGCCTGGGACAAATAGACAAGATGTTCGAGTGGTTTGACAAAGCGCTTGAAAAACATGACAGCAACCTGCTTTATTTATTCGCGCCGCCATTCGATCCGATACGGGAAGATTCAAGATTCAAAGAATTGCGGAAAAAAATGGGCTTGAAACCATGATCGGTAAAACAATATCCCATTACAAAATCTTGGAAAAACTTGGCGAAGGCGGAATGGGAGAGGTTTACCTCGCTGAAGATCTTAAACTGGAACGTAAAGTTGCTATTAAATTCCTTCCTCAACATTTAACTAAAGATAAAGAAAATGTGGAACGCT
>CAYVKM010000189.1:0-3274 GCA_964452045.1 uncultured Calditrichaceae bacterium
TTCATATTGAACTCTTATGTTACGTTATCAAATTTTGAACAAGTTACTAACTAACCTGAGCAACCCAATCTAACGGTTTGTGGTTGCCTAATTTTAGATGTAACTCGATAGCTTTATTCTTGGGCAAATGTATGTCACAGTCAGCTTTCCCTGACTGGTGTGTTGAAACAAGAATTCCTGACGGTGCTGTGATATCATCAATTCCATATCTTGCAATCAATGTAATATCCTGCTCTATCACCGAAGTAATGGTTACGTCCACTATTCGTTCATTCATGTCCCATGCTAATTTATTGATCCTGGCAAAGGAACGTGCAAGCATCCCATTTATTGAACCTTTTATTAACGAAGGAGGTAAAGCTGGAAGCACTTCGATTATACCGGGACGCGAGTACGCCAGCATTTCCATCATAATGGTTTGAACTCCGCCTTGCGCATCCGGCATGGGCCAGGTATACGGATCATGTGAACTCCTGAGTGTAGTGGCAAAATATCCCTGCTCAATTAATTGTCTTAATTCGGTATCTACCATAAAGCAGTCTTTTAGCCGAGCCCCAACCAAAGCGCGATGACAGCGACCATGTGCAGCTAATCTTTCCGGTGTACGTCTCCTGTCAGCAATCACTGCGGACAGAGCAAGCTGCGGTGTACTATCAGGATCAATTTCATCGCCCGGCCAAATACCATAAAGATGAGAAACATGACGATGGCTGTAACGTTCATCCAATGTGGGCCAGGACCACTCTTTCAAAGTTCCATCATTTTCCATCAGGTAAGGAGGCAACTTTTCCAGCATTTCTTTCCATTTCGGAATTTTGTCAGTATCAGTGCCGAGGGTCTCACACGCCTCGATTAAATTAGTCAGTACCTCCCTGCACACGCCTATGTCCAAGGAAGCATTAATCACCAACATTTTCGAAGGATTCAGGTTTCCAGGATTATTCTCTGGTGAGAATGATGGAACAAATATATAATTTCCATCTTTGTCGGTAACAGTTAAGAAGTCCTCGTAAAACAGAGCCAACTCCTTATATGCCGGAACCATACGATTTCTAAGAAAGTCCAGATCCCCGGTTACCAGGTAGTGATCCCAAAATGGACGTAAACACCATCCTCCGGCAGAAATCCAATATGGGTGAGGCCAAATCTCTCCGGTCGAAGTAGCATTGGAGTAATGAAATGTAACACCCATTCCTTTATCAGGCCAAAGAGAATAATGTGTGCCGCGCATCCCGAAAATGTTTTTTGCATTTACTCTAAAGTCCGGAGTCAGACTCTCCATCCAATTAAAGTATGCATCCATACCTTCCCTGAAATCGCCCTGCACACCTGGAGAAATTTGCAGGTTAATATTCGCATTTGTTTCAGCCTGCATGCTGGGATACTTACCGCTGGTAAGAATAAACCAGTAGCGTCCCATTTCAAAAATCTTTTCCAGTAAGCCTGGCGAATAGTCCATACGCGATCTTTGATCGGCAAAAAGTTCTTCTGTGGACATACCGTATTGAGAAGCGCCTCCGAAATCTGCCGAAACACGGTTAAAAGCTTCCGACTGAACTTTACGGTGTTTATCCAACAATGTCTGATAGTCGGGTATTAACTGCTCTACTGCAATCCGCAGGGCATCTACTTTATCCTCACTGTAGTTGGCAAACCATTCAATGCGGGTTAGAAGCATTACAGACGATGCATCCTTGATAACTAAAGTATCATTATCCATCCGGGCAGAACCGCCATTACAAATCACACGAACTACACCGGCGTAGCCACTGTTGTCTGTGGAGGGATCTAAAAGACACTTGTAAATCAGTCGTTGTTCATTAAAATCTTTTTTAACTTCACTATCCCCACTGCTCGTCACTAATCGTTCCTGAGACTCATTATTCCAACTTGGACGTCTTCTTCCGGGTGCATCCTTTAGTGTGATTCGTGTATTTACTGACTGTCCCCCGGGAGCAGTGAGCAATTGAACAATAACATTATCCGGGCGTGACGTAAATGTTTTGCGAAGCCAATTCCCGCGTTTATCATTCCAATAAATATTTGCTTCACTGGTTTCAAAATCAACGGTGCGCAGATAATCATTTACCAATTTAGTTTTTGGAAAATCAAGACTCATAAGAAACGCCGGAATAGTCGGATGTCCCCATGTGTTTGGTTTAATGGGACCTTTCTTCATTTCTTTAAAAGCAAACTCAATGGCTTCCTGATATTTTCCGTCCAATACCATTTGCCTTACCTGCGGAAATATACCTGCTACTTTAGGTGCTTCGAGAGGTCTTCTCCATGGCTTTAGCAGACTTTCATGATGGAAAAGAACCTGTTCGGAATATGGATCTCCAGTCAGTTCAATATTCATTGCACCATTTCCGGAAGTTATGCCTTCACTCGTCGTTTTACCGGGAGTGATACTGCAAAATCCGTGATGCGGTACAATGTTCCGCTTAAGCCGTTCTTCAAGTGACATTGGCGAGATTCGAACTTCAGGATTCAATTTTGATTGGGAGAATACCGGAGACTTAGGCAAAAATTTATTTCCCTTCGCCCGGCGAAGAAACTTTGCTGAACGAATATCATCTTGAGCCGTTCTGGAAAGTGCCGAACTCTGATTTAAAATCCGGGATGATTTTTCAGGATCTGTTCCACTTTTGGGAAGCAGAAAGGGTAGTTTTAAGCTACCTACCAGACCAGCAAAAAAAGCGCTGTTCCTAAGAAAAACTCTACGCTTCATTATTTTCTCCTAAGTTAATTCTTTCCTAACATCAATGCTCTGTACTGTTAAACAGTTTCTCCAGAACTTCAAACTTTTCAGAACTTGTAACAGGTCGCGATCCCATCCTATCACCCAATTCCATAGTTTCTTTAGGTTTCTCTTTTACTGAAAACCATTCATCCAATCCGTTTCCATTCGGATCTCCTGTTGAGATAAAATTCACCCAATAGGCAGACATTATCTCTGCTATCTTCTCGTCTTCTTCTGTCCACGGTCTTGGTGACCGGCTTAGATTATCAAAGATGTACGGAAGTTCAGATGAGTGAAAAGCAAGATAACGTTCTTTAGTTGCGCCGGATTCCTGATGCGTAAAAATGTATGTGTACATATCGGTCTTCCCGGTTTGTTCGCGTTTCATTGCCCATTTGTACGTCGAGACAAGTCTCATATCTCTTGCAAATTCTTTTTGTGACTCATAGGCTTCAGCATCCGTTGAAGCCGGGTAGAGTTTTAACATCTCATTAAAATATTCACCTGCTTGTTGCTTTAACTGTTCCTGGA
>CAYVKM010000190.1:0-3246 GCA_964452045.1 uncultured Calditrichaceae bacterium
GGATAATTATTCCTTGATGATAGGCATACGGAGAATAAGAAAGCCGGCCCATCATGAGAGCCAGCAATCTATTAGCTATCTGATCAAGACCATCTCCACAAAAAACCAGGCCAGATCCGATTGTGAACCTGGCCTTGTTGGTATCGGTTGATACTACTTCATAAGGATCATTTTGCGTGTCTGGACATAATTGCCTGCTTGCAACCTGTACAGGTAGACACCACTAGCGAGGTTAGCAGCATCCCACTCATATGAATATGAACCAGCCGATAGTCTCTCAGAGACTAGCGTAACCACTTCTTCTCCAAGTATATTAAAGACCTTCAGTGTTACCTGACTCGTCTTTGGCAGATCAAACTCGATGGTTGTACTCGGATTAAAAGGATTGGGGTAGTTTTGTTTAAGATCAAATGAAAGAGGCACAGTTACATCCAAATGTTTAATTCCCACCACAATATCTGTACTATCCTGCCACCAAACTTTTCCATCACTTGAAAAATCAATATGTAAGGTAATATTTTCGATAGGGTTCGCATTCTGAAAACGTATGATGAAGGAATCCGGACTCAGGATCGTTTGCCCAGCCGCAATATTTCCAAAATTTTGATAGTTATTGTCAATTCCTACCACATGGGAATTTGAGGTGGTTAAGTATGCTCGGACATTCTCTGCCGTAGTATTGGATCCATCATTTCTGATGAACAACTTAATGGGTACCCGATAAAATGGACCTATCGAATATCCGTCATAAAGGATGAGAGACTCAAGAACAACCGGACCGATAGTGGTAAAACGCTTCACGTTTGGTGAAATATGATTATGATTGGAATCTAAATCAGTAACTTTGGCTTTAACAGTAAACAAGTCTTCTCTGGTGATACTATTTGTTAAAGCACCGAAAATTCCATCTCCCGATAAACTGTCTCCATGAAGTCCATCGTCATACATGGGCAAGGAATCAATAAAAGCACTATCAGGGGTATGTATGATTGCTAATACATCAAGATTATGATTAGGCGAATTTTTAACGTTTGCAGTGACATTTAAGGTGTCAACTGTTGGTTTAATAAATAAAGAATTCACCTTCAGGTTACAGGCGTATATCACAGAATTGATCCAGGACAGGGCTGCTTTTACCACGGTATCTCTTCCCCATTGGCAACGTCATCTTTGGTTAACCAGACCTCCTCATCTGGTAGTAATCCGGTATGGGCAAGGTAATTGCCGGGTTGACCAGCCGGATAACAATTTGCCAGGGTGTAGCAAATGTGCCAATTCGTGTAACCTCCTAAAGGAAAAGAACCACTCGTATAAGATATGGCACCAGCTGTCGGTTTACCAAATTGTCGGGACATGGGATGTAGCTGCATCCTATATGCCAGTTGTTCACCCATACTTATCGTCCCCGGTCCTGTCAGAACTGCTATCGGTCGGTCATAAATTGTTTCTGGGTCTCCAGGAATAATCGTTGGACTTGTATAAGGTACCATTTGAAAATGGTTACTTGTATCCGGACCTCTCTGATCAGATCCAAGTGAAGCGACCCGTGAGTTAAATAGAAGAGATAAAGCCAAGTTTGCAGTCTCAATCATTCCACCATAATTAAGTCTAATATCCAGGATGAGTCCATCAGTGTCAAAATGATGCATAAGACTATCAGCTGCATTAAAAAATTCTGTTGATAGATTCGGTTGCCAGTCACTGGTTAATGCACCAACATATATATATCCAACCTGCGTTCCATCTATGATTCCCCAGCTGACATAATCTCCCAGTTGAGAAACAAATTGGATATTTCCGGTATTCACGTTAAACCAAGGTACACCCGGAATAGGTAACTGTTCATTTCCCCAGATGAACCCGGTTTGTCCTGCCAGGGGTGCAGTGAGCAGGTGAACTGTATCCCCAGTAGAATATTTAACTACATCCAAAGTATCAAACAGATGCCAGTTCATACCGGAATTTGCCAGAAAAATATGATTTAGGGCATCTTCTGTTGAGGTATATACATAAGTGGGTGAAACTGGCAGTTGAGCAGCCAAGATCTCTTTATACAGAATTTTCCAGGGAATGCCATCATATCCCAGCAACACATCACCGGGGACCAAGCCAAGTGGATGATTGGGTAGTACCTTGATGACCAGTGAAGAACTGTCCGGTAGAGGTGACAAGGTAGCACCAAAGTGAGTAGTGTTTCCTGGAGATCCAAAAACAAATAGAGGAACGCCAGGATCTCTTGGGGTAAAAGCAACAGTATCCTCATACATATTGGTATGGGTTTCCATTAATGCTAAACCCAGGTAATTCATTATGGCAGAAAATCTACCTCTACTTACACCAGAATCAATTTCGGTTCGATAAAACTGACGCAGTGCATGCCAGTCAACATTCAAATTCTGAAAAGCAGCGTAATCAGCATTGAGTCTGTGCCATGCTTCATCAAATATCAATAGTTTTTGTGCAGTTGGTAAACCTGGTCCCCATGTGGAGTCTATTACCGCCTGCCAATCCTCTATAGAGTAATGACCGAGTTTCTTGGGGATGTGAGTATATGCAGTAGCTGGGGTTGGTTTTCTTTGCCAATCATCCATAGAAATATTTGCTTCTTGTGAGCGACTTTTGTACGGGAAAACAATGAAAACAATAATCAAAGTAATGAATGTTATGACAAAACCAGTTGTAAGTTTCTGATTTACTGATACTTTTGGTGGTCGCAATGTCAAATATTTTTGAAATTTCATCGTACCTCCACTTTGTGGTTGATATTACCACTATTTCATTAGAATCATCTTTTTGGTTTCTATAAATTCAGCGGCCTCAAGGCGGTATATATAAATTCCACTGGCAAAATTACCCGCATCCCAGTTATAGGAGTATGAGCCAGCAGAGAGTCTGTCAGAAACAAGTGTAGCTACTTCCTCTCCGAGGATGTTGAAGACTTTCAACGTCACTTCGCTACTCTTCGGCAGATTAAACGTTATGGTCGTACTCGGATTGAAGGGATTGGGGTAGTTTTGGGAGAGGGAGAAAGACCTGCTTACAATTTCTTCATTCATTCTTAGACCTGAAGTGGGTGTTCCAAATTTCTTGATAAATATTCTATCTTCATCATCACCCGTAATAATAAAACTGCTATCATACGTCTGAATTACTGATCTTATATGAAAACTAAAAACAGCATTCGACCCATAAATCAATATCCACCAGACCAGCTGTCCATTTCCATCATATAAAATTAATCCTGCA
>CAYVKM010000191.1:0-3244 GCA_964452045.1 uncultured Calditrichaceae bacterium
ATACCATTTATTAATTAAAATTCACTTTGGTCCGTTTTTTACATAATTACCTTAACTTATATAATGTGTCATGCCACAAAAACCCTCGAAGAACCTCACAGTATTGCATACCAATATCATCTTGGATAGTATCGCAGACGGAGTGTTTACTGTCGATGAAAACATGAAAATTAGTTATTTCAATCGTGCGGCAGAGAAAATTACTGGTATATCTCGGGAACAGGCATTAGGGCAATACTGTTTTGAAATTTTAAAAGCGAATATCTGTGAGAAGACTTGTCCGTTAAGATGTTCCTTAAAATCAGAATCAGAATTTGTTAATCGGCGTGCCAACATACTGCGGTCCGATGGTAAAGTCATTCCGGTTAGTATAAGTACGGCAGTGCTCAGAGATAAAACCGGGAAAAAAATTGGTGGGGTGGAAACCTTCCGGGATCTCTCTCCCTTTGAAGAACTAAAAAAAGAAATCAAGTGTACTTATACCTTTGAAGATATTATTTCTAAAAACCACCGTATCCAGAAAATTTTTGATATACTTCCCACCATCGCTGAAAGTGAAAGTACGGTATTCATTCAAGGACCCAGTGGATCTGGAAAAGAGCTGTTTGCCCGGGCAATTCATAATTTGAGTTTGCGAAACAGGGGTCCATTTCTTGCAATTAATTGTGGTGCCTTACCCGATACCCTTTTGGAATCAGAGCTTTTCGGATACCGGAAAGGGGCTTTTACCGGTGCAGTCAAGGATAAACCAGGGCGGTTTGCATTAGCGAAAGGGGGGACAATTTTTCTTGATGAAGTTGAAAGTCTTTCTCCGGCAATGCAAGTGAAACTTCTCCGGGTACTGCAAGAGCGGGAATTTGAACCTCTAGGCGCTACCACTTCAGTAAAAGCGGATGTGCGTGTTATTTCGGCCACGAAAGATGATTTATCTATCTTGGTTCAGGCTGGTACATTTCGTGATGACCTGTATTTCAGGATAAACGTTGTCAAGTTGGTACTTCCACCTTTGAAGGAACGAAGAGATGACATTCCCCTTCTTATCGATCATTTTATAGAGAAATTTAATTACAAAACAAGTCGTACGATTGATGGCACTTCAGAAGCCGTATTAGCCGCTCTTATGCATTATGATTTCCCGGGAAATGTACGGGAATTGGAAAATGTTATCGAACATGCATTTGTAATGTGTCGGGGGGAAAAAATTCAACTTTCACACCTTCCACCTGAAATATTGAGAAATAAAACAAGAGATCAAAAACCGTTAGACAAAACCAGGCCTTTACAGGATGCAGAAAGGCAAAAATTGTTGGAGGCTCTGGAGAAACATCACCAGAACAAATTAGAAACATCCAAAGAACTCGGCATTCACCGCGCCACTCTGTACCGAAAGTTGAAAAAGCACGGATTAATCTAATTCCCTTTCTTCTAAAACTGCAACTGTTGCGCTACAAAAGTTGCAACTCTGCAACGTGCCACCTTCTTACTTTAACTATTTCAACTTACATTTGATTACGAAAATATGGCGGTTTTAAAGCTTTATTGAATCTGGCCTTCAATTTGCATTTATTGACTTAAAAAAGTCGGATCAATGAAAAAGATAGCCATACCAATCTTCGAAAATCGGATTTCGAACCGGCTAGACAGCTGTGAGAATATCATTTTATATTTTGCCGAGAGAAATCAGATCAAAAGTCACAAGACCGTCCATTTAGTAAAAGGAAGTCCAATAATAAAACTAAATATGTTGCTAGCATTAAAAATGGATGTGTTGATTTGCAACGGAATCACAGACTTTTATGCCCGCAAACTGAGCGACAGTAATATTCAAGTAATTCCCTGGGTCAGTGGAGAAGTACAAGAAGTTATAGAACAATATTTAAATGGCTTTCTCAGACCTTTTAATGTAAAGGAGCCGATACAAATTAAAAAAAACATATAAACTTAGGGGAGTACCATTCATGATTGAAGAAATATCATCACAAAAAGAATTTCCCTTGGATGGGGTTCCTTGTCTAGAAGACCTGCTAATCAAACATTTCTATAAAATAGAGGAAAAAATTAGTCGTGCGGATTCTCGCAAAAGTGCATTAGAAGTAGTAAATAAAGCCATATCTAATTTTAAGCGAGAATGCCTCAGCGAGACGTTGTTTGAATTTCTGAAATATGATATGAAAACACTGGTGGAAAAATATTGGAAGGCTAGATAGGGGAATTTATCAGCCGGTGGTCGACAATACCATCAGCGACGCTGTTCTTTCACCAGGATTTTAACTAAATAGTGTGTGTATTTAAAAATGTTTAAGAAGTACAAACTAAAATTATATCCAGACATAGTACTGCGCCAAAAAGCACAGTCAGTAATTAACCTGGATGGTGACTTGCACAACCTCATCGGCAGAATGGCAAAATTAATGTACGAAAATCAAGGCACTGGATTGGCCGCTCCCCAGTTGGGCGCGCTTCAACGGATTGTCATGGCAGATATTGGTGAAGGTTTACTCACTTTGATAAATCCGGTAATTATCGAACAAGAAGGCCAGATTAGGTTTGAAGAGGGTTGTTTAAGTCTTCCCGGAATTCAGGTGCAGATAGATCGCGATTTCAGCATCTTCGTTCAGGGAGTAGATACAGAAGGTGGAATAAAACAAATCGAATTAACGGGTTTGATGAGCCGGGTAATTCAGCATGAAATCGATCATCTGAACGGCGTGCTTATCATAGATTACGCCTCTGTGGCCGAGAAATTTTTCTTAAAGGAAAAGCTGGAGCAACACAGGCGGGAATATTTTAATTCATTAGATAAAATAAACAAAAGTCAATCATGAAACACTTCGAGGAATTATCTCGGGAAGAATTACTCAAATTGATTCAAATACATCCAAAATATTGGTTAGCGAATGATGCTTGTTTTTTCTGTACGGAAAAAATGAATTGGGCTTTGCAGGAGTTAGTGAATTTGGCGGCACTGTAAATACGCGAATCGAAGTAAAATATATTTCATGCCCACTGGATCTGGTTGGCAATTCCTTTTGTAGCTGGGAATTTATAATTAACCAATAAAGGAGAATTAAAATGATATCTAAGGCAGAGTATTTAAAAAATTATCATGAAATGGAATGGATCGAAGCACAGGGTTATCCCGAGGGGACCAAAATCAAAATACTCCGAGAGGAGGATAGTGCCAGAACTTTTTTACTTAAAATACCTGCTGGTTTTGATATGGAAGCGCATTCTCATATGGCCA
>CAYVKM010000192.1:0-3242 GCA_964452045.1 uncultured Calditrichaceae bacterium
ATCAACCACACCGGCACCTGGATCAGCTGCATTATGGATGATCTGCAGACGGGCCCCAGGCATCACCATTGGAAATTCAACCACTGTTCCATTCGGCAGCGCAGCAAACAAACCAAAGGCTGCTCCACCCTGGTTGGCGGAAGGATTCAGAAAACCACTGGCAAATACCACTGCAGCACCACCACCCAGTCCACTTAAGTCTGCAGTAAAGGATGCTACGATTATGCTGTTGTCGTTACCGGGGGTAACCTGTAGAATATATGGTTTTGGAAACAAACGTCGATAATTGGTGAATTCTCCATAAGTGAGATTATTGACCAGTCTTTTTCTGAACCAGAAACTATCGGTATTGTCATCGGATTCAATATCTTTTAACTCACTTTCTGCATTAACACTTCCGGAGTGTGCAGGATTCTTTACCAGAACATCCACAGTAGGTGCATCGGTTGCGCCATGTAAGACTACAAAATCAGTCATGAACGAACTACGTCCCTGCTCGCGAATACGGTCCCGACTGAACAAAGTAAAAGAGATGGACTTAGCATCGGGATTTGCTGCAAACTGACTGGGATCCAGCACACCATTGGCCACTGCAACATAAGTCTTATTCGAACTGAGTATGACTTTGAAATTTTTGAGCGTATCCTGTACCCCAGTACTGGAAGAGGGAGCAATACCGATATTCAATTCCTCCTCAGCTGGCAGGGTTAGAAAGGGAGTGGCCGAACGAAAAGCAAAATCATCCAACGCTAAACTGCCATTCACATAAACATCCACCATTGCTGCTGCCGGATCAGCCGCATTATGGATTACCTGTAGTCTGGCATCATTCGCCTGAGCTGCAGTTAAATTAAGAAACAAACCTACTGAAAAACCAAAAACTGACCAGAAAAAACGCTTCATGATACATCCTCCTTTAGTTAGTGTTGTTTCAAAAACTGAAATAATATAATACCGGAAAAAACCCATGTCAAGAATTTATTCGCGCAAATCGCTTATTTATATAAATAATAATTTTCAAATAGAAATTATTATAATTATATATTTATCATTTATATATTGTTTATAATAATATATGATCGTTATGAACTATATTATATTCTGTATGTTTACTAAAATAAAATTGAAAACTTAGACCCGAGAAAAAGTATTTCTCTCGTAATATTGAGAAATAAAAATGGATGTTTGATTGATTAGAATTTTGGAGGTGTAAAAATAAAAAAGGCGGTCATCCAACCAGACGACCGCCCATTAAAGAACCTCACCTCGAATATTTATTACTTACCGCCACTTCCTTTGCCTGAACTTTTTTGTCCGGAACCACCGCTACTGCCAGAACCACTGTTTGTTCCGCTGCCGGAGGGAGATCCGGGTCCATAGCCGGTACCATCCTGAGGACGAACACCCTGATTTCCGGTACCGTCACCGGGACCGTAACCGCCTTTACCGGGATCACCTTTCTTCATATACTTGCTCCGGAATTGATACAGATTCCCATTCTGGTTCATACTCTGCAATCCATCATCAATACCATCACCATTCATATCCTGATACTGATATTTGTGCTGATATTGATTCTGAACCTGATTTTGATTCATCGTCCCGGTACCATTGGGATCCTGATTCTGAACTCTGGCCCGGTTCTGGGTTTTAACCTGGTTTTTCAGCTGGGTTTGGGTTTTTTGTTGAATTTTAGGCTGGACCGTGCCGTTATTCTTCACCTGATTCTGCACCTGGGTCTTGTTCTGGTTTTTTGTTTTGGTCCGGGTTTGTACTTTCAGTGAATCCTGGGAATAACTAAAAGTAACAAAAGAAACCAGTAAACCGGCGACTGCTGCGACTTGCATGATGCGTTTCATTATAAATCCTCCTTATTAAGTAATAGGTTTTGTTTTCCTAAATCAAATTCAACACCTATACTTTCAAACCCTGTGCCAATTTGGATAATTGTTTTTTATATCGTTGAAAAATTGAGATTTACGGAAGGTATTAATTTTTCGTCAAGTTATAAGAATCCGACCGGATGGTCGAGATGTCTACCTGGTTGGACGAGGTGGGTTTATAACTTGGTAGTCTAATATGATGGTTTCCTTCAAGGCAGATTGAGGATATTCCCTCCCTGGGTTACTCTATCACGCGGCGATTACTTCGCCATCCCTGGCTACTGGATCCCGGCTCTCAGGCCGGGATGACATAAGAGCAGTCATCGCGAGGAGCGGAGCGACGTGGCGATCTCCCTATGGCTATTGTTGATTTCTCCATCCCTGAGTTATTCCTTCACGCGGAGATTGCTTCAACATCCCTGTTTCGCAATGACTTCAAAGAATTTCATTTTGATTTATTTTACAGGATTATTATTTCAACCCCAATTTTTCCAAGCGGGAGCGCAGGTGCCTTTCGGTAATACCCAGCAGACGGGCGGCAGCACTCTGGTTTCCCTTGCTTTCCTCAAGTGCCTTCAGGATCATCTCTTTCTCAAAAGCTTTCATTTTGGCTTCATGACCATCCTGCAATTGAGCTGGATCGAGTAGACCTGCCTCACTAAATACATTAGTCTGCTGCGGCAGATCGGCAATTGCAATATAGTCTCCCCGGGCCATAATTACTGCCCGCTCAATAATATTTTCCAGTTCACGCACGTTGCCGGGAAAATCATATTTCATCAGTTTGTCCCGCGCTTCACTGGATATTCCGGATACCTTCTTTTGATTTATCTCGCTGTATTTGCATACGAAATGATCGATCAGCACCGGCAGATCGCTTTTGCGGGATCGAAGTGGTGGAATCTGGATGGTCACGACATTGAGCCGGTAATAAAGATCGCTGCGAAACGCCTGGGATTGAATCAGTTCCTCCAGATTGCGATGGGTCGCGGCAATGATCCGCACATCCACATGAATGGGTGTGGTTCCCCCGACCCGCTCGATCTCGCCAAACTGGATCGCCCTTAGCAGTTTTACCTGCACAGGCAAGGGGATATCTCCTACCTCGTCAATAAACAAAGTACCGCCATCTGCCTGTTCGAATCTCCCGGTACGTTTCTGACTGGCCCCGGTAAAGGCTCCCTTTTCATGTCCGAACAGCTCACTCTCGATCAAATTTTCAGAAAGGGCCGCCACATTCACCACCACAAATGGTTTGCTTTTGCGGTCGCTGGCGAAGTGAATCGCCCGGGCAATCAACTCCTTACCAGTGCCGCTTTCTCCCCGGATCAGTACCGAAGCCTTACTGGCAGCCACCCG
>CAYVKM010000193.1:0-3161 GCA_964452045.1 uncultured Calditrichaceae bacterium
AAATACAATTTTATCCAGTTCCGTCCGGTCGGGTAAAGGTCTTGGTTCTTGTTCGGATATTGGAATCGCTGAATTTGGATCAATGCCACATTCTTTAAAAACTGATAGAATAGGGCGATTAAAAATTTGAAGACTATCTATCTTGATATATGAAAACCATTTTGGATCTATTAAAATAAAAGTCTTTATATCCATACCTTCTGTTTTTAGTCCACCCTCTCCTAGATTTGCTCTTCCAAATAATTCTCTAGAAAAGAGAGTGAGAACAGAAAATAGTGAAACAGGAATTTTATTAAATGACAGTTCAAATAAATTATGATCCACATATACTCCAAATGGATTGAAAAATACAGATAATCTATCATTGTGGATCATTGGCCATAAAACTTTCAAAGGTAATTTACTTTGTATTGACCACCATTTTTTACGATTCTTTATTGTTTCTAATTTGTGAAATCCTTTGATTTTTTTTCCTTTATTTTTTCCTTGTTTGACGACTATCTCTGCCTTCTCACCCCATTCAATATATTTTAATGCTTTTGTGCCTTTTAATTCTTCTCGGGATTTATTACAAATAAATACCTTGTATTTTAAATTTTCAGGCTTAATTAATATGGATTTACACTCACGCGGGCTCTTGATTACCGGTTTTAGAAATTCTTGCTCAATCCCCCATTTCTTTGCCTGAGCATCGGTTAAATAGAAAAATTCATTACAGCCGGTTTTGATACCAAATCGAACATCAGCCACTTTTTTCAATTTAACCAGTTTATCTTTACCTTTTTCCAGGATGGTAAAGAAAATATCGGGTGCCCGTAAATATTTCCCGCCCCATTTGTCGCCTATATACGTTCCAATGCCCAGCTTTTCTTTTTGCTCGCTTTCGAATTCAGACCCTTCCTTCAGCAATTTCTCCGGGGAAACCGGATAAACCCGGAAGCTTTCTTTTTTAAGAATCCCACTTGCCTGTTCAATATCCAACAGGTTTTCGGTAAGGACCACATCTTCAAAGGGTCGTTTAAAGGCAACGAATTTAATAAAATGGTTTTGGATTTGAGTTTTTGAATTACCGTTTGTGTTTGCTCCAAACACAGTGATAACGGTGTTTATTTCAGAACTGGCAAAACTGCGCCGGGCATGATTGTCGATAATAAAATGTATGGGAACATTCTTGAGCAGAAAGTACTGCAGCCAGGTTCCGTAACCCACATCCAGCCAGGAATTGGAACAAATAAATACATGAATTCCATTGGGATTCAGCAAATGCAATGATCTGACATAAAAATAGGTATAAAGATCGGATTTCCCATCGATCTTCATTTTTGCTATGAAATGTTTGGGGAAATCCATTCGGACCATTTCCTGCAAAGCTTTTTTATATTCCTTCGGCTCCAGGTTTCGGTCCGGGTCGGCAATATCTTCCTGCCTCACATAGGGTGGATTTCCGATGATAATGTCAAAACCGGATTTATCCGGGTCAAAAAATATTTCGGCAAATTCAATATTCCAGATCAGGGGATGTTCATCTTTAAGGTTTCGCTTTTGCTCCTCCAGTTCGGTGATTTCCGCCCGGGTCTTCTCCTTTTGTTCACCACTCATTTTAATGATCAGTTGTTTCACCCGGTCTTCCCGGCCAAATAAACCGGTTTGTTCGGTTTTGGGCGGAATGAATCCCTTTAGGAGTTTTTTCTTTTCTTCAATCTCGGTATCCAGAATTTTCCGGAAAAGAAGGTTTTCCTGTTGCTGCACTAATTGTGCACTCTTGCCCCGATTGTGAAAAAAGTCAACCTTCAATTTCTTCAATTCGGTGATGCTGCGTTTTATGTTCTGGGTGAGGTGGGCATGTCCCTGTACCGGAAATTGTTTGCTACCGATACGCTGTACCAGGGAATCCCCCCGCCTGACCTTAAAGTTGAGACTGGGGAGCAATGGTTCGGTGGAATGGCGATATTCATCCGGCATGTCGATGAACATAGTCAGCCACAAACGCAGGTGGTTAATCCAGACTGCCCAGCGCTTCACTTCAACCCCATACAATGAAACGGCGATAATATCCTGTTTCCGTTCAAACGGCGTTTTAGGATTCAGGTCTTTCGGAGCATTATTTCTGCCATATAAATTTTCCAGTATCTCAAACAGGACATGCAGCATTCCCACTTCGAATGCTCCCGAACCGGCAGCCGGATCACAAACAGTAACATTTTCAATAAGTCCCACCAGTTCGCGGATCTGTGCCGTGGTAAAATCGCCCTGTTTCTGCATCTCATCGTATTCAGTACCAGGTCCGCTTTCCCGGAAGAATAGGTAGTAAAGATCGGTCTTGGCACAGGAACTGTTTTTCTCCAGCCATTTTACCAGTGCCAGCCTGCACATCAAATCCACCTCAACTCTGGGCGTGTAAACTGCACCATCGGCTTTATTCACCAGGCGTTCGAATATAATACCCAGAAATTCGGGGTTTAATTCCAGTTCTTCGTCATACAGAATGTTTTCTTCGATAGTGAAGTTGTACTGGAAAAGAAAATCCAAAAATTCGCCGATCTCTTTATCCGGAATCGATAATTCCAGATCATCAACCCCGTTCTTCTCTTTAAATAATTCTCCATTCAGGTAAGGTGCCTGCTGAAGAATTAATTCGGTTTCCGGGGAGAATTGATTGGCCTGATATCTTACCTTCCGACCGGGTGGAGAGTTTAAAGCTTCAAAGAATAATGGTATCAGCCAATCCTGATAAAACTTGTTTTGCCCGTTGAACTGCTTTTGATATTCCCGCCAAAATTCCTGGATAAAATCTTCTTCTTTCCCTAACCAACCTTTTTTCTGTACGAATCCCAGGAAGATGATCCGAATGGAAAATAAAAGGGCAAAATCCTGCTTCAATTCCAGATCAACTTTTCCGACAACCGATTGAGCCAGTTTATCGAATTTAGGTTTAAAGGCGTTATAGAAATCATTTGATACTGCTTCAATGGAAAATGCTGCCAGGATTTTTTCGATGGAAGAGAAATCAGCCTTACTTATTTGGTTGATAAATGTTTTATTGGGAAGATGAGGAGAAACGAAGTATGTATAACGGCGAAAACTGGTAAATTCGCGTCTGGTGCCGGTGTAATGAGTTACCACCAGACTGAAACGGAAGTGTCCGGCCTCATCATAGAAGA
>CAYVKM010000194.1:0-3141 GCA_964452045.1 uncultured Calditrichaceae bacterium
TTATGCGATACGTAAAACATTACGGTACCTGGGGGTATATACTGCATCGTTTATCAGGTTTAGCACTTATCGGTTATATCCTCATTCATATCTATCTGGTCAGTGGTCTGCACAACAAGCCCGGTTGGCAAGGTGAGATGCAGATTTTCCGACATCCTCTTTTGGTGGTGCTGGAATGGTGCCTGTTTAGTGTGGTGGTCTATCATTCATTAAATGGTATTCGGATCTTTTTGGTTGACTACTTTAACGGGGCACGTTATCAAAAACAACTATTAACCGGCGTTCTCGTGTTAAGTATAATTCTCTTCTTTGGCATGGGCGCAATCATGTTTTTATAACCATTATATCCAAAGGAGGATAAAAAATGTCTTTTAAATATGAAGGTTCCAGTACATCGGGTTCATTTGGCTGGTATTTCCAGAGAGTGACTGGTATTGTACTATTTATCCAGGTTCTGGCCCATTTTTATATTGCCCATAACACCTGGGATTCTGGACATGATTGGGCAACTATTGTGGAAAGATTATCCAGTCCTTATATGCGAATGTTTTATTTGGTTTTCGTTGCTCTGGGTTTATGGCACGGTCTCAATGGCTTGTGGTCGGTTATCCGCGATTACCATATGAAACCCGGTTTACGAAAAACTCTTTTTGGTGTGATTGTGGTGATTGGAGTTTTCATTGGCGTTCTTGGATTCATTACCATGCTAACCTTACCGGAAATCCGGTAATAAATAAGTTTTTAAAAGTGGGTACTATTAAAAATATAAAATTAAAATAGAGAAAAAGAGGTCGAAAAATGATAGTTAAACATGATGTGGTGATTGTCGGTGCGGGATTAGCTGGTTTGCGCGCTGCATTAGAAGCATCCAGGTATTATGATGTTGCAGTCGTTTCAAAAGTTTTTCCAACCCGCTCTCACAGTGGCGCAGCCCAGGGGGGGATCGCCGCAGCAATGGGAAATGTTGAAGAAGATCATATCGACTGGCATCTTTTTGATACCGTAAAAGGTAGCGATTACTTGGCAGATCAAGATGCAGCAGAAGTGTTAGTGAATGACGCGATACCGGCAGTGTACGAATTAGAACACCTGGGAGTTCCCTTCAGTCGCACTCCGGAAGGAAAAATAAACCAACGGAAATTTGGCGGACATACCCGGAACTATGGGGAAGCGCCGGTGCTTCGCGCATGCTTTGCTGCCGATCGTACGGGTCATGTGCTACTTCATACTTTATATGATCAATGTGTGAAAAACAATGTTCGATTTTACTCTGAATTTTTTGTAACTGATCTACTCGTGAAAGAAAATATTATTCGGGGTCTAGTGGCTTACGATATGATCGGTGGTGAATTCGTAACCTTCCACAGTAAAGCAGTAGTGTTTGCTACAGGAGGCTACGGGCGAACCTATAAAATTACTTCTAATGCTCATGCAAATACTGGTGACGGTCTGGGTATTTTATTACGAGCAGGTTTACCATTGGAGGATATGGAATTTGTCCAATTTCATCCCACCGGGCTTTATCGTTATGGTATACTGCTAACTGAAGGTGCCCGTGGTGAAGGTGCTTATTTAATTAATAACGAGGGCAAACGTTTCATGGAAAAATATGCCCCCAAACTGATGGAACTTGCTCCTAGGGACATGACTTCCCGTTCCATTCAAACCGAGATTAATGAAGGATTTGGAATAAACGGCGAGGATTATGTGTATTTGGATTTGCGGCACCTGGGCGAAAAAAAGATCAATGAGCGGTTACCGGAGATAACCGGTTTTTGCCGTAAAATAGCTGGAGTTGATCCTGTAAAAGAACCAATTCCAATTCAACCGACTGCACACTACTCAATGGGTGGGATTCCCGTAACCATTGATTCGGAAGTGCTGGCAGACGGTAAATCACAGAAAGTGGAGGGTTTTTATGCCGCCGGAGAATGTGCCTGTGTATCGGTTCATGGAGCAAATAGATTGGGTACAAATTCACAGTTAGAAACGGTGGTGTTCGGTCGGCGAGCCGGCAAAGCGATTGTAGAATTTTTGAATAAGAATGGAACAGAAAAAGCAGATTTACCAGAAGATCAGATTAAAGCATCGATCAGCCGGGTAGAAGGTATAAAGAATAAAGAGGGTAATGAAAAGGTTGGTGTAATAAGGCGCGAACTCCAGGAAACGATGATGGTCAAGCTGGGAATTTTCAGGGAGGAGCAAAAAATGAGAGAAATGTTAGAAAAAGTACACGAGTTGGAAGAGAGAGTGGAACACATTCAGATAGATGATAAAGGAATGAATTTCAACACAGATTTGACTGAAGCCTTGGAGTTGGATAATCTTTTGCATTTTGCAGAGATCATCGTCAGTGGCGCACTTAACCGGCAAGAGAGCCGGGGATCGCAGTTCCGCACAGATTATCCGAAACGCGATGATAAAAATTGGTTGAAACACACCCTTGCTTTTAAGAAAGAAGGGAAAGTTATTTTTGATTATAAACCCGTTGTGATCACTAAATTTCAACCAAAAGAAAGGAAATACTAATGATACAGGTAAAAGTTAAAGTATCTCGCTTTAATCCGGAGAAAGGGGATACCAAACCTCATTTTGACGAATTTACCGTTGAGGCGGACCCATCGGAAAAAGTTCTGGACCTTTTGCATCGGATTAAATGGGAACAAGATGGAACACTCTCCTTCCGTCGCTCCTGCGCTCATGGAATTTGTGGTTCCTGCGCGATGAAGATTAATGGTGCCAATATGCTGGCCTGCGAATCATTAATTAGCAATTTTAAAGATCCCACGCATGTAACCGTTGAGCCATTACAGTCACTACCGGTTCTGAAGGATTTGGTAGTGGATATGGATGACTTTTTCAAAAAATATGAAGTGGTAAAACCGTATCTAATTAATAAAACCCCGCCGCCAACAGAAGAAAGATACCAATCGGTAGAAGACCGGGAATTGATAGATGAATCGACAAAATGAATTCAATGTGCAGCATGCTCAACTTCCTGTCCGTCAAATTGGAAAAACCCGCAATTTCTGGGACCGGCAGCGTTGCTTAAGTCCTACCGATATTGTTTTGATTCACGGGATGAGGGCATTTCGGAACGTATCCATGTTTTGGATAATAATGATGGGGTCTGGCGTTGCC
>CAYVKM010000195.1:0-3073 GCA_964452045.1 uncultured Calditrichaceae bacterium
CCATAAAAAACTTTTTTTTATGGTATTTTTTTCAGAGAGAGCCCAGAAGAAAGCTAGCGGCAACCCCTGGCTCAGGGTATTGGCTAGAGCCACATGGCCAGTAGCCACTCCAAAACTTCCATAGGCAATTTCTCCATAACTTTGCTCGCCACCAATACCTCTCATAAAATTTGTCACCGGTTCATAGGCAATCCAGCCGGTGACCAGAACAAAAGCCCAGGTCAGTTTGGTAAGGTCATTAAAATCCTGGATTGAAGCCACCACCATCACGTAGAAAAGAGCCATTTTCAATAAATTGTATCCACCCAATTCCCATGATTCAGCAATATCCACCGACTGGGGAACCGAAAGCATTCCGACGGCAACCACAATCCAGAAGGCGGTATTTATTTTACTCACCTGTGGTGAGAGATTGAGAATACCTTTACCGGCAAAAAAGATGGAAGCAAGCACAATTATGGCGGCGATTAATTCAAAACGCATCGCCCCCAAAACCGGGTACATATCCCCTAATTTGGCGTTAATGATGATAAAATAGGAAATGGTGCCATAGACACTCCGCTTAAAAGTGAAAATAAGAAAGAGAATACTGACGATGGGTAAAATAATCTGTATCGATTCGGCTTTGGGTAGCACAATTACCTGCTTAACTTGATTTTATAAAGATTGAAATATTTCATGGAATTTAAGCGCCATTTGTTCACTGCTGAAAACAGTATTTTTATTTTGAATCTGCTTTTCATACTTTAATCTGCCATTTCGCTGGTTTTCCAATTCCTTGCTCAGAATTTGGATCAATTCATGAGAATCATCTTCCGAAATAAATCCGGCCTGCTCTTGCAGAATAATTTCCGCTGCTTCACTGTTTTTGGGAGCAATGCATAAAATTTTATTTCCCGTCCCCAGGTACTCAAATAGTTTTCCCGGAATCTGGGCGCCGCTGTTCCGTCCAAAACCTTTTATCAGTAGGAGCAAATGGGACTGGGCCATCAATCTCAGAGCTTCTCGATGTTCAACCATCTCTTTGATCTCCACATACTTTTCCAAACCAAAGCATTTAACTTCGTCATAAAGTCCAGGTTCATTAAAACCGACAAAGAGCAGTCTGAAGTTATCCGGAGTAATTCTCCCCTCTTTATCCAGAGATGTCATGGCGGTAAAAATATGATCGACTTTTCTGAACTGATAGATCGAGCCGATGTGGGAGACAGTAAAACGGTCAAACTTTTTATTTGGCAAGTCCCGGAATTCGTCCTGATCGAATGAATTATAGATAAGACGGATATCACTGTGGGGATATTTTTGCTGAATCGTTTCCTGTGCATTACGGGTATTTGCAACTACAACCGCGGCATTATAAAGAATTCTTCTTTCCAGCTGGTTCAAAAGAAAATATTCCAACCGGTTAATTTCGCTGTTACCAACATTATCCAGGACCGGATCTCTCAGATCAGCCACCCACTTTTTTCTTAAAAGTAATTTGAGCATCCACCCGATGAGCTGTTGGGAGTGGGGAGGTGAAGAAGTATAAACAATATCAAATTTTTCCCTTCGGTCCAGTTTAATCGCAACCGGGAGGGCAAAAGGAACCCAGCCGATCATATGATCCGGCAGACTAAACAGGTAGATAATTCTACTGAAAACTTTATTGAGCAAGCGTCCTCCGGGAAACTTCACAAGTGTAGCCTTTACTTTTTGATAGGATCGCCAGGGATCAATCGTCCAGGTCCGGACAATTTTGATTTTCTCACTGATTCTTCCCAGAAGGGAAAAATCGTTATGCAGATCGGGTTGTTCGGCGATAGTCAGCACAGTAATATCATAGTTCAGTTGAAGCAGGTGTTTACACAAACGCAAAGTCCGGTAAGTGCCGGCATAGGCAATGGGTGGAAAAACATAAGCAATGATCAGAATTTTCTTGTTTTTCATCTCACGATTTGAAATAAGCTGCTTTAAAAGTTAAAAACCTCGATTTAATAAAGTCTCTTACTTTAGATAGCTCATCCCGGGTGAAAAATCCAATGAAATATAAAAATACCGGATAGGTAAAGATCAGAATTGTCTTAATGAAAAAATTCAAGTAAATGTTGTTGAAATCGAATAGAAGCGAGATCCCGTAGATTAAGGCCGCTACAGCGATCAGTTTGCCCAGCCGGGTAAACTCAAAATAAACCTTATAATATTTGCTGCTGAAATAATAGGTCAGGCTTACTTTATAAATAAAGGCCAGCAAGGTCGCATAGGCAGCTCCCCAGATACCAAAGGGTTTGATCAGAAGAAAATTTAAGAGTAGGACAATGATACCGTTGGAAAAATTGATATAGAACAGGTATTTTGTTTTCTTGCTGATCAGGATACCCATATTAAAATGATAATGGAAGCTGAAAATAGTCGTCGCCAGCACAATGATCGGGACAATTTTATAGGCTGACCAGAACTGGGGATCGGCCATGATGATCAAGACATCCTTGGTTAAAATAGAGATTCCCAGACCAACAAAAAACATGGCAAACAGGAAATAAGTAAATATCTTTCCAAAGACATATTCCGAATCTTCCTGCTTGTATAATTCGAAGCGGCGGGGTTGCCAGATCTGGTTAAATGGTCCGGAAATAAAATTATTGGGAATGGCCCCAAAACGATAACCCAGGGAATAAATACCGGTCTCGGCGATGGAGGTATAGGCTTTTAAAAAAAAGCGGTCGGACAGGTGGACAATAAATGCGCCAAGCTGTGCCGGAATCAATGGCAGACCAAATTTGAGCATATCCTTTATTTTTTCAGGAGAAAATCTTAGGCCTGTTTTTATCAAAATCGGGACAATTAAAATAAGAGCGACAACCACTGAGGATACCAGGGTACTGATAAATACCCCCATGACTCCCATTTTTAAATAAATAATCAGGTAAATGTTCAATAAAATCGCCAGGACCAGTTTTCCAAAAGAGAACATCACAAAGGTGAGAGATCTTTGTTTTAATTTCAGGTAATTGTATCCGATATCATTTAATATTTGGAACCATAAACCGGAAAAGGAAATGATAAAGTAAATGTACAGATCTGCGGAATTAAG
>CAYVKM010000196.1:0-3061 GCA_964452045.1 uncultured Calditrichaceae bacterium
TGTTGAAAAAACCAGGGTGGGGTGGAACAAACCGTACCAGCAGACACGTGGATAGCAGCGGCCCCTTCCTTTTCTAATATTCGTGATAGAACAATCATCTCATGAATTTTTATTCCATTGGGTGTCATTTCATCCCCGCTTATTCTAACGATGACAGGTAAATCAATCGTTTCCCGGACAGCGCGGAAAACTTCCAACGGAAATCGAAGGCGGTTTTCAAGAGAACCATTATAATCATCTTCGCGATCGTTTACCGCTATGGAGATAAACTGAGACAATAAATAACCATGGCCCATCTGTAATTCAATAATATTAAACCCGGCTTCCTGCGCTCGAATTGCTGCATCTTTAAAGAGTTGCAGAACTTTGTCCATGTCCTCGCGGGTCATCCGCTGTGGAACAGCACCCCCATTTTCGCATGGCTTATTGGTCGAGGAGAGAAAATAATTACCGGGAATCTTGGGATTAGCCATCCGACCGGGATGGTTGAGATGGGCGATTACTTTGGCGCCTGATTGATGGATTTCATGGTTTAGCTTTCTCAGATTGGAAATTTTATCATTATTATCAATGCCGATTTGCGTGGGGATTTCCCGCAATCCTGGATCTAAGTACATGGGCTCTAAGGTAATCGCCCCCAGGAATGGGCTTCGTTCTTGATAAAAATGTGTATGCCTGTCATTTACCAAACCGCTACCATCGCTGTAACCCAGCTTTATCGGCGCCATGATGAATGGATTTCTTAAATTGATCAGATTTTTCTCTTTCATAATTTAATTAACCTCTATTATTCGTCCAACACCCCCTTCGAAGTACTGTTGAGGGAATCGGCTTTTAATTTCTGATTTATATCTCGTGCAATGGGTGGCACAAATTAGCTTCAAGTCATTAAATAAATCAAACTGATTAAAACCGTGAAGTCCGCCTATGATGCCATAAATTTTGCCAAACTGATTTGCCGCCTTTAAAATCTTCTTCATTGCCGGATGTGAGCAACCTGTAAAAACTATTAATCCCTCTTTTGTTTTAACCGCCATTGCCTGTTCAATTCCTTCCAACTCTCCGGTAGAATAAAGACCATCCGAGATTTGAGTTGGCCTGTCCAAACATACCACTCCCCCGGCATTTTGCATGCCCCTCAAGGAAGCTGGAACATATAATTTTACTCTATTGTTGATGTCTAAAAATGCCGGAAGTCCTCCAACATGGTCAAAATGGTCATGCGAAATAAATACTTCGTCAATCGAAGCAGGATCAATTTTTAATTTATGCATGTTTTCAAGCAAAATATCACCATTTGCTCCGGTGTCAAATAGGATCCGTTTGTCATTTGCTTCGACAAAACAGGAGAATCCCCAATCGGACTTTAAATCTGCCCGGGTGGTTGTGTTATCAAAAACAATTGTGGTTTTCGTAATTTTGCTCCCATTTTTGCTTAATAATATTTATTCAATTTTTTTGTGATGATTTAATTTTCTCAGGTAAAACTTTTTTCCTTCAAAACTGGTCTCCAGTATTTCTTTTTCCCGGATCATGGTGCGAATGACCGACCATTTACTCCCCGCTCGTTTTAGTAAACTGTCAACGGCGTCTTCCCGCATGGGATGTACAGCGGTAATACTCAAAATATCATTGCGAACATTTCCGGTAAATGCAAAAGCATTTCCTTCATAACCGATCAGTAATTCCACTCTCGGTATTTTATTTTTGAAAATATGGTACGCCAGGTTTATTTTTTCTTCCTCAGGAGCGACCGCATAGCTTTCCGCGGGAGGACGGGTGGGAATGGTGAGATAGGCTACCGAGGGTTTGATTAGAGCCAAAAATTCCGAAATTTGTTTTAATTCTTCCAAATCATCATTCACCTTATTTACCAGCATAGTCTCAGTGGTTAATTCTCCTTTGAATTGATCCGCAAATGTTGTAATCCCTACTAAGATAGTTTCCAAATGCAATGTATGGTGAGGCCGGTTTACCTTATGCCAGGTATCCTCTGTTACCGAATCGACCTTCACGGAAACCCAATCAGCTTTTAGCAGTTCTTCTCGAACATCTTCTCGCCATATCAGGGAGGCATTGGTAATTACCGCAATTGGAATTTCAAGATCTCTTAATAATTTAATTTCTTTTCCAAGATTCATATCAAGAGTTGGTTCGCCATCCGGTACAAAAGTTAGGAAATCAATAGATTGTCCACCTTTTCTTACTCGCTCAATTTTTTGTTGCACTTCCTGAAAAATCTGCTGCGGCGGGTAATATGCCTGCCGCCCAATCCGCATCTTTATGGTTCTGCCCAGCTGACAGTAAACACAGGCATAGCTGCAAATTTTAGGTGGAATATTATTAATTCCCAAGCTGCGGCCTAATCTTCGGGAAGGCACGGGTCCGAATGCAATCATGATAATGATTCCTTTATTTTTAGTCTTCCAAGATAGTCCGGTTCTTCCAGTCCAGGGGTCTTTTCGTTTTATTATTTGTCGATCGGGAATACCAATATCCCAATATGATTAGTACAATTCCGGAAATAATAAAATTCCAGGAAAAGGCTAGATTAAAAACGCCACCGCTTAAAAATAACCACAAGCCTACAATTCCATTAACCCACCTCCGCCAATTTTTGAAACTCCAGAGTCCAGAAATCACAGTTGCAATTCCAACAACTATAAGATTAACTTCACCCTGCAATTGAACAGTAATTCCGGAAAGGACTAACCAGATACCTAGAAAAAAACGAATATAACTTTGCCACATCTGATTATCCTCCAATTTGTAAAATTTATTTCGGGGTCCACGCCAATTTATTGAAAATCGTCGTGCTGATAAATAATAAAATTTTTTGCAACAATTTTTTCCTTTACAGTGGCTCCCATATTACCATAATTGTGGCGCCCTTTTCCGAGTTAAAGGGTCCATGATCAATTCCCCGGGGAATGAATCGATAGGTTCCTTCTCCATAAATTCTATCGCTGCTCTGATATTGTCCTTCCAGAACGAAATGTTGTTCATTGGCCATATGAGAATGCGCTTCCATATCAAAACCAGCAGGTATTTTAAGTAAAAA
>CAYVKM010000197.1:0-3046 GCA_964452045.1 uncultured Calditrichaceae bacterium
ATAGACTATTTCCCATTCTATGACTAAACTTTTTATGCCGATTTTCTTGCCAAAATCTATCCATAGCCATTGAGGCCTTTTTTCTTTAAAATTCCAACGACTATTTATTTTTCCATCCACAATATCATATACCTGTTGAGTGGATGTTTTGATTTGGGCGATATATATTTCTTTCTTCGCCAATCGCGTTTTAATAGTACTCTGATACTCAGATTTTCCTAAATATCCACATAACAAATTCCAGAAATACTTTTCTACTACAGGATCATAGCGCCGATCGAATATTCCGGAAGAAGATTCATTTGGCAGTAAACGACCGCGAATTTGTAATCTGGAAATAATGATCCAGCCATTTCCATAAGGAATTTCCATGATAGCAGGTACAGCAAGAGAAAAATTACAGGAAGCAACTGTATGAAATGGCTGTGTTGGTCTGACATAGTGCTGACTGACAATTTCACCACCGATTGCTCCGTTAAAAAGTTGGAGATTTTTCTTGTTTATACCTTTCCACAAAAAATGAGCATTGTTTTCTGGAAACACACATGAATCAAATCCACCTCTTTCGTCATCTTTTCGATATTTAACAATCAATTCCAGATTATCAACAATATTGAATTGAGCTTCCTTAGAGACTCCCTCTTCCGGTTCCTGTAAAATGAGGATACCGCCCTGACTAACAAATTGGAATATTTTAATGTTTAATTTCCGTGAAATTTTTTGTATTCCTTTTCCATTTAATAAAATAACCTCTGAATCATTTATTCCCTTTGGGAATTCATAATAATTGATCTGGTTAATTTTTAAAAACTCACAAACCTCTTTTGAAGGATCAGCCAAAGTTAGTCTGGGGATATCTTGTTTTGCTGGTTTTTTGATCGGATTAAATATATAAACCGGTTTGCGACTTTCAACAAGATTAGAACCGCTTGGAGTAAATATTTTAGCAATCAATTCGTCTGTGCCAGTTTTATTTGGAAAGGTTATTCTTTTATAAAGCTTTTGGTGTTGACCGGCTTTTAAACGAATCGTTTGTTTCAATAAAATCTTCGATGATTTTTTTTTAAAATAAATTTGAAGCGTTATAGTATGGTCTTTTAAACTATCATTGATTAGAAAAGTAGATATATTTCTTTTCTCACCGGAAAGAAAATGCCGATCCCATAATTCTATACTTACTAAAACAGGTGAAAAAACCCTCTTAATTGTCTTCACTACCGGTTTTAATTTTAGTTTTGCAAGCGGTCCGTCAAACCAATTTGCTGTAGGACCAGTACCGGCACTCAAATATACGAAAGGCATAATGGCATCAATGTCTAATCGTCTCCACAGCTCGGTTAATACACTGACGATAAATTTTTGCCAGTCTAATATTTTTCTTCTAGAAGGATTTCTCCCCAACCACCTTTCTATCACTATTTTCGTCAAAGGGGTTGGTTCGTTGTTCCTGTCAAGCCACCACCAAATATATTCACTAACCATTGTTGGTTGATGACTATTCTCAAGCTCAAATATTGACCGAGAATGGCCAAATTTATCTCCGTTCAATACCGGACCAAGGGAATATATATATGAGTGATCTTCCTTGAAATCAACGGACTCCCAGGGACGTGTTGGATCAATATTTTTTAGTCTGGGAATAATATCCTCTGTAATATTCGAATCTTTACTTTCATTCAACGGATCCCAAATGATAATACTGGGATGATTAATGTTCTCCTTGATCCAACATTGAAATTCCCGTTCTATTTGTTTTGGTGTTCCCGTGCTGGGCCAAAACATCCATTCATCCTGTAATAAAATTCCATATTCATCAGCAATATCATACCACTTGTTATAGGCATGACCAAGATGTATGCGAAAGAAAAACATATTGTGTGATTTAGGTATATCAACCAAAACTCTTTTGATCCACCTTAAATTCCATGGTAACATTCCACGTGTTTCATCGGATAGCATCCTGTGAAATGCAATGTTACTTCCCAGAAGAGTTCTTCTTTTTCCATTGAGGTAAAAGTGTCTGTCACGGATCTCAAATTTCCTCATCCCAAATTGAATTTGCTGCTGGTGTGAGATTTGATCCTGGTCCAGTATTTTACTATTCAATAGATATAGAAAAGGATCTTCAGGGGACCATAAATGTGGATTCGGTATATCCAGATCTATTTCTAATTCATAATTTTGTTTTGGTGATACAGAAATGTCTTTTGTATTCTTTTTGAAAATAATTTTACCTTTATTTTTTTCCTTAACCTGGAATTCGAGATTGAAGTTTCTTACCCGATCTGTAAAATTTTTTATTTCAGTGAGAACATGGATACTCTCTTTTTCAATATCGGGAATTATTCTGGTCCATTCAATTTTTCCCGGACCATAGAAGTGGAGCCAGACATCACCCCAAATGCCCGGTATAAAAGATAACTTTTCAAAATCATCACCAACAGCACTGTGTGCTGGTAAGGTATGTTTTGCACCCACCTTAACTAATAAAGTGTTAATAGAGTTTAAATTTACAAAATTTGTTAAATCGAATTCCTGACTGGTATAACAGGGAATATCACTTCCAACAAATCTGTCATTTAACCAAATTTCCGTACCGTATTTAACCTGTTCTAATTGAAGAATTACTTTTGTGAATTGACAATTTTGGGGAATTCGAAAGCTTGTGCAATACCAAAAATAATCATACTTTTGCCAATTAAATTGTGGTTTTGATACATCAATCAGAGCTGGAACTTCACAATCATGATTGAATGAGTTAGGTTTTGCCGAGCCCGGTTCGAGTTTCCACTTTCCGTTTAGATTTATTCTTTTATACATGAGCTTCACTTTGAATATTAAAAGTTACAGAAAATCCCAGATTAAAAACTGGGATTTTCTGTATTGACAAATTGAGATTGTACTTCGCAGGAAAATTTCAATTAATTTTTCTTTAAAAGTAAATCCTTGACAATTTATTTTATTTTTTATTACCTCAAAATTATCATTTTCTTTGTGTCAATGAAGTCACCAGCCTGTATACGGTAAAAATAAATTCCGGATGATA
>CAYVKM010000198.1:0-3046 GCA_964452045.1 uncultured Calditrichaceae bacterium
GATCGTCATTGGTAAAATCCGAACCCATCCAGGGCTGCATCATCATGGATGGTGGAATTTTGATGACCCGCTGAATGGATGGTATCCAGTTCCAGATTTCATTCTTCCGTTTTAGCGTCACCGTGCCGCGATCCTTGGCCGGTTCAGTGATCAGAATCAGGGCGTAATCCGGCTCCAGCGTCCAGGTTTTCATGGTCATTTCCCGTGACCAGTCCGGTTTAACAATAGTCATGGATACTTTGGAAATGCTGCTCTTTCCATGCATCAAATCATTAGCCTGGGAGACAATTTCTTTGGCGTTTTGTGAAGTTCCCCGGCCAGGCAGTACCAGCCAGCAAACCAGGCAAATACCAAGTACTATTTTGGGGTACAATTTTGAGTGAATCATTTTAACGTGTTGAATATAGTATTCCATTTTCTGTCTCCAGATATTGATGATAAAAATATTTCACTTTTTCTTTATCCCAATCAGATAGGTGTTTACCAGAACCTCAGTTGCCTCCCGTGGATCGAATATATTGCGATCCAGGATCCACTGTAACAACAAACCATCCAGTGCAGCAATGATGACCGAGGCCGTCAACTGAGTATTCATTTCCTTAAAAATACCGCTGGTTATCCCTTCCTGCAGAATATCGGATATGACCGTCCGGTAATTCTGATAGATTTTATTCAGATCAAAAATCTGCAAGATCCTTTCATCTTTATTCCGGATGCCTTCCGACCAGAAATCCATCATAATCCCGACAAAATCCCCACCCCCATGAAAAAACGGATTGACGGTTGATTCCATAACCTGGCGCAATTTTGTTTCCGGGTCCTCAGAACTCCGGGTAATTTCGCGGATCAAATCTTCCGTTTGCGAGTAGATCATCATAAATGCATCGCCAAAAATCTCCTCTTTGCTGCGATAATATTCGTAGATGGTTCCTTTGCCGATTCCCGCTTTTTCTGCGATATCAATCATTTTTGTTTTAGTAACCCCCTTCCGGGCAAAGATCTCCATGGCGGCGTGCATAATATCTCTTTTCTTGGCTTCTTTATCAACGATCTTTGGCATTCATCTGCGTCCTGTTTATTTATGACCGACTGTTCGGTCGGAATAAATATATAAAAACAAAACGGGATTGTCAAAGAAAAGTTTCAATTTTTTTCAACACGTATAATAGCTGATTTTATCTCAAGCAGAGGAAATGCCAATTCAACATTCCGGGATTGATTTTCAGTTTGTAATATGAGTATCCCTGTCTTAACTTCGTGAATTCTAATTGATGGTGAGGAATGTTCAAAGACCGGCTGAATCAAATAATCGAGAAAAAAAATTCCCTGCTCTGTGTAGGTCTGGATCCGGATATCGAGTTAATCCCCAAATTTCTGCTGCAGGACTCCGATCCCCTGTTTACCTTTTTAAAAGAAATAATTGAAGTTACCAGAGATGTGGCGGTTGCCTATAAACCAAATATTGCTTTTTATGAAACGCTTGGTATTTCCGGCTGGAGATTGCTGGAGAAAGTCCTGGAAATTATTCCTTCCGATGTTCTGTTGATTGCCGATGCCAAGCGTGCGGATATCGGAAATTCCTCCCGAAAATATGCCGAACTCTTTTTTCATAACTATAAATTTGATGCTGTTACCGTTTCTCCTTATCTGGGTCAGGATTCCATCATCCCGTTCATGGATTTTGAGGATCGCGGGGTCTTTGTCCTCTGCCTGACCAGCAATAAAGGATCACTGGATTTTCAGTATCTGAATATCGATGCCGAACCGCTATACCTCCGAATCGCCCGCAAAGTAACCGAATGGAATCTGCGTTCCGGTAATTGCGGTCTGGTGGTGGGTGCAACCCATCCGGAGGATTTGGGTAGTATCCGCGATGCAGCCCCAGGTTTGCCATTTCTCATTCCCGGCATTGGTGCCCAGGGTGGTAACCTGAAAACAGCGATACAATTTGGCACCAACCCAAACGGCAGTGGTGCCCTGATCAATGCCGGCAGAAGTATATTATATGCCTCCCAGGAAATGGATTTTGCCGAAGCCGCAGAGGAGTCGGCAAAAAATCTGAATGAACAAATAAATAACTATCGTCAATTAAAAATATCCGGAAACCTTTAAAGGAATATAAATGGATAAAAAAGAAGCACTCCGTATTTTCGAAGATACCGGCGCCATGCAAAGCGGACATTTTTTACTCTCCTCCGGTCTCCATAGCCCCCAGTATTTCCAGTGTGCGCTGGTTTTGCAATTTCATAATTATCTGGAAATGTTCTGCCGGGAAATCGTCGAATTCTATTATGAAGAAGAAGACATCGATGTGGTTATCTCCCCTGCTATCGGTGGCATTGTGGTAGGTCAGGAGCTGGCCAGGCAGCTGGAAGTTCGCTCAATCTTCACCGAACGGGAGAATGGAAAGATGGCCCTGCGCAGAGGTTTTATTCTGAGACCGCACGAGAAGGTGCTAATCGCCGAGGACGTTATCACAACCGGCGGATCGGTAAAAGAAGTTATCCAGATTGTCGAAGATGCAAAAGCCTATCCGGTGGGGGTGGGTGCAATTGTGGACCGAAGCGATGGTGCGGTAAATTTTGACATGCCTCTAACCTCGGCGGTCCAGATGAAGGCGGTGACTTATGAAGCAAACCGTTGCCCCTTGTGTATGCAGAAAATTCCTCTAATTAAACCGGGCAGCCGGAGTACAACCTGAATTTTTTACTTTTTGAGTGAAGATGCGAATCTGTTCATTAGCCAGTGGCAGCAAGGGTAACTCCCTGTTTATCGAATCCCAAAATACCCGTATTCTGTTAGACGCCGGTCTTAGCGGACGCCAGATTTCCGATCGTCTGGAATCCATCGGAGTAGAGCCGGAAAGTATAAATGCCATTGTTTTAACCCATGCTCATAATGATCATATCCGGGGAAGCGGTGTCTTTTCCCGGAAATTTAACACCCCGATTTTCGCCCATCCGGATACCCTGGACAGTATCACCTACCTCCTGAGACAGAGGGAAAAGGTAATCCCCTGGAAAGAGCCTTTCCAGGTTGGTGACCT
>CAYVKM010000199.1:0-3042 GCA_964452045.1 uncultured Calditrichaceae bacterium
GATTAAAGTCCCAAAAAGGGAGACGGCATCCTGTCAGCTAATGGGGACGGAACCTGTACCAAAGATACTAGCATCGTTTGCAAGATGAGAGAGGGAGATTGCCACTCCCGCAGCTGCGGGATCGCAATGACTGTTAAACACGGTCTTTATCAGCCAGGGCAAGCCATACCGTTCCGGACTTTTGGAACTCCTGGCGTTGATTATTTTCCCAGGTTGAGATTCTGAAATGAATTCAGAATGACACAGGGATAAGAATAAAGAAAAAAGAAATAAGAAAAAATAAGAAGAATATTTTTTCAAGAGAATGAGTGCCAGCTCAGCAAAGTGAGTCTATTCATTATAAATTTTATTTATTGATTTTTTACCGCACATTTCTTTATAATTTATCCATCCGAAGCTTATGATTTATTCATGGCATAAAAACCAACCAAAAGGATAGAATATGGCAAACAAAATTTTCGACGTTGCGGTGATTGGCGGGGGAATTGTTGGAACTGCCACAGCTATGGCCCTGGCCCGGACTCACAATTACTCAGTGATCGTTCTGGAAGCAGAAGCTGAACTGGCGGCACATCAGACCGGAAATAACAGTGGAGTGATCCACTCCGGTCTCTATTACAAACCGGGATCCCTGAAAGCCTTAAATTGTGTGGAAGGACGGGAAAAGTTGTATGCTTTCTGTAAGGAACATGGTATTGCCCATGACCAGTGTGGTAAAGTGGTGGTGGCCACGGATGAATCAGAAATTCCGCGCCTGAACGATTTAGAACAACGTGGGAATGCCAATGGTTTAAAGGGTCTGAAACGATTGTCCCCGGAAGAGATCAAAGAAATTGAACCCCACGTGACTGGCATTGATGGGTTATTTGTCCGGGAAACCGGAATTGTTGATTATGTGGAGGTAACCAAAAAGTTTTGCGAAATTGTGGAGCAAAATAGCGGGGAAATCCGGACCAGTGCCCGGGTGCTGGAATGTAAACGCACCTCCGATGGATTAACCCTGACCACCACCAAAGGTCCGGTGCAATGTAAGAATCTGGTGAATTGTGCCGGTTTGCAGTCCGACCGGGTGGCCAGGATGTGCGGCGTTGAGCCAGGGTTGAAAATAATTCCATTCCGCGGTGAATATTACGAACTGGTGTCGGAGAAGCACCATCTGGTAAAAAACCTGGTTTACCCGGTACCGGATCCGCAATTCCCATTTTTAGGGGTGCATTTTACCCGAATGATTCACGGTGGGGTAGAGGCCGGACCTAATGCGGTAATGGCTTTTAAACGGGAAGGATACCATAAAACCAGTTTCTCCATGCGCGATATGATTGAAGCGATCTTTTACCGCGGTTTCTGGGTAATGGCCTTCAATTTCTGGAAAATGGGGGTGGGCGAGTACTACCGCTCCTTTTTTAAGGGTGCTTTTGTGAAAGCTTTACAACGTCTCATCCCGGAATTGCAGGGTGAGGATATTCATACCGGTGGTGCCGGCGTACGAGCCCAGGCACTGGAACCCAATGGCGCCCTGGTAGACGATTTCCGGATTGTGGAAGCGGAAAATATGGTTCACGTGCTCAATGCACCTTCACCAGCAGCCACGGCTTCGATCAGCATTGGGGAAAAGATTGCCGTTATGGCGAATAAGAATTTTAAAACCGCTTAAGAAAAAGATTAAAGAGGAAAGATTAAAGATTAAAGCGAAAAGGGAATAGCGAAAGTGCTTCTGATACCATAGTGTATTAATAAGATGATTATTATACTGTCATGCTGGGCTCGTTTCAGCATCTCGCTTTTTTAGAACCTGTACCAAAGATACTAGGATTATTTGCAAGATGGTAGAGGAGATTGCCACTCCCGCAACTGCCACGAAAAGTGGCCACTTTGTAGCGGGATCGCAATGACTGCTTTATATAAACAGGATGTAATAGTTTCGTAATCAAGTTTTAATTTTGAATCATTAATCATATAATAATAAAAAAAATAAGGAGGAGATAGTATGAACAGATTAGGATTATCTGGGAAATTGATTATTTTTATCGTAATTATACTGACGGTGAGTTTTGCCCGGGCACAGTATATTATCCAGCAGGTGGAATACGAGATTCCGGTGAATTTCGATCTACTCCCGCAAGACAGGGAATTCGACAATCCGTATGATGAGGCAAAGTTTTTCCTTACTCTGCCGGAGGACAAGTTAAAAGCCGCAGCACCGGAATCGTCAAAAGAAGAGGAGGTAAAATCCACCATGTACATCCAGGGTGATAATTTTGCCATGGAAACCGATTCCAGAGAGAGCAGGAAAACAACGGTGGTCACAGATGCTAAAGCCGGCAAATTCTACTATATCCTCTGGCCACAGAAAAGAGTAATGGTAATGTCCGCCACAGATATGCAGGAAATGCAGCAAAAATCGCAGGCAGCTGCGGATGAGATGATGAAGAATCTATCCCCTGAAATGCGCAAGCAGGTAGAACAGGGGATGCAGGAAGAAAGCGGGAAGGCCCCCAGGCCGAAAGCAATGGCAACCGGTCGGAAAATGCAGAAATATGGTTTTAATTGCGAAGAATATTTGATTACCACAGAAAACGAGATACAGGTGATCTGGGCATCCAGCGATATCGCCGGTCTAGCGGAAAAGGTTGAAGATTTCTCCGCTAAAATGAATGACCTCTTTCCCTCCGAGGATGAGGTAGAAACAGACGAATGGGAACTGGTCCCGAATAAAATCCCGGTTGAGGTCCGCACTTATGAAACCGATATGATGAGTAATCCGGTGATTAAGGTACAGGCGATAACCGGGATTGAAAAGAAGCAGCCACCAGCAGATAAATTTAAAATACCGGGAAAAGCAGAAGGATTCAGCCAGGGTTCGATGAAAGACATGATGAATGAAATGATGAATATGATGCAGCAGGAGGATCAGGAGTAGGGGAAATACGGTAATAAGGAAATAGGGACATAAGGAAATAGGGGAATAGGGGAATAGAAAAGTGCGATAAGCGAAGAGCGAATTAGATAAGAAATAAGATAAAAGAGTTAAGAAATAAGAAA
>CAYVKM010000200.1:0-3040 GCA_964452045.1 uncultured Calditrichaceae bacterium
CTTTCCCCGTACATGGCCCAGGTCACCTGCGTGCCACCTTCAGTATCGGTCGCCCGCACATAACCATCGGATTCACTCTCCCAGGGTTCTATAAAATGCAGGTGATAAGTGATTTCCGAATCGTCCTTCAGACCGGTATTGGTCATTTCACCTTTACCGGTGAGTTTCGGATCGCCCTGCCATTTATAAATTGAGCCAACCTCGCCATCCTGTCCTTCCACGGTTACCGTCATAGCAGAATCCATTTTCGCCCATGGTGACCAGTCCTTCCAGTTTCGCCAGTAGCGCACATGGTTGAAGACCAGCTGCCGTGGTGCATCGATTACCACCGAGCGTTCCACCGAATATTTCTTCGGAGCAACCAGTGCCAGCATCACAAAAACCACGATCAGGACTAGCACAATAATACCCAAAATCTTTAAAAACTTCATCTGTACCTCCATCAGTTTATTTAAAAAGTTATATGAAAATTAAGGGATTCATTTCTAAGGTGTGAAAAAGTTTTTTTATCAGATAAGACAAATCGAAATGATCTTTTATCATCTTTAGATCAGATTACCGTATATCAGACTTACCACCGTTACCTGATTCAACAAACAAATTAGACATAAAACAACCAAATTCCCAAATATTTTTTGGTGAAAATAGGTATTGTACCAAAAAATTTGATTTCAGACCATTATTTATTAATGGGGAAGAGTCTTATCTGAACAGCGTTCATAATTTATTGCCCAATTAAATCCAAATGTTATTGAGATACCGAATAGGCTGGCCTATATTCTATAAAATGCAAACCCAGAATCACCGGAGGAAATTTTATGATCCACAGCAAGAGAAAGCGATTAATAACCGATAGATTTCATCGTCCGATACGGACTCTCCTCTTTATTGTGCTTCCCCTGGCATTACTCCAGCCCCTGCCGGCACAGGAACGCTCTGACGGCTGCACTTCAATCACAGTTGGCAAATCCGCTTCATTCGATGGATCGGTCATGACCTCCCACACCATGGATGAGCACCGGGCACGAAGCTGGATCGATATTCAGCCAGCCCGGCAGTATAAAAAAGGCGAAACCATGACCATGTATAAAATGGTGGAATACGACTCCCTCGCCATGCCCACCTATCAAGAGGTGCCAATCGGCACCATACCCCAGGTGGAACAGACCTTCGGTTATATCAACACCTCGCTTCCCTGTATGAACGACCAGCAACTGGCCATCGGCGAATCCACTTTCGGAGGACGTGAAAATCTGCAATCCGATAAGGGCCTGATCGACCTGTGGCGGCTGGTAACTATCCTGATCCAGCGCTGCAGTACCGCCCGGCAAGCCATTCAAATGGCTGGCGACCTAACCGGCAAATACGGCTGGCGGGATGTGGGGGAATGCCTGACCATTGCCGATAAAAAGGAAGTTTGGCACTTTGAGATCGTCGGACCGGGCAGGGGGAATGTCGGATCCATCTGGGCGGCACAAAGGGTCCCCGACGATGAGGTTTCGGTGAATGCCAATGCCAGCCGGATTCGGCATCTGAATCTGGATCAGCCGGATTATTTCATGGCCTCAGAAAACCTGGTAAAAGTAGCTATGGACAGCGGCTGGTGGAAACCGTCAGACGGTCCCTTTCAGTTTAACTATGCCTACGATCCGGAGGGAAGACAGTCCTTTGCCAGCCGCCGGCGGGAATGGCGGGTACTGAGTCTTCTCGCCCCCTCGCTGGGACTGGAGCCTAATTCCGAAAACTATCCCTTTTCGGTGAAGCCGGACAGCCTGGTGACCCCGGAAAAGATGATCAGGATCTTTCAGGATTATTACGAGGGCACCGATTTCAATCCGGTCAAGAATATCACCTGGGAAAATGCCGAAGGAAAAAGTGAGATCTCACCCCTTGCCAATCCGTTTATGCCCTACGACATGTTGCCGTTGTTCAAAATTAATGGCGGATGGGGCTGGCGGGGCGAGCGAACCATTGCCCGCTGGTACACCATGTACGCCACCATCATTCAGGTACGGGACTGGCTGCCCGATCCTATCGGCGGGGTGGTCTGGCTCGCGCTGGATAACGTGGCTACCTCCATCTACGTGCCGGTCTATTGCGGCGTGACTGACCTGCCCAAATCTTACAAGACACCGGGACGGGTGAACGGCTATTCCCGGGAATCGGCCTGGTGGGCATTTAACCGTTTGGGCACGCTTACTGCCCAGCGCTGGGGCGATATGCGTCACGATGTGGCCGCCAAGTGGGTGCCGATGCAGAAAGAAATCTTCCGGGCCCAAGAGAAGCTGGAAGACCGGTTGATGCAGAAATACCGGAACGATCCCAAAAAAATGCGCAGGGAAGTGACTGCATTCAGCATGCAGTGGGGAGACCGGGTTGTTGCAGAAGCCTGGAAATTGGGGGATTTCCTTTGGACAAAGTATGATGAAAAGTTCTAATTCATTCTTATAGACCGATAAATATAACAAAGACCATAAAAAAATCCCCCTCTGATCAGGGGGATTTTGATTTCTATTATTTTCATCAGCCCAAAATACTACATCAGCTTTTCCATCTCGGCCAGCAATTCATTGAAACGGTTCAGGGTTGCGGTCACCGGTTCGGGGGTAGTCATGTCCACGCCGGCCTGTTTCAGCAGATTAATATCATAATCCGAATTGCCACTGCTCAGGAACTTCAAATAAGCATCACGGGCTTTTTTATCCCCGGCCTTTATCTTCTGCGCCAGCGCAGTGGAAGCAGCCATCCCGGTGGCATATTTGAAAACATAAAAATTGCGATAATAATGGGGAATCCGGTTCCAGCGGCTCTCACCCATGGGATCCAGTTCAAAATCCGGCCCGTAATATTTTTTCTGAAGGTCCGCAAAGATCCCGTTCATCACTTCCGCATTTAACGGTTTTCCGGCTTCGGCAACCTCGTGAATTTTCTGTTCAAATTCCGAAAACAGAACCTGGGTATAGACCGTAATAAATATATTCTCAATTTGCTCATTTAACAGATACAGCCGTCTTTGCTTGTCCTTTATATTTTTGAGCAG
>CAYVKM010000201.1:0-3031 GCA_964452045.1 uncultured Calditrichaceae bacterium
AAAACCTTCAGCTTTTCCAGACCAAGAATCCGGTCGAACCTGGCTTTGGTTTCGTTCCAGGACTCCACAGTTCGTTGATCATACCCGGCAGCAAAAATGTGACAGGTATCCACACAAACTGCAATCCGGTCCTCCAGCCGGCTCTGATCGATGATATCCCGTAACTGTTCAAAGGTAGAACCCAGGTTTGTCCCCTGTCCGGCGGTGGTTTCCAGCAGGACAACTGTACTCTGACATTCAGCATCAGCATAGCAGTTCCGGAGCGCTTCAGCGATGGCGGTTATCCCGGCTGCATCTCCCCTGCCCATATGCGAGCCGGGATGCATTACCAGGTAAGTTATCCCCAGTAACTCACAGCGTTTTAATTCGTCGATAAAAGCCTGGAAAGATTTGCGGTAAGTTTCCGGATCGGGACTGGCTAGGTTGATCAGATAGGAATCGTGAACGGTCATGGGATATACACCGGTTTCGGCGATGGCTTCCCGGAATTGATCCACTTCCTCCTGAATGATCTTTTTCCCCTTCCACTGCAGCTGATTTTTACTGAAAATCTGGACAACATCACAGCCGATTTGGGCTCCGGAATAAATGGCATTGTGAATTCCACCGGCGATGGAAGTATGGGCGCCCAAAGGCGGATAGTGTTTGAATTTATGGCGAGTGGGCTTTTTATCTGAAAACATTTAAGGTTGTTGACTTAAGCAGGTTGAATTGTACTGAATAAACAAGAGATAAGGCAAATTAATGTAGAGTTAAAATACATGATTATAATTTGATTTCAATTATTACTTCTTTTTAGAAAACTTGAGATATCAGAAAACTCAAACATATCTTTTAAAGAAAATACCAATTCATTATTTTTTCTGATTGAAAATAAGTTTTTAGGAAAATCTTTCATATTCTTTGAAATAATAAAATTCCATCGAAAACCTCCAAATGTATGATAAATGAATTTGTGTCCCCTAAGTATCATATAGCCTGGATTCATCATGAATTTTATTTCCATTTTTCCTTGAAGAAGAAATCCGTACATAATACAGCCATATTCATATTCTTACCCAGGATCACCTGTAAATATCATATCCCTAAGCGTTTCTTGGTGAAAATGAGACAATTTACAATTTTGGAAAAATGGGACGTTTGATATGCTACTTCTCCATAGAATTGATAATTGAAAAAGTTTAAATTTAGAATAATCTACATTATAAACTTTTACAATTCCATCCCGATTATCATAGAATTTCTTAACATTATAAAGAATATTCGCTACATAGGTCTCTGTTTGGTTTATTCTGTTTTCACATTCCTCGCATAGTAGATGTTCTCTAAATTCTTTTTGAAATTTTATTATTTTTTTATTAGGTTCGCTCGACACTATTATGAAACTATTTTTGTCGGTTTTAATTTTTTTAAACACAAATTTCGGGATAATATGAGATTTTTTTAGTGTTTTAGAATTTTTACATAATGCACAAATATCTATCTTTTTCATCTCGAAACTATGCCCACAAGCAAAACTCTAGATCATTTTAATTTCAAAAGCTCATTAATTACTAAATTCAGTAAAAATCTTAAAGCCGTATCCGTGCCGCAGCCACCAGCTCGGCATTATCGGTCCGAACCGCCCGCATGAATATCACCGGATCAATCCCGGCAAAGGTGAGATCGCCCAGGAAAATAACATTACTTTTCAGCAACTGAAAAAGGTCGTCATATCTTTCCTGCTGAATGATACCGGCCAGGGATAATCCCTTTTCTTGTAAAATCTGATCCAGCCGCTCCCGCTCCACCAGCTTCAGTCCGCGGGACTCCAGCAATGAAACTGTGCTCTGCTGCATTAAATAATCCGCCAGATCGGATAATTCACTATATTCCGTTTTGAACGGCGCCAGTACACACACCGGTTCATCCGGAAGTGCTTCTCCCATTCCCTTGATGATCTGGACCCAGAGATTTCCCAGCCGCGTTTTCAGGTAACCCTCCTGCAGCACCGGCTCGACCTTTTTCCGGGCAATCTGGTCGTCGGACAGCTGGTAGGAAATTTCCTTTTTGACGATATTCACCACCAGATCGTCCAGATTATGCGATTCAAAATTATCTCCGGTATGATGGCTTACCTTCCCGGCACCGGTACCTTCACTCTCCCCGCTTTCCCCATAGGTCAGGAAAATAAACTGGCTGTAGGTCAGCGCCGAGATCTGCCGAAAGATGTATTCGCCCTGCACATTCAGTCCGGAGGCCCCAATGGTGTAAATTTTTATCCCCCGTTTCTGGGCATCCAGGGCGGCATTCAGATAAGTATAGGTTTGGTTGTAATCCAAGTGGGGCGGTGCATCGGCCATCAGAAAGGAGAGCTTTACCGCATCGTCCGACCAGCTCATTTGCTGAAGGGCTTCTTTTAGGGCAGTCTGGACATCCTCCGGATTATCTCCCCCGCCTCCGGCTTTGATCTCATCCGCATAGAGCTGAAATTCATCTATTGAATCGGTAAAATCGAACTTTCGCACCAGAAATTTATCACCCCGATCCCGGTACAGAACCAGACCAAAGCGCATGGGCAGAAAATGGAAATAATTCTTAATCCGGGTATGAATAGAGTAAATATTGTCCTGCAACTGCTGGATCTCATCGCCCATGCTCCCAGTGGCATCCAGAATAAACAGGACATCCAGGGTCAGGTCAGAATTGTTATCGATCTGTGCCAGCTTCATAGTGGTGATTTCCCCCGGTTCTTTCCTGATCTTCTGCACCTGGTGAATTCCCCGGTAATCCACTTTCACATAGAGCTTATCCAGATCCGATCCGGCAAACATGATCTTTGGAAAGAGCACACTTTCCCCATTAGCCACCGTCCGGGCATTCCATAACACTGTATCCATGACATCAGTAATCTGAAAAGGTATATTGAACAACGGATTATCTTCCCAGTCGGTAATTCGGATGATGAATCGATCATTGAAATCACGGTGATAGACGTTACCGATATCCGCATATCGCTGCAGATATTCCAGATAATAGGGATATTCCTCAT
>CAYVKM010000202.1:0-3007 GCA_964452045.1 uncultured Calditrichaceae bacterium
CAATGCGGAATAGGTTTGCTAATGTCGATGAGCAGCAGCGAAACCGGAAGTCTTTGCGTTTTTCAAAAGAACGCTACGGGATTGAGGGAGTGAGCGCTGGTAGTAATGTGAATCCGATAATTGAAGGGATTGAGTCTGGTGACTATTCCATGGGTATCGGGGAGGTTTTAATAGCTGAAGAAAAACCGTTGGAAATAATGCTGGGCGAAACGAAATACTTTCAGGCGAGAATAGACCCTTCCGATACGTCAAGATTACTGATCGAAGAAAGGAAAAGTCCAACCTTGACATCTGATGGGATTAATGAAGATGTCTGGGGTGATGAACCATTGGAAATAATATCCGGAGATTCAACATACGGGAAAAGATTTGGGGTCTATTGGGAAACGGAAAAACCAATTATAAACGGTACTAATCTGCTAAAAGGATTAATCCGACTGGTTGGAAGATATTGGCATGAAGATTCGACTTATCTGATAAAGCTAACCGCAAATAATCATGGAAAAACATCCTCAATCAAAATAAAAGTAAAAAAACCAACAAAATTAGGCAACAATTATGGTAATTCCGTGGACGTTTTCAACACAAATTTTGATTTAGACTCTACCTGTGTCGTATGGGGTGGTCTGTTTGGTATTCCTCCTCAATTTCTTAAGGGGCATATACACCATGAAGCAAATTTACATAATGGGATATTTAAACCAACATATGTTTATGAACCATACACAACCCAATTTTTTAAAGAGGTTAGAAAAAGGACTCAGAATCCATTTTTTGTAGATAGTGTGAGTATGGGTACGGGTGGCTGTGTGCCAAATTCTGAAGGCTGCATTACTCATCAGAACGTTAGGAGATATTCATATCCAACCGAACCACAGACCGTTTGGGATGTAGTGGCCAAATATTCTCAGTTAGTAAGTTATCCTTCAGCAGGAGGATTTTCATTATATGGTGACAGGTTAGGGGGTTTGGATGGCCCTATGTGGTTTTATGGTTCCTACAAGACTCTACAAAAAAAACATGATTATATTTTAAATCATTTCAATGAAGAATTGGATACTAAAAATAATCCTGAAAAACAAGGAGATGCAAATAATCTGGCCAGAGATTCATTGATTGTATTCTTAAGGGATCAATGGGATGGGGGAATAGAAGGCGGAACAAAGGGTTTAGATAATGTAGTGGCACAAACAAGAATAGCAGCCTCCTACGGATTATTCCAAATTTTATATACCACAGCAATAACTTTAAAAAGTCAACCCTACCCGGAAAACGCAAATAACCGGCCGGAGGATTTGAATACCACTGACTCCACTTTTGCTGTTGCACTTAGAATGCAAGAGGGCTATCTAATCAATAATCTGGGATTGAATGCATATGCTAATGGAAATTGGCCAAAAGGATTAGAACAGACCTTTATCGAAGCGGTGTGGGGACTATGGAACACAAGAGAAAAATACCCTAGTGAAGTTTTTCAATTTACTTTACAATATTTACCGAGTCGATAATCACAAAGGAGCGAAAATGAAAAGTAATAATTTTAAGTTTATCAACTATCCTTTATTTATATTCTATATATTATTTTTATTTCCTTCGTTTTATGGTCATTCACAAATTATTAATAACGGACCAGTATATAACGATATTCAGACCCAAATAAATATTCAATTTGGTCCCATTTATAATATAGATTTGCTACACAAAATGGAGGGATTAGTAAATAAAATCTCTCCTTATCCCACTCCCCATAGATCCCTTGATCCCTATGGAACCTTAAAAGATTTTTTCCTATTTACCGCGATAGGTATTCCCCAATCAGATTATTCCATTCCAAAGGGATTTTGGGGTATGTATCGCGATGGGCAGATTGTCTGGCAATCGGACACTATTATCCCTACTGAATTTAATTCAGAACTCGGAAAATTCGCTACTGCTGATTTAAATAATGATGGTAAAGTAGATGTGATGATTTCCTCCACCATTCCAGCAACAGTTGCAGGTGTTCAATGGTTGTGGATTTTCAGTTGGGATGGTATGACAGGCAATTTAATTAGTGAGGTAAATTCCGAAGGTCAGTCCACTATTGTCTCGATGACTAATGTGGCTGATTTCGAATTTGCCGATGTCAATGCCGATGGTATCTGGGAAATTCAGGGAACCTGGAAGGATGAAAATGGGGGAGGCGAGCGTCTGATTACCTATGGTTGGAATGGACAACAATATGGGAAATGGCCTGGCATTCCACAACCTGATGAGGACGCCTTTTTACCAAGAGATGCCGTTGATGTTAAGGTCCAAGCGATTATTGCACAAGATGATTCCACCCTTCTTTATACTTATAAATTGGAAAATCAGCCTACCAGTATTCAGGACATTAACGAATTCAATATTGATAGAAAAATTGATTCCGTGAAAATTGTAAGTTCCATAAAAGGGTGGAAATTCTTTATTAATGGTGACTTGTATAGATGGAAAGATTTTCACAGTACTACCTTTAGTCAAAAAACCAATTACTTAATGAAAGGTCAAAGTAGCAGTGATTTTAAATTTGAGAGTAAGGGATTACCGGAAATTTCAAAATACTATGTCCGGGGTTATAATAAAATTCCAATCGGCCAAGATGTCCCCTTAAGAGCTATTTATAATGATATTTTTCAAAATTCGGTATCCGGTTACACCGTTGTACCTTCAACACTACCAGATTCACTCAACGCCATTGATTTTCTTGATAGTCTTATCTATTACAATGAAATTTCCGATTCAATAGGATGGATAACCAATACATCAACATCCTCTAAATACAACATTTATTTCGGTGATACGAAATTTTACCTTCAACAAAACGACAACCCTGCAGCTATTAACGTCCTGGATTCTGTTCTGACCGATGTAGAAGCAGACAGCGGTGTTACCCTGACCAGCGAGGCCTATGCTTTGATCAAGTACAATACCGAATATCTGAAAGAGCAGTTAACCCAACCTCATGGTCTTCCCCATAATGTCAGAC
>CAYVKM010000203.1:0-2951 GCA_964452045.1 uncultured Calditrichaceae bacterium
AAGACTTTTTGATTTTTGCCCCCTATTTCCATATTTCCGGTTTTGAGCTTCAGAATGTTCTCGAACGGGACGTCGGCCAATAACTCCAGCTCCTCCCGGTCAATCCGCTCCCGCTGGTCATGTTCCAGGATTTCGATAATCTTCTTTACCGGAATCTTGAGAAAAACACTAACCACCTTGGGATCGAAGGTCTGGTTAATCTCCTTCTCGATGGTCTGCCACACTTTTTCGATGGCTTCACGGTCCCGGTACTGCCGGTGGGAGGTGAGCGCATCGAACACATCCGCCATGGCCAGCATCCGCCCGCCCAAAGGAATTTCCTTTTTCTTCAGGCCATCGGGATAACCTTTCCCGTTTACCTTCTCATGATGGGTGGAAGCGATTTCGGTGACATTTCGTAAATTCCGGGGAAAGTGAATACTGCCCAGAATCTGCCGGGTCACTGCCGGATGCTTTTTGATTAACTGGTATTCCTCCGGATCCAGTTTGCCCGCCTTAAACAGAACCGATTCCGGAATACCCAGCTTGCCGATGTCGTGCAGCAGGCCGGCATAGCGCAGCTCTTCGCAGCAGTTTTCCTCCATCGCCATCTGGTCGCACAAAGCCAGGGTGTACAGGGTCACCCGTTTGGAATGCCCGGCAGTGATATAATCCCGGGTATCCAGGGTGGCGGAAAGGGTTTCCACAAAACTGTTCAGGGATTCCACCTGTTCTTCGTACAGTTGTGAATTTTCGATGGTGGTGGCGGCAATATGCGATATGGCGGTGAGCAGCGATTCATCCCTTTCGGTGAAGGGGCCGTCTTTTTTATTCAGCACCTGAAACACGCCCAGGATATGCCCGTCGATATTTCTTAAGGGCATGGTGAGCATGTTCTCGGTCTTGTAGCCGGTTTTCTTATCGATCTCCGGATTAAAGCGGGAATCCTTATAGGCATCGGGGATATTCAGCACTTCTCCGGTAGTGGCCACATGTCCGGCAATCCCCTTATCGGCCGGGAAGCGGATCTCCTTCCCCTTTTCAATCCCCATGGCCACAATGGACCACAGTTCGTTTTTATTTTCGTCTAAAAGGAAAACGGTACAACGGTCGGCATTCAGGCTTTTGGCAACCTCTTCCATGGTGGTCAGCAGAAGTTTATCCAGCTCCAGATGAGCCTGTAAATTTTCTGCCAGGTGAAGCAGTACCTGAAGGCGCTTGTTCTCCTCGCGCAACTGCTCCACTTCCCTGGGATCTATATTATTTTTCATCCTTTTTTTCTACCTCTTCATAATCAATATCTTCAATCTGGTTAGGATCAAATGTCCGGGTGTTCTTGTTGGGATTTCCTTTGATATTTGATTTTGGAGGAGATAAAAATTGAAGAAATTTTTTGGCGACGTTATATATCAGGTAGAAAAGAATGACGAATAAGATGAAACGAATCATAAGAGACCTTTGTCAAAATTAAAATTTACCAGTTTCTTACCGCTCTGGTGTTTACTGATTTCTACTAATATTTGACTCAAATGATTCTCATTATTTACAAAATCCAGGTTTTCCGAATTGATGATAAGCAGGGGTGTGGCACTGTAATTCCAGAAAAATTCTTCGTAGAGGTTGTTTAAGGCCTCTATATAATCCTCCTTGATCTGCTTCTCGTAAGAACGTCCTCTCTTTCGGATATTATGCATTATTTTTTTGGTGCTCGCTTTCAGATAAATGGCCAAATCCGGTTTGATGACTCGTTTTTCCAGAATTCTGGCCAGCATGTTATACAGAGTCATTTCCTTTTCATTCAGATTCAGGGTAGCGAAAATGCGATCCTTAACAAACATGTAATCGGCAATAATCCGGCGTTCGAACAGATCGTACTGCATAATCTGCTCCTGCTGCCGGTACCGGCTCAACAGGAAAAAGATCTGGGTCTGAAAGGCGTAATGTTCCGGATCCCGGTAAAAATCTTCCAGAAAGGGATTTTCCTCGAATTCTTCCAGGACAATCCGTCCGCCCATCCGCTGTTCCAGAAGATGGGCCAGGGAGGTCTTTCCCGCACCGATAACGCCCTCAATGGCAATATAATGTAAGTGTTCAAATTTCAGGTCCATTGTGGATACCAATCTCTTTCTATTAACTCTATATTCGTTAAATCACGGCAAATTGTTAGCAGTTCGTTTATCGATTTCCGGTGGGATGGGGAAATGAAATCCGGGTCGAGGTCGCTCAGTGGTTTGAGCACAAACCGGCGATTGTGAAAATCGGGATGGGGAATGAACAAATCCGGGCTGTTCAGGATCAGGTCGTCAAAGAAGATAATATCCAGGTCGATTTCCCGCGGTCCCCAGCGAACCCGTTTTTTCCGCCCCACCTTTTTTTCGATTTCTTTCAGGGTTGCCAGCAGTTCCTCCGGCTTTTGCTTTGTTTTTATCCGTAAAGCTGAATTCAGAAAAGATGGTTGATCCGTCATGCCATAGGCGCTGGTCTCATAAAGCGGCGCTATGGCCTCAACCGCTGCATAGGAATGTAATAAGTTTATAGCATCGATTAAATGTTTTTTTCTATCTCCCAGGTTCGATCCGATGGCGAGGTAAACCAGGGTCATTAGCCGTTTTTTCTGCGGAAATGTTCAACTTCAACGTTATCCAGGAACCCGTTAAGCGGCACGTTCGGTTTCCGCACCCGGATAAAGACGGCTTCCACCGGAAATTCCTTCAACACATCGCGGGCGATCCGGTCCGCCAGGGTTTCCAGCAGGGTAAATTTGTAACTGCTGAATATGTGATGAACCTTCTGGTAAACCGCTTCAAAATTCACGGCATCGTGCAGTTCGTCGCTCTGGATAGCTTTGCTGAAGTCGCACTCCAGCTCCAGGTCCACCTGAAATTTCTGACCCAGTTCGCGTTCTGCCTGGTAATACCCGTGATGGGCATAGAAAATCATATTGTTCAGCTTAATTTTACCCATATTGTTTT
>CAYVKM010000204.1:0-2924 GCA_964452045.1 uncultured Calditrichaceae bacterium
AAAGCCAGATCTGGCTGAATAACAGAATTAAGATAGCGCCAGTTACGGGAACTCTCCACTTCTTAAAATAAAAAAATAGCCTGGATAATCCATATCCAATAAACAGACTCATCGGAACAAAGGTTATAATCAGATGATCTTCGGTCAGTAAACCCAAATTGAAAATGTACAGAATAAATGGGATAATTAATAAGAACATCATCCAGAATAAATTGCGATTATCCCGGTACAAAAACAGGAGACCAAATATTGCCACAAAGTTGAGGAGTCCAAATGACTTTCCATATACATAAAAAAGATCTGATATAATTTTTTTGAATAAAGAGATCAGAGAAAAATTATGGAAGAAAATCCGTGGAGAATAAACAGCCAGCTCAATAATATCTCCGATCTTAGAAAATTTCATGATAAATACTGCCAGTACCGGAATGACTAAGGGGATCATAAAATAGAAAAATTGCTTTTTATCAGACTTATTTCGGTACATGATAAAAAAGAGAGCCGGTAAAATCAGAACTGAAGTAGGAGTAATAGAAATAGCTAGAAGTAAAAACAAACTGCCAAGGAGTGGTTTTCGCTGATAAGTTAGTAAAATCGAGAGTAAAACAGAGGCAAGCTGTGGCACATATACTTCCCCATAAATCGAATTAAACCAGAATCCCCCGGCAAAAAGTAGAATCAGCGAACTGAGTACACCAAGAAGAATATTTTCAGTAGATTTAAATATCAGCAGGTAGATCAGGGAAACTGCCAAGGCCCCTGAAATAATTGAAAATATGCTCAAAGTAAGTAATGGAGTAAGTGACAGGATCCCGGTTACAAGATAAATTAAATGCCCCAAATAATAGTAGCCGGGATGAATCCTTGAACCTTCCAAATGTTGTATACTGTAGGCATAGGCATAGGTGTCACCATTGGTAGGTGTGGATATAATAGATAAAGAAAAAATAACAATCCCGAACAAGAACAACAGTATCGGAATAATTTTGGTTTTGTCGTCTAACAGAGATTTCAGAATTTCAGAATGAGAAGGCATATTTCGTATTCTTTAAAATAACCAATAATAAAATTGTAAAAAATAATCTGCTAACTCTGATCAGAAACCCACAGCGATTACAGATATAACTGAAGGAAGGAAATTTTGAGGGTGAATTATTTAAGGATTAAAGTTTATAAATTTTTGACAAGAGACCGAATCATCTCTTTGGCAACTAATTTACGGCCTGTAGCATTCAGGTGGCCGCCGTCATGAGTATAATCCCTGATCAAACTGTAATATGTTTTACCATTATTTTTGAAACTTTCCCTTTTACCATCAGGATAAGTCGATTCAACCCGGGCCAGATCGAAAACGGGTTCATTTTTATAGGTTTTCAACAAAAGATTATTGAATTCGTTCCTTTTGATATTTGCCGGATCGGTATAATCCTGATAATTTATCAGGCGCTTCACCTTGATTTTCCATCCACCGGAATTAGCCATCAGTGGTGCAGTTACATGGAGCAGTGTCATTCCGGGATACTTTTTCCTGATTTTTTCAATTGTATCTTTATAGTAATCAAATAATGCCCGGACATCGGTGTTTTCATCGATATCAACATAACAAAATTTCATAAGGGCAACATCGAGGTCACCGGAAATTTTCTGATCAATCAAATCTGCAAAGGCATCACATTTACCTTCCGGATTAGTATTGGCCCCGATCCTGGAGTGGGCAAAATAGTATTCGGGGAGAGAATCGGTTACATCCAGATCTATTACCGGAAATTCAACCTCATTTTGCATGGAGACTAAATCAGTTAAACCCTGCATTATGTTTTTGCCAACCGATTGGTGACCAAAATAAATTTTTTTATTCTGCAATAATTTTAATTCTTGAACAAAATCTTTGTCCGGCATTACCATCTCTCCTTTTTTATTTTCTGAACAGGACAGGCATACTAAAAGAATAAGAATAAATATAAAATAAACTCTCATCACTTCTCCGGCTATTATGGTTAGTCAATTGAAAGGATTAAATTTTTTCTGGAAGCAAATAAATTTATCGATGATAAATTACTACTCAATTAAGATCATTTTTTTAATTGCTGTAAAATTTCCGGCTGTCATTCGATAAAAGTAAACTCCCGAAGCGTAGAAAGACCCATTAAAACTTATGGAACTTTGACCGGCCTGAGCAAAACTTTCGAAGAGAGTATTGATTTTGCGACCGGTAATATCATATAGTTCAACAATGACATTTCCTGGCTTTGGTATATAAAACTCAATTTCTGTCTCAGGATTAAAGGGATTAGGATAGTTTTGAGACAAATAATAACCAGATGATATTTGTCCTCCTCCAGCATTGCCAATAATATTTGATTTTTCAAAAGACAATTGAACAGAATTTAATGAGTCATAACCAAAAGCCGGAGTGAGCAATGAAGCCTGTGAAAGACCACCATACCAGGTATCCCGGTTAAAATCAAAGGATGTATCCACGGCACAGGTAAGACCATATTTGATGATGGCACTATCTCCCGGAGCGAGATATCCGTCTTCATGAAATCCGGGAGGTATCTGGAAAATCCAACGGTAAGGTATCTCATTATCAAGAATATCTCCTGTTCTTCCCTGCTCATAGACTATACCGTTATAGTTCGTATTACTGATAACAACTGAATAGTAGATAACCTGTATGTTAAAGGGAATCTGCTCCGAATATACTAAACCCTTCAATGTATCAGGATTGTCATTCCAAATTTTTGTAGTTACTTTAATAGTATCCCCCGGAATTACTGTGGTACCGGGTTGAAAATTTCTATCAATGATCCCAGCTCCCCATACTTCCCAGAAGAACAAAAATAGCAAAAGAAAAGATTTGGTATGTGGCACTTTTATTTGATGACTCATTTAATATTTAATTGTAGAGGCCAGTTCAATTA
>CAYVKM010000205.1:0-2917 GCA_964452045.1 uncultured Calditrichaceae bacterium
GATGTATTTTCCAGTCGATAATCTCGCCGGTGCTGAATTCCTGGTAAACACCGCAAATCCTGAGATCTGAAGAGAGCCTGTCCGCCTTGCGTACGTCCGGGACCGCGGATTTTTTGGCGGTGAGCATCAGGACACAAATACCGAGAATAGTGGCCCCAAGGGAAATCTGAACGATGTTGGTCGGGAGCGCAAGTCCGATCATAGCACCGATGATGGCAAAGGTTGAAGCGATAAGTGCTACCGGAATTGCCAGTCTCAGGCTGGCAAGGTTCATCTTTAGAAGTCCGGGACCTGCGGCCAGTGCGCCGGAAAGGGCTACAAGAAGGCCGGTGCCGCGCACAAAATCCAAATGAAACGGAAAAAAGCCGCTGATTATCGGCACAAATAATACCCCGCCTCCGACACCCCCGAGCACAGCAAATATTCCCATAACAAAAGTGACGATAAATAGAACTAAGGGCCAGAACCACCAGGCATGGCCCCCTGTTGCCTCGGCGGACACATCCGCAAAAGCAGGAGATGTCAGTAAAGGCAACAAAAACAAACAAATCAGAATGATTACCCAAAATTTACCATTCTTCCCCATTTTTTCCTCCTAAAACCAGATTTTATATTTTCTCTTCAAAGCAGAAGTTCGATGTAAGTTTTAACATGATCACTCAAGTTTCAAATTCTAAAAAAATAACCAGATGTCGCAGAGTTGGGAGGCTTCTTCAATGTAATGTTTGGTGATCAAGACGGTCAAACCGGTCTTTTTAAGATCTTCCAATTTTTCTCAGACCTGGTGCCGGAACTGGTGATCAATGCTGGATCCAGGGTATTTTCCTGCCGACAAACACCAATTTTGACTTTAATCCTGAGAAAGTAAGTGTTGATGTTCATGTCGAAGATACTTAGCTTGCCCCGAGTCGTTGGTGAAAAGACTTACAGCATTCGGATCGTTGACGTTTTGCCGGCTTCGTTGGAACCAAGCAGGTCAAAAAACTTACCCCTGTTCACAGAAAATTAAATTTCGTTTACGACCATAAATCTACCGAATTGTTTTATCAGACCTTGAATTTCTACGATTTTATCCATTTGGGCGACCATATAGAATAAACACTTGCTTTGAAATTCAAGTCGCCTATCGGAGGGATTTCATATTGTGAAACAGAAACACGGTAGTCCGGTTTAGATATATATTATGGAGGATCAATATCAATCGGCGTTCCAATAGTCGTCATTATGACTATTTTTGTAAACTGGTGTCTTCTTGATTGTCAAGTAGACGCCATGAAGGCAATGATGTTATAGAATACCCACACAATCTGTCCGGACTGTACAGAAGTATTTTATGGCGACATTTAGATCCTCATCCAATTATTATTACAACAACTGAATTAAGACTGCAAACACAATATATTGTATAAATGACAATCCTAAATTTTCCACCAGATATTTGTGATTTGCTCCAACATATTTACTAAAATTGAATGCCATCAAAATCTGCGATACCATCAATTCAGTTCTAAGGGCTTCGGTGGGGATATCTCTGCAATAAAAAGAAACTATCAGTGGCCTGATTTTTTTGTTATACTGTATGAAGGTATCATTGAAATCTATTTCAAATCAGATAGTTGTAGGCGTTGCAAGATATCCCTAAAATTCGTTATCAACGCTTTATGAAAAAGATTTCGGTTATGATGTTGGTTCTAAATCTTTACTTTTAAGCGATTTAAGATACAATCAATCAAACCTTTTGTCAGTCCTGAAAAGTTTATGATAATGCGTGAATTGTTGATTTTAACTATTTTTCAGAATAGTAAATGCAATTATTATTTTTCATTGAGAGTCATATAACTCTAAATATACCCATTTCTCCAAAGTTTAAGTCTTACCATAATATTTAGGCTACCATAGTCACGCACTTTCCATACAGGTTCAGTTAAAGAGCCTTGGTGAGACGATTGGATGCCAACAAAATTCCGACTTGTAGAGGAGTATAAAATGTTAAAGAAAAACTACACAAAGACCGGAAAGTTCTGCCGTGTTACATTCAAGCTGCCGGCTGAAATCAATCCACAGACAGCTGCTCTCTGTGGTGATTTCAATAATTGGGCTACCGATACTCACCTTATGAAACGCCTGAAAGATGGTAGTTTCAGCGCCACTGTTTCCATACCATCAGGCCGATCGTATCGCTTCCGTTACCTATTAGACGGGGAGCGCTGGGAAAACGATTGGGAGGCAGATGCCTATACCCCGAATGAATACGGCAAAGATGATTCTGTGGTTGAGGTATAATATTTAACCGCCTTAACCGCCAGTCGCAGGCGACAGTGCTGTCGCCGCAATGAAGCGAATGGGCCTCTATCGAAAGTTGTTGAAGGTCTACTTAGATTCGGTTTCTAATAAGAGTTTCGCCATTTGATCAAAGTAAAGGAGGGTATAATGACAGTTACGGCCAACCATCTTCATGATAGGCTTCGCGCACTGGCTCAGAACCTTTGGTGGACGTGGCATCCAGAAGTTATTCGGTTCTTCACCGACTTGGATCCACATCTTTGGCGACAGCAGAGCCACAACCCGATTGCTTTCCTTAATCAGATATCACCGGAGCAAGTCGAGGAACGAGCGGCTGAACTGGTGCTCCACAGCCGGATCAATTACGCTTTCCGGCGGCTGAATGAATATATGGAAAAGCGTAAGACATGGGGGGCTGTGAATTGCAGCAATCTGCACAAACGGCAGGTCGTCTATTTTTCCGCCGAGTTTGGCTTACATGAATCGATACCGATCTACTCCGGAGGTTTAGGTGTTTTAGCGGGAGATCATCTTAAAAGCGCCTCTGATTTGGGGATTCCCTTAATCGGAATCGGGCTTCTTTACCACCAAGGTTATTTCAGCCAAAGATTGAACAAGGACGGTTGGCAGGAAG
>CAYVKM010000206.1:0-2915 GCA_964452045.1 uncultured Calditrichaceae bacterium
ATTTATAATAGGCCTGTGAAGATTGCAGAATTTAATGCTGTTCTAAAATGAAATGGGTGAACTCCTGATCGGAATGAACACAATACAAAATAAGTAATCGCTATGATTTCAGAACTTAATATAAAAAGGGAGTGGCTGGTTCTCCTTCTGGTCCTGTTTTGCCTGGTCCTGCCCTGGTCCCTGGCCGCTATGCAAATAGGGGCAATTTTGATATTACTAGGGACGATTATTTTTTCTGTCCGGCAAAAGCAGTCACCAATCAAATGGCATCCCTTTTATCTGTTCCTGGGTATTTATCTTATTACCCAGATCATTGCCGCACTACAAAGCCCGAAACCAACAGGTTCGCTGGACGCGGTCTGGAATAACGATTGGTTTATTCTGCTGGTCCCATTTTTAGCTTCCCTGGCAATATCCGATAAATGGCAGAAGTTTGCGCTGGACGCCCTGTTAATTTCAGCCACAATCGTCGCCGTTTACAGCATATTTCAATTTTTCACTGGTATTGATATTTTTCGCGGTACACATCTGGGCAAACTGGGGAGATTTTACCGGGTGACCGGAGGATATAATTTTTATCTCACTTTCGCCGGAAACCAGCTGATGGCACTGGGGATTGCCGTCTCTTTTTTCCTTTTTGAAAAAGAATGGAAAGGCAAGAAAATCCTGTATCTGATCATCATGGCGCTGCTTCTGCTCAGTATTATAGCAACATTTGGTCGCAGCACCTGGATCGGATTGTTTTTTATTATCCTGCTGGGTGCCTGGCTGGTCAACCGCAGGGTATTCATTCTCGTTGGTATTACATTAATCAGTGTTGGAATAATTGCTTCAATTATTAGTCCGGAAATAGCACACCGGCTAACAAGTATATTTGATCCCGCTCAAAATGAAGGACGATTGAATATCTGGCGGACTGCCTGGCGCATGTTCAAAGCCCATCCGGTATTTGGTATTGGTCCGGGGGTTTTTAATGATCTTTTCCCGATTTATAAAGTGCCCGGTTTCTATGATGCCACCGGTCATGCCCATAATGATTATTTGAATACCGCGGTAAACAGTGGTATTGTAGGATTTATCGCCTGGATAGCCATTTGGATAAGCTGGTTTTACTACACCATTAAATCTTTGCAGTCAAAGTTATTGTCACCCACCAGCCTGGCGATTACGGTGGGGGCGGTCTTTGCCATTTCCGGCATTATGGTCGCCGCACTTTTCCAGTGTTACTACACCGATCTGGAGAATAATATTTTCTGGTGGTTTGTGGTGGCCAGTTCACTCCTGGTTTTAAACCGAGAAAAGAAACGGGCTATTTAGAAGAGACATCCTCAGGTAGCATGATTTTGGGTAAAATATTTAAAGCACAATTAAAGGTATTTATTGGCAGAATTAGCTAATTGTTTTCCCGGTTAAAAATATACCCCACTCCCCTCACACTTCTGATAAACACCGGATTCTCCGGATCCGCTTCGAAGTATTTGCGCAGCCGGACAATAAAGTTATCCACCGTGCGGGTTTCAATCTCCGAATTGATATTCCATACCTCTTCCAGTAACTCCTTACGGGATAAAACTTTTCCTTCATGATCAATCAGGTACTTTAACAGAATGGCTTCACGTGCAGTTAATTGAACCTCTTTCTCACCACACTGGCAGGTCAGATTTTCAAAATTGATCTGGTTGTCTCCGAATTTAAAATGGGGCATGTTGTCCACCGAGCTGCTGTACCATCTCTTTCGCTTCAACATTCCATTGATTCTTAGCAGCAATTCCTCCAGATGAAAGGGTTTTACCATGTAATCATCCGCCCCGATCTCCAACCCTTTAACTCGATCCTTTATTCCTGTCCGGGCGGTAAGCATAAGGACGGGTAGCTGGGGATGCTTGGAGCGAATTTTTTCGGCAACTTGAAAACCATCGACATAAGGAAGCATGATATCGAGAATTACCAGATCAAATTCTTCCGATTCGAATTTCTTTAACGCTTCTCTGCCATCGGCCACCCAGGTGACCTGGTAGCCTTCGGCGGATAGATTATAATCCAGGCCAATGGCCAGTGATTCTTCATCTTCAACCAGTAGAATCTTGCTGTTTTCCTGCATCTTCCGTCGCCGTTTTGGATTCACTCTTCTTACTCAATCGTAAGAGTCGATTAATATAACGTTTTCTTGATTCCCGGTAAATGGGCAGGGTGATATGAAAAGTTGTCCCCTTATCCTTTCCCGGGCTGCTTACGGTTATTTTACCACCATGATATTCGATAATCTCCTTCACCCAGTAGAGACCCAGGCCGGTCCCCTTTACGTTAGGACTTTCGACATTTTCGATCCGCTGGAATTTGTGAAATATCTTTTTCAGATCTTTTTGTGAAATTCCAATGCCTTTATCGCTGAATTCGATGTAAAAATGGCTGATCCCTGGTTTTAACCGGATGGCTATCCGGGCAGGATGCGGGGAATACTTTACCGCGTTATCAATTAAATTATTAAAGACAATCTTTAACCAATTACGATCTATTACACATTGACACTCTGCCTTTCCTTCTATTTGGAGGTCCTTCTCCGGGAAATTCAGTTCCTGCAGCGCTTCGGTGATGACCCCACGAATCACCAGATCCGCATCATATATATGATAATCGTGGGTTACTTTGCGGGTGAGCTTTCTCTGCTCCAGGGAGGAAAGATAGAGGATCGAGCTAATCAGGTGGTTCAACCGCTTAACATCTTTTAACATCAAACCTAAAAATTCATTCTGCTTATTCCGGTTTATTTCCCTTTTTTTCATGGTTTCCAGATACAGCTGAATGGATGACAGCGGGGATTTCAGTTCGTGGGTAACGTTGGCAATAAAATTATCGTATTGCCTGGTAACATTCAGTTGGCGGTTGAGATAGATAAAAATAGCTGACATGCTTAA
>CAYVKM010000207.1:0-2891 GCA_964452045.1 uncultured Calditrichaceae bacterium
TCCCACCCGAATCCCCATTTCATGGCGTTATCGATGTTCACAATGTCGTCGGCAATTTCCGGTATCCGGTTGGCCGAGTAGATCAGGGTATTTGCAAGCAACTCCCAGATAAATTTTCCGGCAATATCGTCACTGTAGGCCAGTTCCCTTATTTTTCCGGCTGTTGTCCACTGGCGTTTGGCTACCCGGTAGCCATCCAGCCGGACCTTTTTTTGCGGTTTATATTCTTTTGTATCAAGATCCAGCGAGAGTATATCTTTGCCAACTTTCTGATAAAATCCTTTTTTGGTTTTTGCTCCCAAACTCTTGTTCTCTAGTAAATATTTCAGTATTTCCGGAATTTGAAACAGATCCCGGGATTCATCGTCAACACATTTATCATAGGCAGTTTGGGATACATGAACCAGGGTATCAAGACCCACCAGGTCGGCAGTCCGGAAGGTGGCACTTTTGGCGTGGCCGATAATCGGACCGGTTAGTTTGTCTACCTCTTCTACGGTCAGGTGCATTTCAACAGCCAGTTTTAAAGCCAGCATCATGGAGTAGACCCCAATCCGGTTGGCAATAAAATTTGGGGTATCTTTGGCATAAACGATACCCTTCCCCAGATAATTTTCGGCCAGGAAGACCGCAGTTTTTAAAACTTCCGGGGCTGTCTCTTTCCCGGTAATGATCTCCAGCAGATGCATATAACGTGGGGGATTAAAAAAGTGAGTTATCATAAATCTTCTTTTCAGATCGGCAGGCATATCAGCAGTCATTTCTGCCAGAGAAAGTCCGGAAGTATTGGAAGTCAACATGGCAGTTGGTTTAAGGTGGGGAATTATTTTTTTGAATAGCTCTTTTTTGATATCCAGCCTTTCGACGATCACTTCAATAATCCAGTCTGCCTCTTTCAGCCGGTCAAGATGTTTATCATAATTACACGGGGTAATCCGCTCCGCATAGCGGGGGCTATAAAACGCAGCAGGTTTAACCTTCTCTGCCGCCTTCAAACCGGTTTCAGCTATCTCCTGCGAAATATCGAACATCAATGATGGCACGCCGGCATTGGCCAGATGGGCAGCAATCTGGCTTCCCATAATTCCGGCACCCAGCACGGCAACTTTTTCTATTTTAGGCTCCATCTCTTACTCCTTTACATTCTTTCAATGATGGTGGCAATGCCCTGACCGCCGCCGATACACATGGTGGCCAGTCCGATTTTTGCTTTTTTCTGATCCATCACGTTCAAAAGGGTGGTCAGAATCCGGGCACCGGAACATCCCAGAGGATGCCCGAGGGCAATGGCACCGCCATTCAGATTTATCTTATCCATCGGCCATCCCCCCTTTTCAATCACATAAAGCGATTGTGCAGCGAATGCTTCGTTGAGTTCGATGACCTCAATATCGCTCATTTTCATCCCGGCGCGCCTTATAGCTTTTTCAGTGGCCGGAAGCGGCCCCATTCCCATCCGGGTCCAGTCGACTCCTGCTATTCCCCGGGCCAGAATACGGGCACGGGGCTTTAACCCCACTTCTTTGGCAAAGGTACTGCTGGTCATGAGAATGGCTGCAGCGCCCACCGAATAGGGACTACTGGTGGCGGCAGTCACCGTTCCTTTTTCATCAAAGGCCGGTTTCAGGCTTTTTATCTTTTCAATATCCGGTTCCCGCGGACCTTCATCCTGTTTAATTATGGTACCGTCGTAATTAATCGGGATTACCTCATTATCATATCTGCCATTTTTCCAGGCATCCAGCGCCTTTTTATGGGAATTGATCGAGAATTCCTCCTGCCGCTCCCGGGAAATATTCCCGTCCTTGGCCAGATTTTCCGCAGTTTCGCCCATCCCGATGTAGTACTTCTTTTTATAAAGCACCGGATGGAAGCTGGGATTATATCCACCCATCGGTACGGAAAACATATCTTCCACGCCCCCTGCAATTCCGGCTAACGCGTCATGCAATGTAATAGCGTAATCCAGCTGATGTACGGTATCCATCGAGGAACCACAGAATCGATTTACCACTTTGCCGCCAACCGTTTCCGGTAATCCGGCTAATATGGCTGCGCCCCGCGCCAACAGCATTCCCTGAACACCCTCGGGGAAAGCGCAGCCTATGATCACATCTTCAATTTTATCCAGGGGAAGTTTATTATTTCGGTCAAGAAGTCCTTTAATAACCTGGGCCATCAGTTCATCTGCCCGGATGCCCACCATCCTTCCCCGTTTTACGCCTATCGGGCTCCGGACCGCATCGATAATAACTGGAAAATCGTTCTTACTTTGCATTTTGTCCTCTTTTCAGATTATCATTATTTCTTCATTATTCATCATTTAATGTTTTTTAAAATGGATATCTTTGCTGACGGTAAAGATAGTCGGCAATTTCCTGTTTTTGAGCAATGATATCTGTTTTGCTGTCCATCTGATTCTCAAAGAAGCGAATATCTTTCATGGCTTCGTCTAGGCTATCTGGCTTTTCGATATGGGTAATTGCATTTTTTGCCAAACCGCACATCTCAATTGTTTTTTCACCGATCAGAACTTTCGCGATATTTGTATAAACGGTATCTTTTTGACCGGTGGCTAAAATCTGTTTGACCCGGGACAGGGTTGTATTCATCAGGAAAAGATTAATGATCATATCGCTCAGAATTTCGCCCACCTGCTGTTCGTTGAGCAGATCCTGGCCAAATCTGATCAGTGCTTTATTTAGCAAATAGATAGTCAGATGTTTGGCATATTCTAGTGCTTTTTCCTGTTCTACCAGCCCGGATTTACCGAAATCAGTTTTTTCTCCGTTAAGTAATTGAATGGTTTCTCTGATTTTCTCCCGAACCGGCAATTCTTCCAGAAGTGTTTTCTTGACAACATAGCCGAGGATAATCTGACGGTTAATTTC
>CAYVKM010000208.1:0-2888 GCA_964452045.1 uncultured Calditrichaceae bacterium
TTACAAGCATGACCAGACCAATTTAATGCCTGGTCCGAAAATTACCTAATTACCATAAATAATAACATTTTGAATAAAGCTCGGTAGTTTTTTACCTTCGTCCTTAATGCTGTTGTTATGAATTCACACAATTTCATTATTTGAGTGTCTTATCTTGTATTAATGATATTTGAGATTTTACATTGTATTTTCTTATAGGCAGCCCATTCCTTACTTCATACGTACCATATATACCTATTGATTTAGGATTACGACCTTTAGCAATTGCTTGCAGAGGTGGTTTTCCGTTTTCCCATGGATTAAGTGCTATGCAGGCAATAACTATTTCAATTTCAGCCTGAGGTAGAAGCTTTGGACAAAGTAGCCGGTAAGAGGGTGTTATGTGCTCGCCAGGTGCTCCTATATTCACTGGTATTGACGTTTCATTTCCCTTTTCATCCTTTCCAATTAGGGCCATGCCCTGAACTGGACCTCGATCTGGGACTAAAGTTACATCCGGAATTTGTGTTAATTGAGTGATTTTTCTGATGTGAGTTTCTGGGGCCAATACGAGGCTTATATCCTGTATTGCATTCATAGTATTATTTTTTAACAAAACTCTCACATCAGAGTAATCTTCTTTCCATATAATTCCCGCATCTTTAGAATCAACAACATGAGGATATTTAAACATAAAAGCCTCTAATTCTAAAGGACAATGTTTATTAGAATCTTGTTCACAATTGATAATTTCAGTTTTAGAAGGATCTGAAGCAACAACAGTCAAATGAGTATAATTATTTTTAAATATTGAATAAATCCCGAAACTGAGTCCCATTAAAATAGCTATAATTCCAAGGCAAGCTCCGAAGAATGTGGCTTTGCTGGGCAGAGTCCATTTAACCCATTGGGCTTTGCTAGGAAAAATTTTACCCATCTTTTTATTCCTATTCTTAGTACATAACTACATATAAAGTAGTAAATTACCTCATATCAATATATCTAATATAAGGCATTTAGTTCTACATTTGCACATAAATGTCCAAAATTTTCTATCTAAGAAGAACAAGAAAGATATATCAGAAATCCATTTTTTGCGACAATGTGGTGTGTCTCCACCTGCCCGTGCCCTTTATCTCAAATGAAGCTATCTTATTTTACAAAACTGAAATAAAAATTACCAGCAAAATTTTGTATAAAATGCCCATTCAAATACAAACGATGCTGAAAATAACTAAATGATAGAGCTGTAGTTCTTACCGTATCTTAACACCGGGCTTTTACGAACATTTTAAAAATACACCGATAATCCGAGCAATGCACCACGGTCACTCAGTCTGAAACCGTTTTGCTTTTCGCTGATATTATCCAATCTTATGTTATCACCGGGATAACTGCCAACCACTTCCCGAACGTATTTTTCATGAAAGTAAGTAATATTAAAACCGTATTCGGCATGAAGACCCATATTCTTCCGAAATAACCACTCCACACCATAACTGAAAGTTAATCCAATTTCGTAGGAATCCTGTTCACGTTTTTTGTAATAATTGTATCTTTCCCCTATAATGGAAACATTATCCGGATTCTCCGTACTCGTGCCATAAGATACCAGTGGTCCCCCTCCGGCAAACATTTTGATATCTGCCCCCGGATTAAAATATTTTAAATATTCCAGCATAAAATTAACCGTTACCATTTTAAAATTCAAATCCAAATCGAATAGTGTGGTATCGGTATAGAAATATTCCTGTGAAGATTTGTCTTTTGATTTCTCCACCCGTACACCAACCCCAACCCGGTAGGCGGTTTTATCACTCCGGTGATATTTGTAAGATATCAAATTGCCTTTAAAAGAGGAGAGTGAAATGAAATTATAAACTCTGAACTGTAAGGAATGGGTTTTAAAAACTCTAGATGAATCGGTTTTGGTTTGAGCAGTGGTGAGCGAAAACAGTAAACCCAAAAATAATAAGGTAATTAACTTTGACCTCATGATTAACCTCCGAAAATTGTTTGAGATAAATTACTTATATTAGACAATTGGTCTATTAAAATAGATCGTTTTTATGCATTGGCCATTAATCCAAAACTCCATTCTTTCCATTTATCTCATGCAATTTGATTTTATTTCATCAGTACACATTTTTTGCGGTATATCCGCTTCCCAGCCTTTAATTGATATATATAAATCCCACTCGATTTCCCGCTGGCATTCCAGGTATATCGATGTTTGCCGGCGGGCAATTTTGCTGAAACCAGCTGATCGACCAAGCGACCGTCAATAGAATAGATACTTAATTCAACCTCCTGTGCCTTATCCAGGTAAAACTTGATATTGGTTACTGGATTAAATGGATTGGGGTAATTGGGATATAAAATGATTGATTTAATTAATTCCGGGCGGCTGTCCTGTGAAATCGCTACTGGTTGTCCGAATTCATTTCCCTCGATTATGGCATACTCTAAATCAATTGTGGTATAACCAAAATCATAATCATAATAGAGATAAACCAGCCCGAATCCCTGGGAAAGAATATGATATTGATTATTTAAAGGATCCAGCAGTTGGATTCGTTTGGAGACAGTAGGAGTATTTAGTACTGTGTCACTATATAAACTGTCACAATAACTTCCCACACCATAATTAAACCGATTAGCATTTGAAGTATCTCCCGGTTGGGATTTGAGACTATCCAATAATACTTCCTGACCTGGTGACCAGGAATCATATATATAAACATTACAGGTTAAGGTGTCAATTCGCTCAAAATATTTATATCCTGCATGGGTAGATTCCAGGGATTCTCTTTCTAATATTTTATATTCTTTGCCGTTTGGAAGGACAGAATCTCCAATGACTTCAACGGAATAATAGGAAGTCCAGGAGGAGCCAGGTGGCCATAGAT
>CAYVKM010000209.1:0-2847 GCA_964452045.1 uncultured Calditrichaceae bacterium
TGGTATTGGGGTGATGACTTCAATTGGGGGGATGAGGACTGATTTTTTTTTCGAATTCTAAACCGGATTAAAACAATCATACTCCCATAGGTATTTAAAAAGGGCCAGATTTCAGATCTGACCCTTTCTTTTTGATGAAAAAAACTTGGATAATATCGAAGTTTGGAGGGCTATTTTTTCTTTATACACAAACCCACACTTTATGACACGAGTTGATATTTCATATAGATCTTATCAATGCTGGTGAATAACCGTATGGGTGTAAACACTTTATATAAGACCTGAAATCCCACTTTTTGGAGCTGGGAACCATGCCGAATAGCCTGCCTGTCCACTTTGCCATCTTTTTCGATATAAGCAACGGCCAAACCAGGTTTTTTATATGTGTTAAGTGCCTTGAACGAATCATGAATGCTTGACGGATGGGTTGAGGCAAAAAAGATAAAATCATTATCGATAAGTTTTTTAGGATAGTTATAGGCGTTATGTCTTGCCGTATCTACTTCATAATAACAGAAATTCTGTAGCAGAGAAGCGACTTTATTCACCCGCTCCGGTTCATTGTTATTGTCCACCAATAATATTTTCAATTTGTCGATATTTTGCTGATACAAATTTACAAATTCAGTTTTTTTGTCTCGGAATAATTGTTCTATTGGTGTGCGCATTTTTTTACATATATCCGATAGGGAAGAAGTAATCTTTTCCAGTTCTTTTATTTGGGAAGTATCAGGAATATTTTCCAGCATGGTCAAGCGAGTTGCCAGTTGACACAGCTCTTTACTTTTTAATTCTTCTCCCATTCTTCGCACCAAAGAAGCGACAAAATTTAAATGTCCTAGATAAATATTTTCTGCTTTCTCAGAAGGTTGGTTATTTACGAATCTGCAAAAATAATAAACTGGGGATAATCCCCTAATTAAAAGAAGTGGAATATCTCTTAAAATGTCCGGTTTTCTGATATCCTCATACATATTTTTTTGTCCTCTCTTCTAAATTCAAAAAAATTAAATGGTCCTAAACCACATACGTTTTACCGATGGTAAAGTCTTCCATCAAATACCATAGTTCCTGAATATCCAAACTCATGATAACCAGGTTGCGTCGTTTTCCGTTAATGTCGGTAACATGTTTATTCAGGATAGCTTCGGTCTTAAATCCCATTCGTTTGAAAGCGGAAATGGCCGAGACCTGATCTTCCATAATCTCTGCCTGGATTTTGTTCAAGTCGGTAGAAAGTGCATGAAGGAATAATTCCCTCACAATAATGGTACACAAACCTTTTCGCTTGTAATTCTCTGACACCACACAGCGCAACTCTCCCAAATGTCTCATCCAGCCATACTCCGCCCGGAATAGGGTACCAATGGCGACAATTTTTCCATTTGCCAGAGCTATGATAGGAAACATCACATCATAATTCATTTTACCATAACGCCGATAGATGTATTCTTTTTGCATTACATCACTTCTCAGAAACATCCGGTCTTTGCTGGAAAGATTTTGAAAAAAGTAGACCAGTGGTTCGAGGTCATCCAAGGTTAGTAGACGTAAAATAACTTTTTCCTCAGTTTTTAATTTAACCTCTTTAGGGTACTTTTCCATGATTGTTCCCCTTTCTGATTTGGTTAAATCGAAATCAAAGCAACAGTCAGTTTAATATATGTTTTATGAAACCGATAAGATTCAGTCGCCGACGCGATTGGAGTTAAAATCCAAAGCCGGTGGAGGATGAGATTAATGTCATTAAAGCACTAATAATGTAACATTATAATCATTTTTATCACAAAATACAAATTTTTCTTCTGGAAAATAACCGGCTTGGTTTTAAGGTGATTTACATAGTAAAAACTGTCTTTTCGGGTGGGAAAAATTAAGCTGTTTCAAATCCAGTCGATTCTACTCAGAAAAGAATTAAAGACCAATAGCATTTAAAAATGACACAGAAAACAGAAGAAATTTATCCGGAAAATTTCTTTTTTACACGAATATCTTTGTGATATAAGCAATATCTGCCTTATAAAAAAATCTAATTTATTGACAATTATTAATGCGATTGTTAAGTTTTATTAGGAAAAGTTAAAAGTAATTGAAAGGATTTCATCTTATTTCGACTTTTTGGACGGCCGGTTCAAACTCAAGTAACTGCGGAATAAGGTAATATTTTCCTGTTCAAAACGATTACGGATCTTTCTCATTTTCAAAATCGTCCTAGTATTCAACCAGTATTTTAAGTAGGAATTTCAATTTAGATTCGGGTTTGTGATTCATTTCCTAACGAGCACAAAGTAGTACTTTAAATAAATTAAGTATTTAAAGAATTAATTTTATAGTGCATTGAGGGAAAAAATGAAATACTGGCGCAAACCGTTAGATGCGGAACGCATCAAAATCCCCCAGGGTGAATTACATATTCTTCGCGAGCGCTGCAAAGGTTGTGGCTTTTGTGTGGAATACTGTCCAAAGGATGTATTGGAGCTATCGGTTGACTTTAATTCCAAAGGCTATCATCCCCCCATTGTCAAAAATGGGACAATATGTGTTCACTGTCAACTTTGTGAAATGCTCTGTCCGGAATTTGCTATTTTCTGCATTTTGAAAAATGAGAAGGAGCCCACCCATGAAAGCTGATCCTGCAGGAGTTTTAACCGGAATACACTATCTGGATGGAGATAAAGCCTGCGCAGAAGGTGGCCTGGCTGCCGGATGTCGTTTTTTTGCCGGTTATCCGATTACCCCTTCCACCGAAGTGGCGGAAAGAATCTCCGAACGATTTCCTTATGTAGGCGGGATATTTATCCAGATGGAAGATGAACTGGCTTCCATGAATGCAATTTTAGGGGCGTC
>CAYVKM010000210.1:0-2696 GCA_964452045.1 uncultured Calditrichaceae bacterium
ACATCACTTCTGGAACAGGCATCGCTATGATGAGGAATTTTATAAATCTGAACTTGAGTTAAAGCATATCGAGGATATATCGTATCATGTAAGAAAAGGATGGAGTATTTACCACAACTGGATGCCCAAAAGTCAATTAGCAGATATTTTGATTCTTTGCAAATTTGCGACATTACTACCGGATTTCCACCGGTATCGTTCATAGTAAAATCAGGTGCTATTTGACCAACTTCAACATCTTTTAATCTACGCATAATGTCTTTTATTTCTTCATAATAACTAAATCCGTTCAGAGAAGTATCTAATTGACTTATAAACCTCTCGAATTCATCAGACGAAAACATCCAATCAATATCCCAAAGAATGATAGTAGAATAATAAGATGACGGATTATCTACAACAAATTGTTTTTTGGCTTCCCACATATCCTCTTCATATGCATTGAATATTTGGTCTAGTTCTGCTCTATGTTCTTCACTGGCTGATCCATATTCTTCATTTATCCCGTCAATGTTATATTTGGTTTTTACAGCTTCCAGTATCTTTTCATATATCTCTTGATCGGACTGCATTTTTGAGCCAATAATACCAGTTTTGTTCAATGAATCTTTATATGCCTTGATTTTAATATTTGAATTTTCCAACCAAAAAATGATTGAACCATCCACTCCATCAATTGTTAACTCGCAACGACAAGGTTCAGTAACATTCCCTTCAAAAACAAATCCTTCATTTTCAATTTCTGATGTAAGATCAATGCTTTGTCTCTTTGTGTGGAGATAAACTGTTCCATTATCAAGTTCCTGTATTGTTCCTGTAATTATGAAGGAAGACTCATTTTTTTGTTGTTGGCATGAAGCGAATAGGAAAACAATAATTGGGAATAGTAATTTTTTCATCGGGTTTTGTTTTTTTTATTTGCTTATAACGGTCAGCGGTATGTTCAGTAGGCGTTAACGGGTTTCAGCCCGTTATGGCGTGCTTTTTGCCAAACTCTCATACTGGTTTCATGTTTCTGTCTATTTTTATTTTTTTTTTGTTCAAGTGGGAGGGCCCTCGGGCCAATAAACCACTTAAGGTTTTTGACAGGTTGTCCTCAGCGAGGGCACTGCAAAAAGCCTGACAAGCCTATTGAACATACCGCATGTTATCGCCATTTTTTTATTTCATAGACTCTTATAGCAATATACAGTTTTTCAGGTATTTCAATAGTAAACATACCGGAGTAACCCCCTTTTTCCTCTATGTTCATATTCCAGGTATCAATTACATCCACACGAAATTTGCCACCTTGGGGTAAATCAAATGTTTTACTTGTATCTGTATCCTTCCCGAAATAATAGAGGTAATAAGTATCTCCAGCTTTTGCTAAATCTTTATTAACATTAATAATACCAGAGGGAATTGATTTTTCCTTATTTTGAAAAATTTCTTTAGCTAACCAGGACACCCTTTCAAAACTATCTCCGACAGGAGTTCCACCTTTCCAAAAGTACATTACGGAATCATACGACTCGCCATGGCTGGCATAAACTCCCTGAATCGTAGCAGTCCAGTGTCGATACAATTCCTCTTTACCACTCAGATTACCCCAATTATAATCCAGATTGCCTTCGTAACCATATTCATCAATTATGACCGGTTTATTAAACTGCTTATTAAATTCATGCAACTGGTCCAGTTCGGTTGCCTTTGCACTCAGCTGGTAACTCACATGGGTTACCCACTCATGTTTCCAGTCATACTTTGATCCAGGAAGGCCGTGGATTGAACGTAGATGGTTGTATGGATCTGCATCAGCAATAATTTTACCAAGGTTATCCCAATATCCATGTGATTTATTGATCAAATCATACTCGTTAGCCATTGACCACCAAATATTCTGATAAGCTGAAAGTCTTGCTGCAATATATTCTAAATAGAATGCTTTCTCTGAATCATTCATTTTATCAAATCCGAATTCTCCTCTATCATAAGGATGGAATAAGATGAAATCAGCCTGAATGCCTAATTTTCCTAAATCTTGCACGCTCTTATCAATCATTCTCCAAAATTCAGGATTTGGCCGGAGGAAATCCCAATTGTTCTTTTCACCTTCAAATGGGTTGATTAGAAGCTGATTTCCTCTGTGAGGAAAGGGCATATATCGAACTTTATTGAAACCGGTTCCCTTTAGCGATGCTAATGTGGATTCATAATTTTCCAGCTCCCAGCAATATAAAGTAGTTCCAACAGGATAGAATGGTTCGCCACTGGCGTATTTAAAATGATGTTTTCCTGCAACCTGAACCGGTCCTTTATTATTTCCTGAGGGCTCTATACATTTGAATTCTCCGCTTATACCTTCTAGTGCAGATAGGTTACTACGGGTTTCATATTCCCATATCCCCTTTTTATAAGGCATAAAACGTATTTTGTAAACGCCATTGCCGTCATAAAATCCTTTTACAGTCAAATTATTATCACCGAATATAAAATTAGCACTTAACTCTACTTCTGTAAACGGATTGCCTGTAGAAGGACCATGCAATTTAAGTTCAAAAACTTCCCATTTTTCAATCTTGTTTTGACCTGATAATATTGTTGGTAACAGAATAATAATAAAAAATAATTGTCTCATATCCACTTTTTAAAATTGGCGATAACGTTAGGTGCATGAGCAGTTTCAATTGCTTATGCACATTGTTGTGTTTAGT
>CAYVKM010000211.1:0-2664 GCA_964452045.1 uncultured Calditrichaceae bacterium
CACGACCGGTTATCGGTGGAAATCATGCGGGGATGTACCGAAGGGTGTCGTTTTTGTAATGCAGGAATGATCTATCGTCCGGTCCGGCAACGCCCGGCCGAAGAAATTCTGGATCAGACCCGTAAAGCAATCCAGGCCTCTGGTTTTAACGAGGTTTCCCTGCTTTCACTCAATTCTTCGGATTACCAGGATTTAAGCTGGCTGATGGCCAAGGAGAAGATCCTCTCCTCGGAAGAAAATCTCAAGTTTTCCTTTCCTTCCCTTCGCCTGGATGGATTAACTCCGGAGATGGTCGATTTTGTCCAGACTTTCAAGAAGACCGGTTTTACCTTTGCCCCGGAAGCCGGCAGCCAGCGTTTGCGTAATGTGATCAACAAGAATATCCGGGAAGAAGATTTATTGCAGACATTGCAGCTGATTCTGGATAATGGCTGGCAAATGGTAAAGTTTTACTTTATGATCGGTTTGCCCACCGAAAAGGAAGCGGATATCCTGGCAATTGTTGATCTGGTGAAAAGGTGTAACCAGATTGCCCGGTCGTACAAAAATGTAAAAATAAACATTTCCATTTCACCATTTTCCCCTAAGCCGCATACCCCGTTTCAGTGGGAAAAGCAAAATACACCGGAGGAACTGACGGCAAAAATCGCTCTTTTACAAAAGGAGATTAGTGCCGATAATATTAGCCTGAGCTGGCGGGATGGATACACCACCTCGCTGGAAACGTCACTGGTGCGTGGTGGAAGGGAAATGTCCGGGGTTATTGAAGAAGCCTGGAAGATAGGGGCACGATTTGATGGCTGGGATGAAGGATTTGATTGGGGACGCTGGACTTCCGCTTTCCAAACGGCAGGGGTGGAATGGCGGGATTACTTGAAACCGATATCGGTATCCCAGCCGCTAACCTGGGATCATATTGATATGGGCATCAGCAAAAGTTTTTTACAGAAGGAAAAAATGCGGGCGTATGAAGGGCAGGTGAGTCCGGACTGCCGGGATCAGGTTTGTCTGGGTTGCGGACTTCAGCGGAAGGAATTTGAGCATCTGATTGATTGCTATAAGAAGGATCAGGGTAAGAAGCGTGATACCGGAAATGTCCGGGAAACCAAGGTGGATGAAGGGGGCTCTGCCGTCAGCTATGGCAGAGGTATTCGCCGCCGGCCGGTTCCGGTGCAGCAGGTGAAGAAAAAAATCCGACTGCAGTATACCAAGTTGGGTCTCAGCCGCTTTTTTTCACATCTGGATGTGGTGCGCATTTTCGATCGTGGGGCCAGGCGCGCCAAAATTGCCCTGGTTTATTCCCAGGGATACAGTCCCCGGCCCAAGCTGGCCTTCGGACCGCCGCTGGGAGTAGGGATTGCCAGTGCTGCAGAATATCTGGATGTGGAAGCCGAGATCAGTAGCATGACCGATTTTCAGAAAAAGCTAAATGATGTACTGCCGGCGGGGATGCAGATTTTGGCCCAGAAAACGATGTTTACTAAAGTCCCGTCGTTATCTGCCTCCATCAACCGGGTGGTTTATGAAACCCAACTGGATGGGCAGGAAATACCGGCTAAGTGGATTTCCGAATGGCTGGATCATCCCGAAGTCAAAATTGAACGGATCATCAAGAATGAAACAAAAATCATTGACTTGAGACCATTTGTCCATCAGATTTATCTGGATGGCCCACGACTGGTGTGTGAGATGAACAGCATCGAGGGTAGAATGGCCAAGATCAATGAAGTGCTGGAATCGCTACTGCTGCCCCACCAGATCGATCACCGGTATTATTTGACCCAGCGGGTAGGACAGTATATAATTGAAGGGGGAGAGAAGAAAACACCTTTAGATGTCGTATAACAATTGTAAATTACGTATGCTAACAGAATGAAGTCACGATTATTAGCGTTGATTTTGAGCAGGAGATGAAATTAAAATGAAAAAAGAAATAATTATTAATTCAACCAATGAAGATACCAGAATTGCCTTAGTTGAAAATAGCAAACTTGTAGAAATTTTTGTGGAACGACCGGATTATGAACGAATGGTCGGTGATATTTATAAAGGCCGGATCCGGCGCGTGGTTAAAGGCATGCAGGCCGCATTTATCAATATCGGTTTTGAACAGGATGCTTTTTTGCACTTTTCCGATATGGGAAACAAAGTAAACCAGTTATTTGCCGATATTGATGAAGAGTTACTGGAGAATGGAAATAAAAGAAGTGATGTCGATCCTTCCGATTTACTCCGGAATAACCAGGAAATAGCGGTACAGATCATAAAGGAGCCCATCAGCAGCAAGGGTCCGCGGGTGACTACGGAGCTCACCCTGCCGGGACGTTATATGGTTCTGGCTCCCAATCAGGACCGGGTGGGAGTTTCCCGGAAACTGAGCAGCATCCAGGAGCGCAAACGCTTGAGAAATCTGGCCCGGAAGATAAGACCGAAAAATTTCGGACTCATCATTCGTACCGCTGCCGAAGGCAAGGATGAGGAAACCCTGAAGGCTGACCTTCAGAAACTGATGCGGACCTGGCGAGAAGTACAAAGTGAGATCAAAAAAACCGATCCACCAATGTTAATTTTTAAAGATCTGGGAATGGCTTCCAGTGTTATCCGGGATCTGTTCACCTCGGATGTGGAACGTGTGGTCATCGACTCCCGAAAAATGTACCGGGA
>CAYVKM010000212.1:0-2638 GCA_964452045.1 uncultured Calditrichaceae bacterium
GATCTTTGTTAATATATTTTTGCCGCAAGGGCGGTTAGCTCAGTTGGCTAGAGCGCTGCGCTCACATCGCAGAGGTCACTGGTTCAAATCCAGTACCGCCCACGAAAAAACAAGATTAAAGGTAAAAGATTAAAGATAAAAGAGTAAAAAAATAGAAAGAACCAGAACACACCTGCCCTAAATGAAATCCTGAAAATGGTCTCTGCAGGCAGGGACAATGAAAACCTTTAATACTGCCCGGTGAGGTAGTAAAGGACAAAAATGAAAAACAGAAAACAAGAAATTATCACATACAGAATGCCTTCGGTATTTCATCGGAGGCATTTTTTTATTAATCACAGGAGTGATTTTTATGGAAACCAAAACTAAAGCAGAATTGCTCTCCAGAGAAGATTTTAAACGCATTGTTACCCGCCTGGCCCACGAAATACTGGAGAAAAATCGGGGTGTGGATAATCTGGTAATTATCGGTATACGGACCAGGGGCGCCTATCTAGCAACCCGGATTGCAGAGACAATTGAGAAGATCGAGAATGTTAAGATACCCACCGGGTTTTTGGATATTACTCTCTACCGGGATGATTTTCGTACCCGGTTAAAACAGCCCTCGGTGGAGGTTACCAATATACCCTTCAAAATTGATGAAAAGAATATTGTTCTGGTTGATGATGTGCTCTATACCGGCCGAACCATCCGGTCCGCATTGGATGCCCTGATGGATTTTGGTCGCCCAGCCCGCATATACCTGGCGGTATTGGTGGACCGTGGGCACCGGGAATTACCGATCCGGCCGGATTTTGTCGGAAAAAATATTCCCACTTCAATTGGTGAAGAGGTTAAAGTATTGCTGGAAGAAGTGGACCAGGAAGATAAAGTGCTGTTGGTCGAACAACCAAATTAAAAATAGATGGAGTTATTATGACATTTCAGAGCAAACATTTACTGGGATTAGAGAGAACTTCTGCCGAGGACATTTTTACTATTCTCGATACAGCCAAATCATTTCGGGAAGTTTTGGATCGCCCCATAAAAAGACTACCAACTTTACAGGGAAAAACTGTCGTTAATCTTTTCTATGAACCGTCCACCCGTACCCGCATTTCATTCGAATTGGCTGAAAAAAGGCTTTCGGCGGACATTGTCAATTTTTCCGCTTCCACCAGTTCGGTGAAAAAAGGGGAAACACTGATTGATACAGTAAAAAATATTGAAGCCATGAAAATTGACATGGTGGTTGTCCGGCATTCTTCGCCCGGTGCACCTCATTTACTTGCCCGGGTAATGAATGCAAATATAATCAATGCGGGAGACGGTGGTCACGAACATCCGACCCAGGCACTACTGGATATGTTTACCATACGACAAAAACTGGGGGAGTTAAAAGGAAAGACTGTGGCGTTGGTAGGAGATATATCCCATTCCCGGGTGGCAATGTCCAATATCCATGGTCTGAATAAATTGGGTGCAAAAGTGATTGTTTGCGGGCCTTCTACACTTATTCCCAGGGAGATCCAAAAACTCAATGTTGAGGTTTACCATAATATAGATGAAATCATTCCAAAAGTTGATGTATTGAATATTTTAAGATTGCAATTGGAAAGGCAAAGGGAGGCATTGTTCCCTTCCCTTAGGGAATATCATAATTATTTTGGTATTACCCGGGAGCGGTTGGAAGGATCTACCAGACCGATCTTAATAATGCATCCCGGTCCGATGAACAGAGGTATTGAAATTTCAAGTAATGTGGCGGATAGTGAACATTCGGTTATTCTGGAACAGGTAACCAATGGTGTGGCTATCCGTATGGCAGTCCTATTCTTATTGGCAGGAGGTCAAAGTGAGATTAACTAAAAATGTCAAAATATCCAGTAAAAGTTATCAGGCTTTACCCAAGAAGATTCTATTAAAAGGTGGTCAGGTTATTGATCCTTCCCAGGAGCTATCCGCTGAAAAAGATGTGTTGCTGGAAAACGGGAAAATAAAGCAAGTCGGTGAGATAGATGACAAATCATTTGATGGAGATGTTCTGGATTGCAGAGGAAAAATAATTTCTCCCGGTTGGATGGATATGCATGTTCATCTAAGGGAACCCGGGTACGAAGGCAAAGAGACAATTGCCTCCGGATGTCTGGCTGCAGCAAATGGTGGATTTACCAGCGTTTGCTGTATGCCCAATACCTCCCCACCAATAGATACCCAGGAAATCATTCAATATATAAAGGACCGTTCCAAAGGATTTCTGGTAAATGTTTTCCCTGTAGCGGCCATTACCAAAAGACGTGAAGGCAAAGAATTAAGCGAAATTCTGGAATTGGTTGAGCAAGGGGCAGTTGCCATATCCGATGACGGGAATTCGGTGATGAGTGCCGAACTGATGCGACGGGCACTGGAATACAGCAAAATGGTGGATATTCCGGTCATCGGTCATGAAGAAGATACAAACATGACAGCCGGGGGAGATATGAATGAGGGATTCGTTTCTACCTGCCAAGGATTACATGGTATGCCTTCCGTGGCCGAAGAAATCATGATTTCCCGGGATATTATGCTGGCGGGATATACCGGTGCACGTTTTCATGTTGCTCATATTTCCACTCGAAACTCGGTTGAGCTGGTCCGGCAGGCAAAAGATAAAGGA
>CAYVKM010000213.1:0-2626 GCA_964452045.1 uncultured Calditrichaceae bacterium
ATCCAGGAGATCTCAAACTTTTTGGTGACAGAATTAAAGGCAATGGTCTCCTCGCCGGTGCGGGGTTTCCCCTGCATCTCTCCCTGGTAGGAATGGCGCAGGAAGTGTCCACCCAGAATAAGCTGGAATTCGCCATTCACCTTTGACTCATCGGCAAGCTCGCCCGGACGAAACCAGGTCCGGCAGGTGCCTTCCCATTTACCAACCAGAGATTTCAGAAACGCCTGTCCGGTTTTGGCTTGATCTTCGGTGTTTTCTTGAGCGGATGCCGATATCACAAAAGCAAAGATCATACTTAATATCACACATAATAATATATTTGAGTACATTGATTGGTCTCCTTTTTTGGTGAAATTCATTTAAAGAAAACTTCAATTATTTTTTCTCTTCCCGGTTGATATTACTTGATAATCATCATCTTATGTGACCGAATGATATTCCCGGTTTCAAGCTTCAGGAAATACAAACCACTGCTCACTTCCCGGCCATCCGAACTTCGCCCATTCCAGGAAACCGAGTGCTGGCCGGCAAATAAATTTTTATCAAGCAGAGTAATAACTTCTTCTCCCAGAATATTAAACACTTTTATCGAAATATGTCCGGATTGTCCGAGCTCAAAAGGTATAGTGGTGGTCGAGTTAAAAGGATTGGGATAGTTCTGGAATAGTTGAAAGCTAACCGGTTTTTGGCTTACACCCGGTTCCTCAATTGAGGTGATAATCTCCCGGCGATAAACACCCTCCAGATCCATATTATAGCCAATATAGACATAGTGGGTATCCACAGCCAGCGTGGTAACGGCCAGATTGGGAAGGTTATCATTTATCGCGAACCAGTCTCCACGACCATTGTTGCTCTGAAATACTCCACCGTCACATACTGCAATAAAAATCTGGTTTGCATTCACCGGATGAACACCTATCGCCATAACCTGAAGATTGGTGAGCCCGTTGTTGATCGGAAACCAATCATTACCGCCATTTATGCTTTTGTACACTCCTTCTCCCAAAAACCCCAGGTAAACCACATCACCATTCGTTGGATCAACTGCTATGGACTTTCTTTCAAAACTATTCAGAAATGCCAGAGAATCCCATGAAGTTCCTGCATTATAACTCTTATAAACACCATCCATACTGCACATATACACGATCTCACTTTGTTCTGGATGGATGGCAAAGCCCCCGTTTATTATATGGGCAGATATTGTATCCCAACTTGCCCCTTTATCACTACTCCGCCAGTCTCCGGCGTATACTCTATCCGGATCAATATCCGATATGGCAATAGGGATATGATAAATTGTAAATAACCCGTTCCATGACCAGTGTTTACCACCATCGGTACTGCGATAAATCAAACGATCACCAAAATCAGTATCTGTTGAAGCCAGAAGAATCGAGGGATCACCGGGATTTGCGGCAATATTCATTGCACCGCTTAATCCTTTATATATCCATTCCCCATCATCATATGAGAAGACTCCAAATCCCACAGCTGTATATAAGGAACTGCCCGCAATACTAAAATCAAAAGTCAAAGCTTTATTTAATCCCCTAAATTTTTGCTGCCATTTGTAGGTACTATCAACACTCTTATAAACACCAATACCGGTACCCAGATAGACTTCATTATTGTTAACGGGATTTACAGCAATATCTGCGACATCACCTGCACGAAATGAAAGCTCATTTCCAATATCATTCCAGATTGAACCGCCGTCATTACTTCTATAAACACCGGGCCAGCCGGCATATATTCTCTGGTGATCAACCGGATCAATTTCAATCATGTTTATACCGTTTAAACTGCACTGTACCCAGCTTGCGCCGCTATTATAGGTTTTGTACAGTTGCCCACCCTGGATACGATAAATAATTGTGGTATCATTCCAGTCGATCTTAAAATCTGAAGCAACTATTCCGAATGAACTCCAGTTTTCACCCCCGTCCCGCGTTCTGAAAACTCCGTCCAGGTTGGTTCCAACATATATTGAACTGGGATTTTGAGGATTAATTTCTATAAATTTTATCCATCCATGCGGGAAACCTACCGGAATCCCATTATTTTTCGGCTCCCAGGTATCCCCATAATCAGTGCTCTTCCAGATACCCGCATCACTCAGATCCCCAGCGTAAATATTGTTGGGATTAACCGGATCTACGGCCAATGCCCAGGAATCCCAAATACCTAAATAATTCATGTATTCCCAGTTTTGTCCGCCATCTATACTTCTGTATTTTCCTGCATAGATTCTATAAGGATTTTGTGGATCGATTACCAATGCATAGGTGGTCCCGGTAGGTGGAAGGTATTCCCAATCGACTCCACCGTTTGTGCTTTTAAAAACCGCTCCACCTTTTTCTATTGCACCTGCATAGATAATATTAGGATTAAGCGGATCGATAGCCAAGACATTTATGGATGCATAATAAGGTCCATTCATAAACTCCCACTGCTGGGAAAAAGTAAGGCTTGTAAGGCAAAGGATTAAAAATAGAATCTGCGATACATTTCTATTTATTTTTTTAACCAGATTCCATTCCTGGAAAACAAAATTCATTTTAGGTTTAAACAAGTGTGAAATGCAGTTAAATCCGTTCCCCTCCATGCCGGTCCCTCCGGA
>CAYVKM010000214.1:0-2557 GCA_964452045.1 uncultured Calditrichaceae bacterium
AGAAAATTGAAAAGATATAATGAAGAGTATTTTTTAAAGAAAACTAATTCTTCAGGTCTTTATTCACTTACTCCGATTCTTTTCATCCCGCCACTCCCGGGCAAGGGCCAACCATTTCTGGGCAGTTTCTTTGTTGTATAAAAAGCCATCTTTATTTACTAAGGTATCCCAATCATTCGTATGATTTTCCGAAACCCATTGGGTGAACGGTTTGGAAGCGGAGCTAAGCAATTGCCCGCTTTCCGGTGTGAGCGAATAAACAACTTCGGTAATCAAACCGTTACGGAAAATATATCGGGTCTGATAAACCAGTTTATCAACGCCCAATAATTCCCGAAATTTATCCCGCTCGGTAAGAGTGCAATAGAGAGTGTCCCCTTCAATTTTCACATCCGAAGCGGAAATGGTGCTCTCAATCGCATCCATAAATTCTTCATATTTTCCAATTTTTTCTTTCCCGATCTTTAACCAGCCATTGATGAGTTCAAATTTTGCAGAATCCGAATACAACACCATTCTTCTGTTGAAATCATGATTATTATAATATGTCACGTAAGCGGTAAAGTCGTTTTTCGTTTTAGAAGTACAGAAGAATATCAGTGCCATTAAAACGATGTTGAGTAGAAAAAATGAAGATCTGGAAATTTTTGCATATTTACCAGGTGTGTTCTCATTGTGCTCAAAGTTTATTCTGTTCAGCATACTTTTCAATCCTTACTATTTGGTTGCTTTTTCCATTATTTCGGTCATTCTTTTAACGAAATCCGTGGGTGTTTCCAGATTGTCGTTAATCAGTAGCGCGCCGTCGTAGATCTGCAGAATGCAGGAGCGCAGGAGAGGATCCTTATCATCGGCCAGATTTAACTTGGATAGATTTTTGATCAGCGGATGGGTGGTATTGATCTCCAGAATCCTCTTTGAACCAGTGAAATCCTTATCCATCATTTTCATCATTTTTTCCATGGAGGAATCCATTCCCTCTTTGCCACTCACCAGAGTAGCTGGTGAATCAACCAGGCGTTTGGATTCAATCACATCTTCCACTTTATCTCCTAAAACTTCTTTGAAAACAGAAATCAGGGATTTGGATAGATTTTCATTAAGCGCTTCTTTTTTCGATTCTTCATCCACCTTTAAATCAATGTCTGCTTTGTCAATGGATTTAAGAGGTTTTTTATTGTACTCAGTAATCGAAGGAACGATAAAAATATCCACCGGATCGGTCAGTAGCAGCACCTCGATATCATTTTTCCGAAAATATTCCAGATTGGGATTTCTCCTGATGGTTTCCTTATTATCACTGGATAAATAATAGATCTCTTTCTGATTTTCCCTCATGCGAGAGACATAGTTTTTGAGCGAGGTAATCTCGTCATTCTCGGTGACCGTGGACTGAAAACGGAGCAGATCAATGATTTTATCGCGATTGGTAAAGTCCATGTTAATTCCAGTTTTAAAAAGCGGTCCGAAGTTCTGATAAAACTTTTTGAATTTTTCCGGCTCATTTTTGGTCCACTCTTCCAGAAAACCCAGTATTTTGCTGACCAAAACGTTTTTAATCTTCGCCACCACCGGGCTGTTCTGCACCCATTCCCGGGAAACATTCAGCGGCACATCTTCCGTATCCACCACACCTTTGATAAATCTGAGGTATTCCGGTAAAAGTTCTTTGGCGTCATCCTGGATAAAAATTTTATTTGAATATAACTGGACCGTTTTTTCCAGATCGTCCCGGAAAAAAGTGGGTGGGGCATTCTCCGGAATAAATAATAGTGCCTTAAAGTTTACCGTTCCCTCTATCGCGAGATGAAGATGACCCAGGGGCTGGTTAAAATCGTTGGAAATGAACTTATAGAACTCATTCATTTCCTCATCCTTGATATCACTCTTTGGTTTCTGCCACAGGGCAGTAACCCGGTTTACCTGTTCTTTTCCCACATAGATGTGGAAATCCACAAAATTTGAATATTTCTGAATAATCTCTTTTACCCGGTAATCATCGGCAAATTCTTCCGCATCTTTTTTCAGCATGAATGAAATCTTCGTCCCGCGCTCTTTTCGGTCAATTTCCTCGATGGTAAATTTCCCCTCACCACCCGATTTCCAGCGATAACCTTTGGAGTCCGGATTGGCATGTCGGGTTTCAATGGTCACCTCATCGGTAACCATGAAGACCGAGTAAAAACCGACCCCAAACTGCCCGATCAGGTTGCCATCCAGAGCTTTCTTATCCTTTTGGACTTGTTGTAAAAATTCCAGGGTACCGGAGTGCGCCACCGTTCCGATTTCGTTGATCAGTTCATCCCTAGTCATTCCTATACCGGAATCTTCAATGGAAAAAGTTTTCTTTTTATCATCCAGTTCAATTTTAATTTGTAAGGGTGCTTCAGGGCTCAGAATGTTCTTGTCGGTCAGTGCCCGAAAACGGATCTTATTCAGGGCATCTGAAGAATTCGAGATCAATTCCCGTAGAAATATTTCAGGATGGGTATAGAGTGAATGAACAATCAGATGAAGCAGTTGCTTCATCTCTGCCCGATATTCAAATTCTTCCAGT
>CAYVKM010000215.1:0-1067 GCA_964452045.1 uncultured Calditrichaceae bacterium
TCCGGTTCAAAACGCATGGGTCGGCGATTATCCGGATCAGCCGCACCGGTCATACCAATTTCATCCCCATAATAAATGAAAGGTATGCCGGGAATGGTTAAGAGATAGGCCTGATACAGCCTGACCTTGCGGTAGCTCAGGGTGTCATCCACCTGGGGCGGATTATCCCAGCCAATTTCAGAAGTATTGGGTGTACTCAAAGTTATATCTCCGTCAGCATAGGCCATATAACGCACTTTATCATGGCTGTCCATCACATTTCCCATCAAATGATTCATGCCATAGACATCGAATGTTTTGGACATCTCCTGATCAAGAAGGGTAAAACTCGCTTCCGGATTGAGAAACACCTGGAGCGCCACATCATAAAGATTAAAATTGAACTGGGCATCCAGTTGTCCGTTGTTTACATAAGAACTAATTAGTTCATAACTGCCAAAAGTTTCTCCGATCTGAAAGATCTTGGGTTTATGCTTCTCACCAATTCTGGATTTAATTTTCCGGGTAAGGGTGCGCCAGAATTCGTTGGGCACATGCTTCACCGCATCCTGACGGAAGCCGTCCATATCGGTCTCTTTCAACCACCAGACACCCACATCGGTCATGGTCTCCAGCGCCGCGGGAGAGCCGGTATAATCAAAGGATGGTAAAAAAGTATCGAACCAGGTGGTTAACCGATATTCGTCCCACAGCCGAATATTCTTTCGGCCATTGGGTAAATCCAGGGTGCCAAACCACTCCGGGTGGTTTCGGTAGTAGGGATGATCCTTATGCACATGATTCGATACAAAGTCCAGCAGTACCTTAATATTCTTTTGATGGGCGGTCCGCACCAGCTTCTTGAACAGATTTAGATCGCCAAAACGGACATCCACGATTTTGCTCTCGATGGGCCAATAACCGTGATACCCGGTAAAATAACGGTGTGGCTCCGGATACTCCCGGAATGCCCCGAAAGTGTTTTGGATGATTGGAGAGAGCCAGAGTACATTTATCCCCAGAGAATCAAAATATCCCTCAGTTAATTTATCCAAAATTCCCTGAAGGTCTCCCCCGTGAAAATTTGC
>CAYVKM010000215.1:1167-2501 GCA_964452045.1 uncultured Calditrichaceae bacterium
GAAATGTCTGTATTTGTTTCTTTTGTATGCAGAAAATATAGTTCCGGCTGACTCGAATTCCGGGGTAGAATGGTGAGAATAGAATTAAAAGAACCAAAGGGGTTGCTTACTTTATCAGGGTTTAGAGGATCTAAAATTTCTTTTCCATCCATAAAAAATTTATATTCATATCTCCCTGGTTCAAATGAAAGGGTCGTTGTATATATACCATCTCCATCAGGATCAGTGAGGGGCAGATCATTCCGGTTCCAACTATTAAAGGATCCGAAAATGTTTACGGTTTTAACTTTGTTTTTTGGTTTGTAGGAAAAGGTGTGTTCCTGGAGAACGGTGGTCACTGACGGGATTTCATATTTCTTGCCAAAAAACAAAAAGGAAATAAGTGATAAACCCTGGTAATTTTTTTCCGGGGTAAGAATTAATTTTTCCGCTAATGAATCATACTTTAAATCAACATTAGGGTGGGGCAGAAATTTTAGTTGATAATCCCGGGCAAAGAAAATATCCCTGATATCAAGCGTATCCGTGCGACCGGCCTGCAAATGTAATGGCTGAATCAAATCGGTGATATAATTATTGGGTGAATGGTGGCAATAAAATAAAGTACTGGTAAAAAATATCAGTGTGATGAATACAAATTTTCCAATTTTCATCTTCGGCTCTAAAATGTTTTGTATTGGTGTCTTCATAGAATGATCCAATTATTTGATCAACTGTGCGATAAAATAAAAACGGGATTTTCCCGATACTATCTTTTTCTTTTAAAACAGACTGATATTCATAAGAAAAAGTGTTAGTTGCGAAATCAAAATGATATAACACTATTTTCTGCCTGCATTTTTTATGTATCTTTGCATCGATTTTTTTTCAAATCAGATGCGATTAAAATAATTTGAATTCAGCACCAATAACCGGTTAAAATATTACTATCGTTTTTATCAAACAAAGATATTATATTTGCACCTTCAAAAATGAACAGCACTATGGAGATAAGTAAATGAACAGAAGAGGTAGTGGAATCCTGATGCATATATCGTCCCTTCCATCGGAGTATGGGATTGGAGATTTAGGTCCGGCTGCATATAAATTTGTTGATTTTCTCAGAAATTCTAAACAATCTTTCTGGCAGGTTTTGCCACTCAATCCAACCTCATTAGTCAGTGGAAATTCGCCTTATGCAAGTTTTTCCGCATTCGCGGGAAATACACTTTTCATCAGCCCGGATATGCTACATCAGGACGATCTCTTAAATAAAGAGGAACTATTAACCCTTTCATCATTAACCGATGAAAATATAAATTTTGAATCGGTAAGCAGGGAGAAAACAAAAATAT
>CAYVKM010000216.1:0-2490 GCA_964452045.1 uncultured Calditrichaceae bacterium
CTTATCCGATTATCAGTAAATAATCTGGCTGGTGTACCCTCCATTGTCTTCGGAATATTCGGTTTAGGTTTTTTTATTTACGTGGTCGGCGGAACTATGGATCAGTTATTTTTCAGCAGCAAACTTCCCGAACCCACCTTTGGCACTGGCGGAATTCTCTGGGCCTCATTAACCCTGGCCTTGTTAACCCTGCCTGTTGTAGTGGTTGCAACTGAAGAGGGAATCCTTGCCGTGCCGCGGGCTAATAAAGAGGGTGCTTTAGCCCTGGGAGCCACCCGCTGGCAAATGATCCGTAAAATCGTTCTGCCCAATGCCATGCCCGGTATTTTAACCGGTCTTATTCTGGCGATCAGCAGAGGGGCAGGCGAGGTGGCCCCGCTCATGATTACCGGAGTGGTTAAACTGGCGCCTTCTCTGCCAATTGACGGGACATTTCCTTTTCTTCACCTGGACCGGAAATTTATGCATCTTGGGTTTCATATCTATGATGTGGGATTTCAGTCCCCGAATGTGGAAGCAGCAAAACCCATGGTTTACTCAACCGCCCTTTTATTAATACTAATTGTTGTTGTCCTGAATCTGCTGGCTATTTTCCTCAGGAACAGGTTAAGAAAAAAATATAGAACCTCAGTTTTTTAATCATGGAATAAAGCAGTTAAAACATCGAGGATAAAAGATGGTTGTAAATATTCAGCAATCGATTGCGGAAAGAGAAACGACTGAATTCCTCACGGAAAAAATTGTTGTCGAAACGAAAGCTCTCAACTTTTATTATACTGCGGAAGAAGCAGCACTGAAAAATGTGAGTATCAAAATTCCCAGTAAAAAGGTAACCGCCTTCATTGGACCATCAGGTTGCGGGAAATCTACCCTGTTGAGGTGTTTTAACCGGATGAACGATCTTATTCCCGGCGTCCGCCTGGAAGGCCAGGTTCTGATAAATGGGGAGGATATCTATAAAAATGGAATCAGGCTGGAAAGATTGCGCAACAAAGTGGGCATGGTCTTTCAGAAATCCAATCCTTTTCCCATGAGTATTTGGGAAAATGTTGCCTTTGGGCCAAAAGTCAATGGTTTAACCAACCGAACTGATCTGGATGAATTGGTTCAATCTGCTTTAAAACAAGCCGATCTCTGGCGGGAGGTGAAGGATCGTCTGGATCAGTCAGCTCTGGATTTATCCGGTGGTCAGCAACAACGGCTGTGTATTGCCCGGGCTCTGGCCAATAAACCCAGCATTATTCTGATGGATGAACCAGCCTCGGCCCTGGACCCGATTTCGACTGGAAAAATCGAGGAGACTATTGAAGAACTAAAAAAAGTCTATACTATTATCATAGTTACTCACAATATGCAGCAGGCAGCAAGAGTATCCGACTATACTGCATTTATGATGGTCGGTGAGATGGTCGAATTCAATGACACCAAGAAATTGTTTACCAATCCGTCCGAGAAGCTCACCGAAGAGTATATCACCGGCCGGTTTGGTTAGATCAACTTTTCTGAGGTGCTATCTACGTGGAGCTTGGAGATTGACCTTATCTTGTTATTGATGTAAATTATTCACATGAGATGTAAGAACCATAAAGTTTTTGTTAAGTTATTTTAGAAGGACAGAAATATTGAGATTGGAAAATTGATATGAAAGAAAAATTTAATCAAATGCTGGAGAATATAAAGAAGGATCTCATCTTTTTAGCCCATGAGGTGGAGGATGCAATTTTTAAATCGCTCAAGGCATTGGAAAAACAGGATAAAAAACTGGCCAAAGATGTTTTCCAACTTAACGAAAAAATTGATGTCCAGGAAGTAAAGATTGAAGATCAGATATTAGCCCTCCTTGTTTTACAGCAGCCGGTGGCGGTCGATTTGAGATTTATTGTGGGTGCCCTTAAAATGAATAATGACCTGGAGCGAATCGGGGATCATGCAGTAAATATTGCCAATATAGCCCTTAAATTGATGGGGGAGTCTTATATAAAACCACTCAAGGATATTCCGCAAATGGGGAAAATCTCCCGGGCCATGTTGCATGATGCGGTTCATTCATTTATTAATCAGGATGCCGATCTGGCCAGGGAAGTCTGTGCCCGGGATGATGAGGTGGATAATTTGTACACGAGAGTCAGGAAAGATGTTTTGGAAGTTTTGGATAAGAAAAAAGATAAAATCGAGCAGGGAATAGATTTGATCGGAGTGGCTCGCGAGCTTGAACGGGTGGCGGATCTGGCCACCAATCTGGGAGAAGAGGTAGTTTTTATGCTGGAAGCAAAAATTATTCGTCATGGTCTGGGTGCAGCGACCCCCTAATTTTAAGGTGAGAAGATATGAAGCAAAATATATTTGTGGTCGAAGATGATGCGGATATTGCCGAGCTTCTTTACTTTAATCTTGAGAAAGAGGGTTTTAAGGTGAAGACCGAAAAGAACGGTGAAAAGGCTTTTGATGAAATTTTGAAAAAAACACCAGATTTGTTGATTTTAGATTTGA
>CAYVKM010000217.1:0-2478 GCA_964452045.1 uncultured Calditrichaceae bacterium
ACTCTCGTTCACAGGGGTCTCATTGTCCAGGGCAGTAATATACCAGGAATGAAATTCACCGGATGGAATACTGTAGGTCGTAGAGTCAATTTTACCAGTATCCGCCCCGGTTCTGGTAAGCGTAACCACCAAAACCGAATCGAGATAAACATTGATCGCAGCAAAATCATCCATTGGCGTGCCATCAATATTAACAGATGGATTCCGCCAGGAAAGAAGCACATCATTTGGACGGCTGTTGATACCAACCTGCATGGGAGCAGTCGGCATGGGTGAACCCCCGGCAATCCAACTGGTATTGGTGAGTTCACTCTCAAAACCCGTGCTATCCAATTTGGCCGATATGGTGTAGGTATAGAGTTGACCGTCATTGAGACCTACATCGACATATTGGGAAATGCCTCCGTTTACCGAGTCTATCCAGACGCCATCTCGCTTAATCTGGATAGAAAAATCTGCGTTGAGAAGGGTATCGCCGTTAATCAGATGTACCGGATCATCCCAGTTCAATAACATTGAGTTTGGTGATGAATAATCGCTGTAAGCTACAAAGTTATCCGGCGCTAAGGGAGGTATTCCTGCCGCAGCACTTACCAATGCCCAAAAGGCAGTATGGAAGGTACTGGTGCCGTTATTATTACCCCCGGAGGAAGTACATCCCCCATGGGTATGAACACCTACTGCGAAACCGGTGGCTTCATCGATTACCGGACTTCCGGAATTACCGCCTTCCGTATCGGTAACATATCTCATGGTAGTACCGGATGAGCCGGCATTTGGTCCAACATGGGTTTGCTGTGTCTGATTTGCCGTCCCGGTGTCCACACCATAACCGGTAATCCGGATAGAATCCGGTCCAAAATCCTGGGCAACAATGAAAGCTGCTCCCTGGGCAACAATAGGTTGTAGGCCAGTATTGGGATTGTCAAAAACCTCAAAAACACCGTAGTCATTCCCAATACCACCATTCACATAAACTTTACTTGATACGTCAACTGCATACTGATCTTCCGGGCCGGGATGCTGGATAGTGGTGCTGGGCAGAGACAAGGGAACATTAAATTCCAGGATATTAGCCCCACTTCCATCAAGACAATGACCGGCAGTAACCTGTATACCACTGGCAATGATCCATCCTGTGCACCCAATGCTTACAATACGTCCGGCAGCCGGATCGTTTGAAGGAATTCTATCATCGGTTGGACCGCAAATACTTTCGGTTGGAGCACCAGGATTCCACTCTCCCACTATAATATTATCCATGCGCAAAAAAATATCACGGTCTTCCGGTGCAACAAATAAATCTATTTTTACCGAACTGCCATTAAAATATGCGCTGGAATTTTGCCATTCTTCCATATTTAAGCCATTTAGACGCTGCCAGGCGCCATCCTGCAGGGAAGTAATGATGATATAACTGTTATTCCCAAGATTGAGGTCTGAAAAAAGCAATCTTAACCAGGGGACATTTGCCACTTTAACCACAGCGCTATAGACTAGATTTGCTGTTGAACCCGGACTTCCTTCTCCCTGGTAGACTCCCGACTGCCAGCTGAATGGTTGAATTTGATACGGGATCTCTGCCGGGCTGTTATAACCGGAAAAAATATCCTCGGGCGCCTCCATTAAATTTATGGAAGCTATATTCTCCCATTTGGATAATTCAATGAAAATTGAGGGCTTGGCAGTGAGGAAAATCCTGCCGTTAATATCTGGCTCGGTGTAACTGATTACTTCTTCACCGGAACATGACTCCAGAAATTTTACCAGGTCAAGCTTAGCAACTTCCTGCTGATTGAAAAGCATCTGTTCATTTTGCCAGGAAGAAAAGGGATTGACAAAATCTTGAATCTCTTCACCAATGGCAACAGGTTTTTTCAAGATAACTTCAGCAGTCATGGAATAATTTTTTTCAAGAGCAAGATTTACTTCGTTGATAAATTTTTCGGGAAGTAATACCTCCCCGAACAGATTCGTAAACATGGCCATTGAGAAAGCCGCCAACAGTACAAATGTTTTCATGGATGGTCCTCATACTTTAATTAAATTAGATACTGCACCCTTTATTATTTTACATGAAATGATTGAACAAAAGTTATACAATCAGGATGGACAAACGAATTTATTATTCCTATTCCTACTACCTCTCTGTGGTATCAATTATAAATCAAAAATTCTGCTTGCCAAATTTTAATTTTTTTTGAAATCAGGGAGGTGTTCTTGTATCCTAAACTAAATAAATATCCCTTTCGTTAAACATCCCATAAATAAAGCACTGCTGAATTAAATTTTTAAAACGTAATAATAACTTAGAGTTAAAACAAGAATTTTATAATGGATTTAAAATTTTTGTCAATTATTTTTTGTTACTTTGATTTCCAAGATTTTCCCGTGATCTCATCAGGCAACTATTAAATATTATTCACCGAATCGATGGATGATGTATATAATTCAGTTTACCTCAATTAAAATTAAAAA
>CAYVKM010000218.1:0-2471 GCA_964452045.1 uncultured Calditrichaceae bacterium
ACCAGCCCCCAGAGCACATACCACTGTCTTTCCTGGACCGGAATTCCTTGCTGTTCTCCGGCACCCACTTTGTGGATATGGGCAGAACAGCCGACTGTTAATAAGATAAATACCAGAACAAGCAAAACTGCAATTGTTCGTTTGACCATACAGAGCTCCTTTAGTTATTGTGTTAATAATTTAATTGAACCAATTGATGATTCGATCGATTGAACCATTTTGTCGTAATCGTTTTTAGGAACAACATAGTCAATTTGAATGATAATGTTTTTAATAGTGATAAAATCGAGCCTAAATTGAATCCGGTCCAAACCTTGAATAAGAAACTGATACATATGGATTTTATCTTTCATGAAATCGGCCATGGTAATGGATAAACCGGAGAGTTTCTTCTCCAAATAATTTTGGTATCGGGGCATTATTGGATTTAAACTACCCTCGAAGTCTGAAATTTGCAGTCGGCTAATACTGCAGAAACCTTTGGTAGAATCATCCATGAAAACACTAATAATGTCCAGACTAAATTCCCCGCTGTCTCCCCCCATTTTTAAAAGGCTATGTTGAATCTCTGTAAACAAGCTATTGGAAATGGGGCTAAATTTTTTGGGTGGACTAAAGCGAAAACCAAGAGAATCAAATGATTTTTCCGGTGCCAACAAAGCGCTGTCCACATTAAATGACATTTCTGTAACCGGTGTTTTCTTCTCTGAACAATTCAAGAGGACCAGTAATAAAATTATATACAAAAAGATAAGATAAATTAGTTTATTCATTACATTTTAGGGGTTGGTGATCCATATCCATTGAAAAATGTGGTGTAAATTTACGTGTAAACCTTGAGACAAATCAAGGAATAAATGGTCCCTTGAAAAGTTTTTTTACCAGATTTGCTCTGAAAAACTCATTGCAATAAATTCCTGGAGTGGTTAATATTTAATAACAGGTAGATTTGGATGCGCGTCTCGACTATAGCTAGGAGAATAATTCATGTTCAAAGATATGGAAAAATTAAAAAATGCCAAGCAAGAATGGCTGGCAAAGAAAAATAGTTTAAGTACCGATACAGACCAAAAATTTGTCACCGCCTCTTCGGAGCCGGTAGAATTATTAGCCACACCTTCGGATCTGGAGAATTTTGACTATTTTAACGACCTCGGTTTTCCCGGTGAATATCCGTATACCCGTGGTATTCACTATAATATGTATCGGGGAAGAATGTGGACCATGCGCCAGTTTGCCGGATTTGGGACACCTAAAGATACCAACGAACGCTTTAAGTATCTGCTTAAACATGGTCAGACCGGTCTTTCTGTGGCCTTTGATTTGCCGGCATTGATGGGCCGGGATGCCGATGATCCTCTGAGTCTGGGAGAAGTTGGTAAATGTGGTGTGTCCATCTCCTCTCTGGAGGATATGGAAATTGTTTTTGATGGCATTCCCCTGGGTGAAGTAAGCACCTCGATGACCATTAATGGGCCGGCTGCGATGTTTCTGGCCTTTTATTTGGCGGTAGCGGAGAAACAAGGCGTATCTTTTGACCGACTCCGGGGAACCCTGCAGAATGATATTCTGAAAGAGTATATCGCACAGAAGGAGTGGATTTATCCGCCTGAGCCGTCTATGCGAATTATTGTGGATATGATTGAATACTGTACTGAAAAAGTACCGCAGTGGAATACCATAAGCATCAGTGGCTATCATATCCGGGAGGCCGGTTCCACTGCAGCACAGGAACTCGCTTTTACCCTGGCCGATGGTTTTGCCTATGTGGAGGCATCGCTGGAACGTGGACTGGACGTCGATAAATTTGCTCCCCGGCTTTCCTTCTTTTTTAACTCCCACAACGATTTTTTTGAGGAAATTGCTAAATATCGAGCTGCCCGCCGGATCTGGGCAAAGCGGATGAAAAATAAATACGGTGCGAAGAATCCACGTTCCTGGTTACTTCGTTTTCATACTCAGACTGCAGGTTGCACCCTTACCGCCCAACAACCTGAGATCAATATCGTGCGCGTTGCATATCAGGCCATGGCGGCGGTATTGGGCGGTACCCAATCCCTGCATACCAATTCAATGGACGAAACTCTGGCTTTACCTTCTGAGAAAGCAGTAAAGATTGCACTTCGGACGCAGCAGATCCTTGCCCATGAAACGGGTGTGAGTTACAGCATCGATCCTTTGGGAGGCAGCTATTATCTGGAAATGCTGACCAATAAAATGGAAGAACAGGCGGAGGAGTATTTTACCAAGATAGAAAAACTGGGTGGTGTGATCCCGGCGATCGAAAAGAATTTCTTCCAGCATGAGATTGCCCGCGCGGCATATGTTTACCAGCAGGAAATAGATAAAAAAGAACGGATCATTGTTGGGGTGAATGAATTTGCCGAAGCAGATGAGAAGATTGAAATTCCAATCCTTCTCATTCCTGAAGAAGTTGAAAAGGGACAGATCAAAAAATTACAGCAGCTTAA
>CAYVKM010000219.1:0-2465 GCA_964452045.1 uncultured Calditrichaceae bacterium
GGTTGTTTATTTCTTTCAATAATTCCTAAAGGGATTAAATCCTGATAGGTCTTTTTCAGAATATATTTTTCATTCAAACCGCGAATTTTTAAATGCGGGGGAATAGTGCTGGCAAATTCAATTACATGATGATCCAGATATGGAAATCGGCCTTCAATCGAATTTCCCATCATCATTCTATCACCCTGTGAGGAGAGTAAATATCCAGCCATGAATAAACGCATCTCCAGATACTGAGCTCGGGAGAGTGGGTGCCAATTATTCATTTCCGGGTCTAAATATCCTTCCAACTGCCTGGCATAATCAAATTCTTCAGTCCGATGAAGATCCGAATTCAGATAGTTAGCGATTGTAGAAGTGTTTTCCCAGCGGATTAAATGTGAATAAAACGGATTTGTGACATCTGTCAGGTTTTTCTTGAAAAAGCTTTGCCAGAAGCTACTGGATTGGCGACTTTCTTTTTGGATGTAAGGATATAATTTTGACAACAAGAGAGGCCGACAAACCGAATTAGGATTTTTTGCCCAGAACCTTCTAATCTTATCCTCTTTGAAAATATTATATCCGCCAAAGACCTCGTCTGCCCCTTCACCTGTCAGGACAACTTTTATATTATTATCCCTGACCAGTTTTGATAAAAGAAATAGTGGTGCGGGAGCAGTACGAATCATCGGCTTTTCCGTAAACCATACTACGTCTTTAAAACTTTCACTGATATTTTTGTACGTTGCCTCTACTACGTGATGATCCGTCTTCAAAAATTTAACCATCTCATCCTGGTACCGACGCTCATCATAATTCTTATCAGTAAATGCCACTGAAAAAGTGATCAAATCATTATTATGATATTTTTTAACTAATGCGGTAATCACCGAAGAGTCAATACCGCCGCTCAAATAAGAGGCTACCGGAACATCGGCTCTTAATCGAATGGTGGTTGCATCAAACAAAAGTTCAGAAAGGCGGTTCTTATAAAATTCAATCGGGTGGGATTCATATTCGTGTGCTCTGGGGAAGTTTATCTTCCAATAGGTTTTGTTTTCAATTCTCTGATCTGAACAAATCAACATGTTTCCCGGTGCGAGTTCTGAAATATTTTTAAATACAGTTTTGGGAGGGATATTCACCCAATAGTTATATATTTGTTCCAATCCTTTAGGGTCTATTTCCCTAGTAAAACCAGGATATTTCATGATCGACTTCATTTCCGATCCGAAGAGAACCGTATCCTCTTTCAAAATAGAATAAAATAACGGTCGGATCCCAACCCGATCCCGAGCCAATATCAACTGTTTTTTCTTTTCATCCCAAAGGGCAATGGCAAACTGCCCGATAAATTTTTCTAAAAAATTAAGACCATACTCTTCGTAAGCATGAACAATAACTTCAGTATCACTCCTGGTATAAAATCGATGACCTTTCTTCCGGAGTTCGGCACTCAACTCAATATAATTAAATATCTCACCATTATAAACAACCCAAACGCTGCGATCCTCATTGTGCACGGGCTGTTTACCTCCTTCAAGATCAATAATACTTAAACGCCTCTGACCAAGACCAATACCATCCTTAACATAGTACCCATCATCATCAGGTCCGCGGTGAGCTAATAAATCAGTCATCTGTTCCAAAGCTGAGGAATTGATGGCACGTGTATTCTTATAATGGAAAATACCAGTTATACCACACATAGATTAAAATTTAACAGTAAAATTTTCTAGGAATTTGATATATTTAGCTGGGCTTGCAAAGGAATTAACATCCGACATCTTACGGAAAAGTACTAACAGGACCGATAAAAACGGTACCGCTTTTCTTTAGTTTCCAAATCCATTTCTTTTAATAAACGACGTAATTTAAATCTCCCAATTTTTTCCCTGCCAAAATCCTCATGTCGTAACATTTTTCTCATCTGCCTGGGAGAAATTAATGGAAACTGGGCTATAATTTTTCTGATTTTCTCCTGAACGGGAAACTGAGAGATCATCAATTCCATATTTTGAACAGGTTTAGGTTTAGTACTTTCCTTTTTTACAGGAGGGGTTCGAATCTCGAATGGCTTTTCCTCTTCTACCTGAGAATGAATATCCTCATTTCCGTCTCGACGGGCTTTATCAAATATTTCACGACCCTTTTCAAAGAAGGTGGAATCAGTTTCTTTTTGCTCCTCCGGTTGAGAAACTTTTTCCAGAATATCGTCAATGTTAATTTCTGGCTCCTTTTCAGATTTTGCCTCAGTTATAATTCCAAACGCTTCCAAGGCTTCTTCTATAGAACTAAAATCTTCAAGAATGTGGTAAAACTCTAACATTTGAAAGATTTCATAAATCTCAGAATTCATGTTGGCGAGTTTAATATCCCCATTGTTATCTCGAAATCTTTTAACTTCCCCAACAAATATTCCCCAGCCTGCACTACTCACATAGACAAGGCTGGACAAATCAAAAATAACATTAAAATGACTA
>CAYVKM010000220.1:0-2413 GCA_964452045.1 uncultured Calditrichaceae bacterium
TATATAAAGATATTAATCAGATTCGTTTGGCCGGGGATAAGGCGGCCAGTCTGACTAATCAACTCCTTGCTTTCAGCCGTCGACAGGTGATGAAACCCAGATTAATAAATCTGACCAATGTTGTCACTGATCTGGAAAACATGCTACAGCGTTTAATTGGGGAAGATATTGAATTGCAAACCTTTCTTGATTCCAATGTCTGCACAATTAAGGCTGATCCCAGCCAGCTGGAACAAGTTATTATGAATTTGGCGGTTAATGCGCGGGATGCCATGCCGAAAGGTGGCAAATTAACCATCGAATGTAAGAATGTAAAATTGGAGCAAATGATATATCAACATACCATTGCTATTCAGCCACCCGGTGAATACGTGCTCTTCTCGATCAGTGATACCGGTATCGGTATAGATAAAGAGACACAGGCCAGAATATTCGAACCCTTCTTCACCACCAAGGATCGCGGAAAGGGCACGGGTCTGGGTCTTTCCACTGTTTACGGTATTATCAAACAAAGTGGTGGATTTATCTGGGTATACAGTGAACCTGATCAGGGAACAACCTTCAAGATTTATTTTCCGAAAGTATCTGCTGCCTCGCAAAAGAAATCCGTTATTGCGGAAACTATTGATGGATTGAAGGGTCATGAAACCGTTTTACTGGTTGAAGATGAAAAGATGGTGAGAGAATTGGCAGAAAGAATCCTGACCGAATTCGGTTATCAGGTACTGGTAGCAGAAAACGGTGAGATGGCAAAGCGCATCTTTGAGCAGCAAAAAGACAAAATTCAGATTGTGGTTACGGATATTATTATGCCAGGAATCAGTGGGCGTGATTTGGCAATTCAAATTAAAAAAGAAAAGCCAGACATCAAGCTGTTATATATTTCAGGTTATAGCGACGAAGCAATTCTCCACCATAATAAAATAGACAACGGATCCGAGTTCTTACAAAAACCTTTTTCCGCACAAAAATTCGTCCGCCGGATACGCGAGATATTAGATGACAAGGCCTGAGACAAGTCATCTCGTATTAAGAATACTAATATATATTTGATCTAAGTTTTCATAGCGAAATTGACTTCTCTTCCCAATTATTTTTTTACTTTCCATTTATTTTTTTTAGACCTCCTCTTATATTCATAGGTCATTTAACCGAGAATAAGGAATGTCCAAGGAAGAACTTTTTAAATTAACCCATATGGTTACCTGCGCCGGCTGAGCCAGTAAAATAGGTCCGGGTGACCTGCACGATATTTTGGAAAAACTGAGAGGACCGGAGGATCCCCGACTGCTGGTTGGTCTGGAAACCCAGGACGATGCAGGTGTTTTCCAGATTACTGATGATCTGGCTTTAATTCAGACAGTGGATTTCTTCACTCCAATAGTAGATGATCCCTATGATTACGGGCAGATCGCCGTGGCAAATTCACTCAGCGATATATATGCCATGGGCGCAACTCCTATTACTGCACTAAATATTGTCGGATTCCCGATTGCCACCATGGATAAGAAAATTCTGCGCCAAATTCTGCAGGGAGGATGGGATAAAGCACAAGAGGCCGGAGTAACGATCCTTGGCGGGCACTCTGTAAAAGACCCGGAAATTAAATACGGATTGGCCGTCACGGCTTTAAGCAATCCAAATAATATTGTAAAAAATAACACCTCGAAAATCGGAGATAAACTCATCCTGACCAAACCGATCGGAACCGGTATTTTAACCACTGCACTAAAAAAAGAAAATTTACCACCAAACCTGTCAGAATTAGTCACTGAAACCATGAAGTATTTAAACCGCGATGCTTCCCAAATTATGTTCAAATATCAGGCAAGCGCTTGTACAGATGTTACCGGTTTTGGGTTGCTGGGTCATCTGTACGAAATGACCGAGAGCGGAAATTTTTCAGCCATGGTCTATTCAGAAATGGTACCCTTGCTTCCGGAAGTCCTAAATTTTATCTCCCAGAAGCAAATTCCCGGCGGTCTCAAAGAAAACTTCAATTACCTAAAACCGCACATATCATATTCCGGTTCACCTGACGATCCAATGCTTAAAGCTCTATGTGATCCACAAACTTCGGGAGGTTTACTCTTTAGCATTGCCCCTGAAAAAGCGAAGGCCTGTCTTGGAGAATTATCAGAAAAAAATTCCTTACCATCGGCGATTATCGGCGAGATCATCGGGCTAAAAGAAAAATCCATTTTTATTCAGTGAATAAACATGTTTTTTTCAATACATCACAGAAAATTACTAACAATTCTTTGATAATTTTTTATCCAACTTACATTTATTTACTTTCCAAAAATATTTATAGCAAACGATATTCAATAAATACTATTATCACAATACTAAACATATATATCCGATTTTATATTTTCTATTTTTAGTATTGACAAAAATATTTTTTTTTATA
>CAYVKM010000221.1:0-2409 GCA_964452045.1 uncultured Calditrichaceae bacterium
TCCAGGGCAGATTTCTCAATCGCTTCTTTGGCCATGCTCTTGGGCACTTTCATCTGGGCACGTACTTTTCCATTGACCAGAATGCCATAATTGATTTCTTCTTCTTCCAGGGCTTTTTCATCAAATTTTGGCCAGGGCTGATCGAAAACACTAAAACTGCCGCCGGTTATTTCCCAAAGCTCTTCCGCGAAATGCGGCGCAAAGGGTGCCAGGAGCAAAATTAAATTCCGGAAAACATCTTTCAGGAAGTCGGCATTTATCTCTTCATTGGGACGATCGCCGGTGTATTTGTAGATGCCGTTCACCAGTTCCATGGACCGGCTGATGGCGGTATTAAAATGAAACCGCTCGGTATCTTCGGTCGCACCCTTGATGGAGCGATGCATTATTTTGTTCAGTTCCTTCTCGTTTTCCCCGAATTTTTTATTCTTGTTTCCCTTTTGATAGATCCAGCGATAATTATCCACAACACGCCAGACCCGGTTCAAAAATCGATCCAGGGAAGCGATACCCTCATCACTCCAGGGTCCGCCCTTTTCAAATTCGAATCCGAACATCAGGTAACAGCGGAAGGCATCCGAGCCAAACTTTTTGAGGTATTCTTCCGGATTCACCACATTCCCGCGGGATTTGCTCATCCGCAGACCATCAGGACCTTTGATCATTCCCTGATGCCGCAAGGCCTGGAAGGGTTCATCAAAACCAATGTGCTTTAAATCGTGCAATACCATGGTAATAAAACGGGCATACAGTAAGTGCATGGTGGCATGCTCTGCCCCGCCCACATACATATCCACCGGACACCATTCGTCCACCAGTTTTTTCGAAAATGGTTTATCATCCAGTTTCGGAGAAAGATAGCGCAGGAAATACCAGGAAGAATCGACAAAGGTATCCATGGTATCCACTTCACGGGTAGCTGGTTTCCCGCATTTCGGGCAGGTAGTATTTTTAAATCCCTCATGATATTTCAGCGGTGATTCACCGGTGCGCTTAAAATCAACATCATAAGGCAGCAGCACCGGTAATTGATCCTCCGGCACTCCGACTTCGCCGCACTTTTCACAGTAAACAATCGGTATTGGTGCGCCCCAGTATCTTTGCCGGGAAATGAGCCAGTCCCGCAATTTATAATTAATTTTGCGATGCCCCATTTTCTGGGATTGCAGCCAGTCGGCAATCTTTTCGATACCTTCCTGGGAGGGCAGACCGTTAAAAGAACCGGAATTTATCATGGTTCCCGGTTCAATATAGGCGCTCACCAGTAAATCATCAGGATTTGTTCCGGATTGCAGAATAACCTTTTTTATGGGTAACTCGTACATCGAGGCAAACTCAAAATCCCGTTCGTCATGGGCCGGTACCGCCATAACTGCGCCGGTGCCGTAGCTGAGCAAGACATAATCGGCAATCCAGACCGGCACCCGCTCGCCATTTACCGGATTGATGGCAAATGCCCCGGTAAAGACCCCACTTTTCTCACGAATGGTGGAAGTACGTTCAATTTCACTCTGCCGTAATGCTTTAGAAACATATTCTTCAACCTTGGGCTTTTGCCCGGGTGTGGTAATTTCTTCCACCAGTGGGTGTTCCGGGGCAAGAACCATATAGGTAACCCCGAACAGGGTATCCGGACGGGTGGTAAACACACCAATCTTTTTCCCCGATTTATTATCCAGCGGAAAATCGATCTCCACCCCAATACTCTTACCAATCCAGTTCTGCTGCATCAGTTTGGTGCGTTCCGGCCAGTCCAGATTTTCCAGACCCTTTAATAATCGTTCGGCGTATTCGGTAATTTTAAAAAACCACTGGGTCAGATTTTTCTTGATCACCTGGGTACCGCATCGCTCACAGGTTTCATCAGCCAGCACCTGCTCATTGGCCAGCACAGTGTTACAGGAGGGACACCAGTTTACCGGCGCTTTAGCCCGGTAGGCAAGTCCCTTATTGAACAGTTGCAAAAATACCCACTGGGTCCATTTATAATACTCGGGACGGCTGGTAATCACTTCCTGTCCCCAGTCGTACATGGCGCCGATCGCCTTCAATTGTTCCCGGATAAAGGAGATATTGTCTTCGGTAATATCCTGCGGATGCCCTTTGGTTTTAATAGCGAAGTTTTCCGCCGGGAGCCCGAATGAATCAAATCCGATGGGCTCGAAAACATTATTGCCATTCATCCGGCGAAAGTGCGCCCAGGTATCGGTGCAGCCGTAATTAAACCAGTGACCCAGGTGCAGTTTATCGGAAGAGGGATAAATAAACATGACCAGGGCATAGCACTTTTGTTCGGGCTTATTCAGATCGGTATGAAAGACCCTGGATTCCGCCCACTTCTTTTGCCACTTTTTCTCAATTTTCTTAAATGGATAACCCATTTAACAGACTCCCGCGCTCAAAACTCAT
>CAYVKM010000222.1:0-2375 GCA_964452045.1 uncultured Calditrichaceae bacterium
CACCCATCCCGCCACGGCCTAACTCTTCTATGATTTTATAATGAAGTACGGTTTTGCCAGTCATTATTCTCTTGAAAGCCGTTTCTCAAATAGTCTTCTACTTTCTGACTTCAATTTAGTTTGTTCGATTTGAAGAGGATTATTTTGTTCACCGGACTTGTTACCAGATTATTCCCGAACTCCAGACAAAAACCACAGGCGGCGGCCATTCGAATATTAATGATACTTCCACCCCAGGTGCACCCGCGAATGGTAAGCCGGTGCGGTGATATTCCATTCCGGTCGAACCAGCCTCCGGAAACCTCATACAGATTATCCTCGGCCTTACGGATATGGTAGACTGAATTGCGGGTCTTGACAAAAATAAAATCACCATGCTCCAGATCATTTTTACTGATTTGTTTCAGTTGATCAATTCTTTCAATAATGCGATCTAAACTTTGTCCCGGTTTATTCATATTAACTTTTCCGAATAGAATTTTCATTTCTATGAAGAGTATAAGGCTTTATCAACATGACGTTGGACTTTTTTGAGCACAGATATTTGTCCCAACACTTGTTGCTTTAACCAAGCTTTTCTAATATTTTAGAATGCAATATTTTTTACCGATCATCTTCGTGTTTTCACAAGGTTAGTTTCATCTTTTTCATAAATGCCGGGTATCGTGGATCTTTTTGAATATTGCGCAGCATCGGATCACCTTCTATCTGAGCAAGACCACCATCACGTTGATCATAGGCACGTTCCAACCACTCGAAGGCCTTACCCTTATTTCCGCTATAGGCGTAAATTTCTGCAATCTGGAATGCATCCACGTTTTGGTATTTTTCAATGAACGTTTTCAGTATCTCATCTGCTTCCTTCTTTTTTCCCGTTGCGTAATATACAAGTGCAAGACCATACATTTGCCAGTCTGGATCAGTTTCTTTCATCATCTCCGTGAGCGCTGAATCCGGTTTCCCTTGAAAAAGATAAATGCGGCCGATCATCATATGCCCGCTTGGATATCGGGGGTTCAGCTCAATGGCCTTTTTGAAATCGGCTTCCGATTTATCAACTAAACCGGCGTACCAGCAAAACAAACCAAGGTTGTTGTATCCGGCAATTCTGACCGGGTCGAGTTCAATTGAACGCTGGATAAGTGTAATTGCTTTTTTAAATCTTCCTAATGTAAATGCCAAAGTGGCTGCCCCGCTAATGACATCGGCGTTCCCCGATTCCAGTTTCAGTGCTTTCTGATAAGACGCCTCTGCACCCGTCCAGTCCCAGTCGTAGTACTGTTTTATCCATCCCATTTGTGAGTGAGCATCGGCAAGATTCGGGTCAAGTTCAAGTGCCTTTTCCACTTCCTGACGCGCTTTATTGTAACCTTCATCCAAAGGCATGTAACCATTATCAGCCTGCCTACTGCGGGTCTGGGATAAGCCTTCCCAGGCAGGGGCATAACCGGAATCGATGGAGAGTGCCTGTTCGTAATAGCCGGCCGCTTTCTCCAAATCTTCCTTGCCGCGCAGATTTGAGAAATGCTTTCCAAGCAAGTAGGCGTTGTACGCCTCCGGAACTGTTTTTTGCTCCGGTGGTGTCTTGTCTACGCCCACCAGGGTCGCATTAAGTGCCTCTGCCACAGAATGAGAGATAGAATCCTGCAAAGCAAATATATTTTCCAGTGTACCATCATAGCTATTGGACCAAAGTGTGGCGTCGCTTTCCACATTTACCAGGTCTGCTGAAATTCGCAGATTATTACCTGCCTTTTGCACACTACCTTCAAGTATATGCTTTACATTAAGCTTTGCGGCTATTGTTTTAATGTCAAGGTTTTTTCCTCTGAACGAGAATGAGGATGTGCGGGCAGTAACACGCAGCTTCGGATTTTTTGAAAGAACATTAATCAGTTCCTCAGACAATCCATCGGAAAAATATTCCTGGTCTTTCTTAGGGCTCATATCGGTAAAGGGCAGTACAGCAATAGTATTTACGTTCTCTTTCACCGGAACCGCTTGAGAAGCCGGTTTGAACAGGTAAAAGACGACTATGGCTATCACTAAAACTGCAGCTGCAATCCAATAAGTGAGTTCTGCAGGTTTTTCCAGGGTTTTCGCTGTGGCGGAATTTTTGCCTTCTATTGTCTGTAGAGCCTCAACCAGTTCACCAATCGACTGGTACCTCTCGTTGGAATTTTTGGCTAGTGCTTTTAGTATAATCTGCCCCACTTCCGGATTCGATCCAATTATTGGTTCGGGGTCATCATTTAAAATAGAATATATAATCTGCTGCTCATAATCCCCTTTAAAGGGCAGTTGTCCGGTGAGCATTTCGTATAGCACAACTCCGAATGACCAGATGTCTGTTCTATTATCCACAGCCTCACCTT
>CAYVKM010000223.1:0-2351 GCA_964452045.1 uncultured Calditrichaceae bacterium
CTACTTTTTTTGTGTAAATAATAACATTGTTAAAAAAAAGTAATCATAATTCCCAAGAATGTCAATATACTAAATGAAATTGTAGGAATGGCATTATGCCAAATCCTGCCGGAATCCCATTTAACTCTTGACAAAAATATTTTGAAAGTGTAACTTCTTTCGGAAACCGGTGATAACCGGGGGGAGTTTTATGCAGTGCCGTTTAAAATTTTCCCTTCTGCAAATATTATCCTTAAAAATAAACACCCATTATACTGGAATACATCGTAATAAACACGGGGGTGATTTGTGATTCAAATGCCCAAATATAGGTATTTTTCATTTAACCTTTTGGGTCTTTAATGAATATGTTAGCCCACATTTTTATAAAGAAATCTGCAGATCATGACATCTATACTAAATTTGTCCTCAAGATATCGCATCTGGTATGAATGAATTTTCATCCTTAATAAATCGAAAGATTATTTTATGAAAAATATATTCATTACTATCACTCAAGTTATTGGATATTTTTTAGCAATCTTTTTAATAATTGCACTTCTTGTAATTCCTACTCAATTATTACTTGGTGATCAAGATTCGCTTGAGCACAGAATACAAATACTGATTTTAGGTGTACATATTTTGATTGGAGTAGGTATAGTAAATACGTTAATGCTGATATCAGTTAAGTCTCAATTGATAAAAATGGGATGGCCAGGATATAAAACCAGTTTACGATGGTTCGGAATTGGTACACTATTGGGGTTACTCGTGTCTGGAAGTGTAATTATCATGATATGGCTTACCGGAGGCGGTAGTTTTAGTTTAGCCAATGATAGATTTTCAGATTATTTACGATACATTATACCATTAATATTATTCTTATTTGTTGCAGCATTGGGAGAAGAATGGATGTTCCGGGGATATCCACTGACTAAATTTTCTAAATCATTCGGGTTTGTTTGGGCAAATGTTTTAGTCTCATTATTATTTATGGCAGGACACTGGGGGGGAAATGGATGGAGTTTATTAACAGCCATTAATATTTTTCTGTTCTCATTGGTTATCGGAGCCATCCGATTTTCACCTGGCGGCATTCCAGCAGCATGGGGATTTCATTTTGCCTGGAATAGTCTTTATGTTATCCTGGGAGCACCACTAACTGGAGAAAGGTTTGAAGTACCGTTTATTCAATTTTTAGGTGATGGACCTGTATATTTATCCGGTGGCGACTATGGTCCCGAAGGTAGCATCGCAACCTTTATTATGTTAATTGCTGGGTTAATATTTATATACCAATATTTACATAGGAGAACTGGAGTTAATAATTTAAAATAATAATTAGCCGTCCAACTCATAGTGAGAAGATACAATATGAATGTACTCCATCAATTTGCAGACAGTTTCAAGGAAATGGTTACCAAGGAGCCACCTGCCTCATATGTTGCTGCCGGAAAACAAATTGTATGTAGTCACTGTCGTTCCGGTATATTCAGTGGTCGGCGCGTGCTTGTTCGTGGACCACTTTCATATAGTTTGGTTTGTACGAAATGTGGTCTTGCGATGTGGTTCGAGACCGCACCAGATCGAATAGGCGATTCAGCAAAGAAGGCCGTCTAATAATAGCATCAAGTTGACGCGAAAACGCGCGGCATGAATCCGGAGAAATCAGTGGTTTGCCAAGGTCAATGGCGCGTCACTTATGCTTCACCGTTATAGGCATGTCTTAAAAAAGATATAAATGGGATAAGGAAGTTTATTGATGTTTTTTTTAACAGGATTATGTAAAAAGGAAAAAGCCAATGAAAATCATATCAAGAATCTGTGTTTTTACTATTTTGCTTATTATTCTTTCACAAGCATCAGCCCAAGATACGATAAACTATAAAACTGTATTTCCATCAGGTATTTTTGTTGGTTACGGATTAGGTTCATATTCTGTAAAAGATGAATACATATCCAAGGAGAAATATTCTGGTACTCTGCCCTATTTTAATGTGAAATGGGTGCGATTCCATGACAAAAATGCGTACCGTTTAGAGTTTGAGTACCGAAACTCAAGCAAGATTTCTAATAATAAAATTTCTGCAAAAGTAGGGCAATTTACTTTTAACCAGGATTTTATTTATTCCATCGGAAATGTTTCCATTTTTTCCAGGAGTATTCATGCTTATCTTGGCCCTTCTGTACAGTTTTTCTACTATGACATCAATTATAATTTTGCTACTCCCGGGACATTTATATCTCCAAAAACATTTGGGCTGTTAGGCTCCTTAGGAATTAATTCAGAATTCATTTACCCGTTGAATAACAAATTAATAGTGGGAAGTTTCCTACGTTTAAATCTAATCTCGTTCTCCATCAAAGAA
>CAYVKM010000224.1:0-2334 GCA_964452045.1 uncultured Calditrichaceae bacterium
GCTCGATCTCTTCATGTTCAACCGTTTCTTGCACCGTTGCATCAACCGGGAAATAGATATCAAAACGGGTGCCTTCATTAATTTCACTTTGAACTTCAATGTGCCCTTTTAGACCCCGGACAATTCCGTAGACGACGGAAAGACCGAGGCCGGTGCCCTTCCCGATTTCCTTGGTGGTAAAAAATGGATCAAAAATTTTGGAGAGGACTTCATCAGGGATTCCCGAGCCATTGTCCTGGATCGACAACCGGATATATTCTCCCGGATCGAGGGAACCTATTTGATAGTAAGTATCGATCTTGTAATTTTCGGTGATTATTTTTATCACGCCGCCTTTTAGCATGGCATCGTTGGCATTGATTACCAGATTCATAATAATTTGCTGGATCTGTGCATCATCACCCTTGAAGTATTTTAGTTTCGTTTCAAGAATCGTTTTAATCTCGACATTTTTGGATAGCCCATGTTCCATCAATTCCAGGCTTTCGGAAATTATCTTGTTTAAATTGATTGGTTCAAAACCTTTATGCTGGGATTGCCTGGTAAAGGTCAAAAGTCTCTGGGCAATTTCCGAAGCGCGGTGAGCTGATTTTTCAATTATCTCTGCTCTTTTATAATTTACTTCCTCAGGCTTGGAAGCGAGTTTAATTAATTCCGAGTTCGGGATAATAGCAGCCAGGATGTTATTGAAATCATGGGCAATACCGGAAGCCATTAATCCGATACTTTCCAGTTTCTGACTTTGCAGCAGTTGCTGCTGGATTTTCTTTAGCTCTGTTACATCCTTAAATAAAAACAGGTAGCCAACTGTTTCCTGGCGGAGATCTCCAATAATATTCAGGGTAAGGATTATATCAAGAAAGGAACCATCTTTCTTTTTCAACCGTGTTTCATAATTTCTAACCAGACCAATTTTTTGGATCTGGGATTTTAGATAATCAATTATTTTAGGGTCATCTACAAATTGTTTAAAGAAATTATACTGACTGATATCCTCATTTTCCTCAAGCTCAAGCAAAGCATAAGCAGCCTTATTCAGATAGACTATCTCGCCTGTGACATGGGAAATGCAGACGCCATCCTGAAGTATTTCAATTAAATTGCTTAATTGAAAAGGTCTGTTAGCGCTGATTCTCTTGTTTTTCAAAAATTCAAAAAATTTCATTTTGATTTTTTGTCTTTAAAAAGTATCCCGATTTGATTTTGCCAGTCTCTTTTTAAACTGCTGAAACTGAAAAACAAAGCAAACAATACGGTCATGAGTATTACTATTGTATTTAATAGCAAATAGAAAGTTATTTTTTTGATAAAGAATAATCCCAGTAGCAGAACGATGATACCTAAAACCACACCTGCTAAATTATGGATTGAGAGAAATGGGACAAGCCTGGTGAAAAGACTTTTACGCGGTTTTGATATAAAGCCATTTAAAAACTGAAAATTCATCAGGTATCGTTCATTTTCTGCTGAAATATCGCTGTTAAGATACAACAAACGCATGTACCACAATACCAGCATCAATATATTGAGCACAAAATTAAAGAGTTGCCCTTTAAACCAGATTTGGGCGTTCCACTGGAAAGCAATAAAATGCAGGGCCTCAATAATATTAGAGAGAGTAAATAAAAAGATAATGGAATTTAGATATTCGCTTACCACAAAATATTTCTGATAATAGCGATACCAAAAAACAAGCAGCATAAAAATTGAAAACACAATGGTGATGTAATTCTTAACTGCCCAGTCTGTCCAAAAACTACCTGCAGTCAGGTAAAAAGGATCAATAATATATTTAAAATAATTTACGAAAATGATTAAAGCAGATATAATAATAGTCCACAGAATTCTTTTGTTTTCTTTATTTTGATAAAATTTAAAAGAATAGAGAAGAAGGTAAATTGTTATTAATAATATTAAAAATTTAATTATCAGATCAAAATAAACATAAAATACAATTGAATATTTCTCTATGTTACGGGTAAGAACAGAAAGAGACATTACAATCGATAAGTAACCATAAAACAGAAAAAATAAATTGGAAATATTTTTATTGAATTTTGCTCTAAATAAAGAATCCTTTATCAAAAGGAATGTTAAAAAGTATAGCAGAAAATTAAAATAGGTGATCGGATTATTAAGATTAATTTTGTTTATATATAATAGACCTTGATAGAAAAGATAAATCAGAATAAAAAACCAGTATTTCTTAAATAAAATCCGAATCATTTTTAAATAAAATTAAATTTAGTTTTCAACAAATTTATTATCGGAAATTCGGCATGTATTATGAGAAAATAAAAAAAGAGTGCTGCAAAATCTCAGCACTCTTTTGGG
>CAYVKM010000225.1:0-2320 GCA_964452045.1 uncultured Calditrichaceae bacterium
TGCACGGTGGACAGTTATCTCGGTGCCACCTTACAGGTTCAGTATCGTTGTGGAAATTGCGGCAAAATAACCGAGAAGCGAATCCATTGCCAGACCAATCCAACCACTGCGGTAACCGGCATTTCCTGGGTAAATAATGATCTGGTCAATTTTATGAATACCTTATTTGGTAGCCTGGTAGTCTTTCTTATCCTGGAATTCATCTTTTAACCGATCTGAAAACTCTCATTGGTATTTAATTGATAATTCAATTTTGCCGAGATTTTTATTATATTCAGATTCGTACAATTTTTAACAGGGAACATCGGTATGCCGGCGAAGAAAGAAAAAAAACATCCCGGCCAGTTTGATCTGGAATTTTTTCTTTACGGCAACGACCGGAAAAATAAAGACTTTCTGCGAAATGATTATTGGGAGTATTGCGATAATTGCGGGCATAAACTCATTTCCCGAAAATGTGAGATGATCTGTCCTAAATGTGGTTTTTTTCGGAGTTGTTCTGAACCATAATTTATTTTGATGAGGATATAACAGAAAATTACTAAAGGTGTGATCGGTTTTCATCGGTTATTCAGATGTCATCTTGATTATCAGCCATTCCTCAATTAAATTCGTTTTAAATTTATATTCAGGAGGATCTTATGTTCAGTGGTGCAATTGTGGCGTTGGTTACACCCTTCAAGGAAAATGGCGAAGTAAACTATGAGAAAATTAAAGACCTGGTTCAATTTCATTTGAGCAAAGGAACAGATGCCATCGTTCCCTGCGGTACAACCGGTGAGTCACCGACACTTTCCAATAAAGAGAAAATCAAGATATTTGAAACGATTGTAAAAAATACCGGGAAAAAGATTCCGGTTATCGCCGGAACCGGTAATTATAATACTGCCGAGAGTATTGAATTAACTCTGGAAGCCAAAAAAATTGGGGCAGATGCCGCCCTGGTAATTACCCCCTATTACAATAAACCCACCCAGGAGGGGCTCTACCGGCATTTTATGGCCATTGCGGATAAGACGGATTTTCCGATGGTTGTCTATAACGTCCCGGGGCGAACCGGGGTAAACATTCTGCCGGAGACAGTGGAAAGATTAGCCAGTCATTCCAGAATAGTGGCGGTAAAGGAGGCCTCAGGGAATCTGGGACAGATATCGGAGTTGCATAAAAGGGTGGGTAAAAAACTGGCCATCCTGTCCGGTGATGATAATCTGACCCTGCCTATTCTCAGTGTGGGCGGTAAGGGAGTCATTTCGGTGACGGCGAATATTGTTCCGGGAAAGGTAAGGGAAATGATCAAGGCTTTTGAGGATTGTGACAAAACCCGTGCCCTGGAATTGCACCAGAAACTGGAAGATCTGAATAAGGTTCTATTTGTGGAGACCAATCCTATTCCGATAAAAACTGCCATGAATCTGATGGGTTTTAAGGTGGGTGGATTCCGTCTGCCGCTTTGTGAAATGGCCAAACCAAATCAGGAAAAACTTCGGACGGTTTTGAATTCCTATCAACTCATACCCGGGAAAGCGTAAAAATTGGCGCTGATCGTTCAAAAATATGGCGGCACCTCAGTTGCTACGCCGGACCATATCAAGCGGGTTGCCCAGCGGATTGTTTCTGAGAAACGGGATGGCCACCAGGTAGTGGTGGTGGTGTCAGCCATCGGGCATACCACCGATGAACTGATCGCCATGGCCCACGAGGTTTCCCAGCATCCTCCGGAAAGAGAAATGGATATGCTCTTGTCGGTTGGGGAACGAATCTCTATTGCTTTGCTGGCCATGGCCATCCACGATCTGGGAGAAAACGCGATCTCTTTTACCGGTTCCCAGGTCGGTATTATTACTGACAATAAGCATACTGAAGCCCGTATTCTGGAAGTCCGGGCTAACCGGTTGCTGCAGGAACTGGACAAAGGGAAAATTGTGATTGTGGCCGGATTTCAGGGAGTAAGCATCGACAAGGAAATTACCACCCTGGGAAGAGGTGGTTCCGATACCACCGCCATCGCCCTGGCCGCAGCTTTGAAAGCGAATCGATGCGAAATTATGAAAGATGTGGATGGCATTTTTGTGGCCGAACCCAAATTGATTCCCCAGGCGAAACTTAATAAAGAAATAAGTTATGAGGAAATGATTGAGATGGCCGAGTTTGGGGCCGGGGTTCTACAAAAAGAATCCATTGAAATGGCCAAGGCTCATCAAATAAAAATTGCGGTTGGTTCCAGTGAAACCGGGCGGATTGGAACGATTATCACCGACCGGTCCATGGACAGCTCACGGATCGCCGGGGTGGTGGGCAACAAAGGGGTGGAATTTATTAC
>CAYVKM010000226.1:0-2306 GCA_964452045.1 uncultured Calditrichaceae bacterium
ATGTGTGGTATGGCGGAAAAACCCGCAATCCCTGGAACCTGGAACAGGGGAGCAGTGGTTCTTCTGCCGGATCGGCTGCAGCGACTGCCGCCGGACTGGTAGCTTTCAGTATCGGAACGGAAACCTGGGGATCTATCGTCTCGCCCTCCACCCGCTGCGGGGATACCGGTTTGCGTCCCACCTACCGCCGGGTAAGCCGGGCTGGAGCAATGGCCTTGAGCTGGAGCATGGATAAGATCGGGCCGATTTGCCGTACGGTAGAAGACTGCGCCATTGTCTTTAATGCGATCCGGGGCAGAGACGGAATCGATCAATCGGTTATTGATGCCCCGTTTAATTTTACCACGGATGTGGACTTGCAAAAACTGAAAATCGGTTTTCTAAAAACTGCCTTTGAACAAGATACGCTTAACCAGGAAAATAATGAGGCAACTCTGGCAAAATTAACGGAAATGGGGGTTAATCTTATTCCCATCGAGTTGCCAGATATCCCGGTAAATTCCCTTTCATTTATTCTATCCGCGGAAGCGGCTTCCGCCTTCGACGAACTCACCCGCTCCGGCCGGGACAGCCTGATGGTTCGCCAAATCCGAAATGCCTGGCCCAACGTTTTCCGGGCCTCCCGCTTTATATCTGCGGTGGAATACATCCAGGCGAATCGCGTCCGTTATCTCCTGATCCAGAACATGTATGAACTGATGCAGCAGGTGGATCTGTACCTGGCGCCATCATTTGATGATAACCTCTTGCTGACCAATCTCACCGGAAATCCCTGTGTGGTATTGCCAAACGGATTCAATAAAGATGGGACACCCACCAGCATCAGCTTTATCGGTAAACTTTTTGATGAGGCAACTATTCTCTCGGTGGCCAAACGCTACCAGGATGCGACGGGATTTCAGATGAAGCATCCACCGCTGTTCTATCAGTTCTGAAAAGCGACAGGGCTATATTTCTGCGTTTGGGGTGTAACAAATCCTGCGAAGCAGGCATCATAGATAAAGTAAGCTTATTCATGTTTTAAAGCGTTGTGATGTTAAAATAATAAAATTACGGAGTATATGTCACCCTTAACAGGGTTTTATTAAAACCGGGGGATATCATAGTTATAAATATATCATCCCTAAAGGGATTTTGTCAAAAAAGAGGAATCCTGTTTGTTACGAATGTTTAATCCCTAACTGGATTTCACTGGCAATGCTAACCCATAGAAAACACCGTAGGTGTTTAATGTTTATAGCAACATAAATTCACAAAGGAAACCTGAACGCCGTAGGTGTTCAATGTTATTCTAAACAAAATTCTGGCAATAAATTGAATTAGGTAAAACAAACGCTCATATAAATAGCACAACGGATTATTTTAGAAATAAGGTAGAAAAAGTGCAGCAATATAACCTGTCCCCACGGTTGATTGAAAATGCAGTTGATTATCAAACCTATCTTTTTCAGATGCTGGAAAAGATAAACCGGGCCCAAAATGGTGAAGTGAAGATAGAAAAACTTGACCATATCAAACTCAATTATCAAAGATCGATCAGGATTCAAAAGAGCTACCGGGTAAACCCGGATTTGCTGCAGGTGATCCAACAAATAGCCAAACCACAGCAGTGGATCGTTTTAACCGAGGACTGGTGCGGGGATTCTGCCCAAAATTTACCCTATATTGTAAGGATGGCCGGTCTTAATGATAAAATCACTTTACGAATTCTCCGGCGTGATCAAAATCCGGATTTAATGGATCATTATTTAACTTCCGGGAAACGGGCTATCCCCAAGCTGATTGGCTTTGATGAAAACGGGGTAGAATTATTTAACTGGGGTCCCCGACCGGAACCGGCTATCAGGCTCTTTGAAGGATTAAAAGATCAAGGCCTTGAGAAAAAGGAAATTCTCACTCAGCTGCATCAGTGGTACGCCCGGGATGCCGGAAAAACCCTGGAGCAGGAGTTTTATGCAATTTTGGGAAATCTGCAAAGAGAACGTGGTAGGCATAAATCGGTTGCTTAAACCCTGGATGTTATCTGACCACCGCATGGCATATCCATATTTAGCTATAATACCCAGTTACTGGTATAATTTGGCTGGATATGGGCATTTCTAACTTAATGTTTCAGACATCAAATATATATGTTAGAAGGCTTCCAAAATAATATTCTTTGGACACGACCAATATTATGACTATATTTGGGTCGTGATTAATAATGAGGAACAAAGATGAAACCAAGTGAGGCAATTAAACCCATCAGCTTTCTAAAGACACATGCATCTGAAGTTATCCGTGATATTTCTAAAAACAGAAAGACG
>CAYVKM010000227.1:0-2306 GCA_964452045.1 uncultured Calditrichaceae bacterium
ATTAATTAAAATTCACTTTGGTCCGTTTTTTACATAATTACCAAATATTATTAAGGTATATATCTCTGAATCCTTCTAATCAGTGGGACATTGGCTTCAAAATAGCCTGCTAATGTATTACCAAAATCTGTAAAGTCTATTCTATAATCTAACCTAAATTTTCCTAGCCCATTCTTAAACTTTCCAATATTACTAATAGCTGATGCCCAGAAATCATGAACCATAAATTCTGATTGGTAGTCAAATATTATTTCATCTGAAATTGCAATTTCATCAAAATTGATTCGCTGTCCACCACTTAGGATTAAATATGCGGAAATTTCCCTAAGGTAAGTATTCAATTTAAAGCTTTTTTTACTTTCGACCATTAAGTAGCTTCGCAATTTATAAGAAAGATTACTATCTTTCCTGCTATATATTCTTATAGATGTATCAGCAAGTTTTAGGATCATTTTCATTACCATATATTAAAATCAGTTGATTTAATAAAATAGATAGATAGTGTTGTATTATATGCTTGAATAAGTTAGTAAAATTCTTATGGTAAGGTTTATGATTATGATGAGCTATAGGATAGCAATCCATAAAACTCCACCCAAATATATTTCCAATGCATTAATATCCGAAACTGAATTCAAAAAATCAAATTTTTTATTTTATTGGGCAGTGGTTAAGGGTTTAATCCGGTTCTGCAATTTCCCAGTGGCCGCCTTTGGCCGGGCCGATGCGTTTTAGCACGCCTTCCTGTTTTAACCGGGCAATTTGCCACTCCACTCCCTTGGCAGAAATATTAAGAATTTGGGATAATTCCTGGGTGGTAACATTCGGATTTTCCAAAACAGCGTTTATCATTTTCTCCCTAGTTTTCCCCCGGGGCTTTTCCCGGGTTTTCTCCCTAGTTTTAGTTTTGGTTTCCTTCCCAATTTTCTCCCTAGTTTTCTCCAATGTTTTCTCTGTGCTTTTCACCCTAGTTTTTTGTCTGGTTTTCTCCCTAGTTTTTGTCGGTGCGCCGGTCGTTTCTTCCCCCGCCAAATACACAACTGTTTTAAACTGCTCCGCTTCATGTAACTCAAACCGGCTGTTTTTTGCATAGCGCGGCAGGTATTCAGCAATAGTGCGGATACCGGAGCCCAATGCCCCGGCCAGTCCCAATTGCTGAAAAAATTTGGCAATTGTCGGATTCTTCGGGTGGGGAGTAAAATTATCCAGATCAAGCGGACCGCTGCCCACCGGATGACTGGCATTCTCGGTCTCCACCCGGTCCGGATAAATGATCAGGCGGGCACGAGAGTCACTGCTAAATTCCCGGTGGATAAGCAGGTTGGTCACCACTTCACCAAATATCTTTTCCCGCAGGTCCACCCGGATGTTACCGTCCGGATAAAACTTCTCCGGTAGATGGGTTCGGATAAATTGCATCAATTCCTGATAGGCATCAATCAGGTTGGTGCGGATTTCCCGTCGCTCCTCATCATGAGCCGGGTCTGCCCGTCTCAACCGGGCCTCGGTTTTATAGGCGGGAAGAATGTGCTGTAACACATCATCTCTGGCAAATAAAAGCGCCGCCGCCAGGGTATAACCCTCTTTTCCGGTTTCATATTCTCTTTTATACAGACCGGCACTCTCTATCATTTCAATATTGGAAATGGCTAACCAGGGATGATCCGGGCGATGGCTCCGGATCAAATTTCGAACTTTTGGGAAGATGGTTTCACTAAAGTCAGAAAATTCCAGACGAGGATAAATTTTACTTTCGCTGAAATGATCACTTTTTCTTTGATACAGCCTGCTTATACCCCCACTGGTTTTAACCTTAAAATTACCATTTTCATTCCGGTCGAAAATAATATTATCCGTCTCATGTACCTGGGAACTTTGCGGCACCCGGACATAGATAATCTGCTTGCCAGCGATAGTAAATTCCTCGGGATAGAGCAGGAAGGGAGGATCAAGTTTATCCGGGTCATTGGATAAACTGACCAGGTCACTTTTTATCTTTTGAATTTTATTGGGATCGATACCCAGGACTGTTCCATCATCGGCTACGCCCAGAAGCAGATCGCCACCCATCCGGTTTAAGAAAGCACAAATCGATTCAAATAAATTATCCGGGAGTGATTTACCCACCTGTGCGAATTCTACCGAAATCCCCTCACCTCCCGATAAGATTTTTTTCAGCTTTTTTATGGTCATTTTATAAAACACCCCGATAAAATGACTTCACTTGGCTTATCCCCACATATGGGACAGTAATGACAGGCCTGGCGCTCTGTAACTCTTGTCATTCTGAACTCGTTTCAGAATCT
>CAYVKM010000228.1:0-2290 GCA_964452045.1 uncultured Calditrichaceae bacterium
AGCCACAGCAAAGTTCCATTCAATCTTTATTCAAAAGGGATTATATGAAAAAAAACCTGGGGGTTTTAGTCATTGGTTTAACTCTTTTTATTTTGCTGACATCCTCTTTCGCACAAAGCAAGGGCGGAAGATGGCAATTCGAGAACAATGGATTCGATACGGCAGACTGGGATAGTTTTAATGATAATGGAACTCTACAGGGTAATGCAGGCTATAGCAGCATACCGCCCTTGCAGGAGGGAATAGCCTATCTTTTCCTGGATACCATTTTTACCCACGATTATTTTAAAGTTGAAGATAGCAACGATCTGGATTTTACCGATGAAAATATCGCGCTTTCAGCCTGGATTTATCCGCTGGTTATTAATGACGTCCATTTCTTGATCAATAAAGGGCGGCAGGACTCCAATCCCAAAACCACCAATTATGCCATGAGAATATCCCTGACCCGGAATCTGGAATTTCTGATCCGGGATGCCAATAACGCCGCCCAGACAGTCGCCTCCAGTTTTACCATACCGGAAAACCAGTGGACCTTTGTGGCAATTTATTATGATTATGCGCTTGGTAAAGTATATATGTGGAATGATCCCAGCGGCGATCCGGTGGATACACTCGATTTCACTCAAAGTTTTTTTGCCAATGATGATCCTTTGTCCATAGGTTCCTGGTACCGGAATGATCCTTTATCGCCTTCTATTAAAGATTTTGAGGGAAGGATGGATGATGTCCGGATAAGCGGAAGGCTGGAAGATGTTTTACCCGGTCCCACGGCAATTCCTGCGCATAGAGAAAAAATTGAATCGCGAGAATCTGCCGGTTTGGAGATGTACCCCAATCCCGCAAACCTCTCCAGTTCAAACGTTAATTTCAATGTGTATTTACCGATGAATCATCCCGGTGCGGTGTCAATCTCAATTTATAATATTCTCGGTCAGAAAGTATATAGCTGGAATAAAACAAATCCTGCCGATTACCAGCGTATCAAATGGAATATGCATGATAATCTGGGAAATATTGTTAACTCCGGGATTTATTTTGTTCAGATCGAGGGATTAAAAACAAATATTGTTAAAAAATTAATGATTCTTAAGTAGTACCTAACTAAAAGAGTTTTAATTCATTTTCATAATGTAATTCGGTTATCAAAAATTGACCGAACTAAAAAAATAATTTAAGATGTCTAACATCCTACCTTTGAATCTATTAGATATATCACAGCTTTATACGCTTCCGCCAGTGAGTGTCCAAATGAATTCCCGGGTTTGGAGTATTTTTAAATGTTAAAACGTAGTATCCTTTTCCTTTTTTTTATTTCCGGATTTACCGGTCTGGTCTATGAAATCGTCTGGACAAGGATTTTTGGACTTGTTTTTGGTAATACTACCCTGGCAATCAGTACGGTTCTCTCAGCCTTTATGCTGGGTCTTGCCCTGGGAAGTATAGTTATCGGCAAATTTGCGGATAATTCAAAAACACATCTTGAACTTTATGCCTTCCTGGAAATTGGGGTTGGTATAACTGCGCTACTTATTCCGGCAACCAGAGGTCTTATAGAGGTTTTTTCCGGCTGGATTTATCCCAGCTTAATAAATCATCATTTTCTTTTCTATCTCATTAAGTTTTTTATTGCCTTCGTCATAATGCTTCCAGCGACTTTTTTTATGGGCGGTACCTTACCGGTTATCAGCCGGTTTTTTATAAAACAAAAGGAAAAAATCGGATCCGGTATCGGCCTGCTCTATGCCGTTAATACTTTTGGAGCAGTGGTAGGAGTTTTACTGTCTGCATTTTTTCTGATAAGACTTATTGGGGTCAGCCAGACGATTTATTTAGCGGTTTCCCTGAATCTGGTAATTGGCATTTTGGCCTATCTTCTATCCATAATAAATCAGGAAAAGGTACAATCCGCAGATCCTGGTAAAACGGAATGGCACCTCCTGAAGAACACGCAAATTCAAATGGTGCTTATGACCATGGCGATCTCAGGATTTGTCGCTTTATCCTATGAAGTTATCTGGAGTCGGATATTAGTATTTATATTAACCAATTCAGTTTATGCTTTTGCGGTGATGTTGACAACCTTTCTCCTGGGAATCACCCTTGGATCAATCGTCGGAACAAAATTTACCGATCGAATCCGTAATCAACTGCGCCTGCTTGGCTGGATTGAAATTTTTATGGGCATTACCGCTCTTCTTTCTGCTTACTTGTTAGCAAATTTCACACAGGTCCATAATCAACTTTTCCAGGCCGAATCCCAAACCAGTTGGTTCCACTGGAATTTCAT
>CAYVKM010000229.1:0-2247 GCA_964452045.1 uncultured Calditrichaceae bacterium
ATTAAAGTCCCGCAAAAGGCGACGAAATTCAATTGACCAATCGGGATGAGACCTTTCGGGAATTCAACAACCCGGGAAAGACCTTCCAGGAGTGAAAATTCAGAAAATCAATTTTTTTGTTGAAATTTATGTTTCAATAGTTTAGATTAAATCAACCAATCAAAAGAATATAATTGCTGTTTAGATAGATCGCAGGAAAATCCGGTTTTACCCTGGTCAGATATCCACCGTATGGCGGTGAGGGCGGCATAAATCTGGGCTCCTTGTGGTGGTTGGGTGTTTTGAGGGGGCGGAGCTGTATCCGGGAGTGGAAAAAAGGGGAATAGGGGAATATGGATTTAAGGAAATAGGGATATATGGAAATAAGGAAATAAAAGAACTGGTTAAGCGAAAAGCGAAAAGAGAATAGAGATAAGAAAAAAGATAAAAGAAATAAGAAAGAAGTAAAAATAGGATGTTTTTATCCCGATGAATTTTCAGGAGGAAAATGTATTTGTCGGGAAAAAAGGGGAAGGTTAAGGGAAAAGAAAGAAGAATTAAGAAATAAGAAACAAATAAAAGATGAAGTGAGGAGAATAAAGGGGAATATGGATATAAGGAAATAAAAGAACTGGATAAGCGAAGATCGAATAGAGAAGTAATAAAAAATTCCAATAGTATATAAATATAGGTAACTGCAGGAATGAGGGATGTTTTGCAACAGGTAAGGGAGGCAATTCGGGTAAGGCATTACAGTTACCGGACCGAGCAGGCCTATATTGGTTGGATAGAGCGATTCATCCAATTTAACCATGGACAGCATCCGGAGGAGTTGTCGGAAAAAGAGATTGGTAAATTTCTCACTCATCTGGCAGTACGGGAGAATGTGGCGGCATCCACCCAGAACCAAGCACTCTGTGCCTTATTATTTCTGTTTAAAAATGTAATTGGTAAAACGATAGAAGAATCCACTAATATTATCTGGGCAAAAAAACCCAAAAAATTACCTATTGTATTGAGCAGAGGAGAGGTGAAAAAAGTACTGGATAGTCTGGCGGGCGTATATTGGCTGATCGGTAATTTACTATACGGATCGGGCTTACGGCTGATGGAGTGTTTACGATTACGAGTAAAAGATGTTGATTTTGCTTTTCAGCAGATTACAGTACGTTCTGCCAAGGGGGAAAAAGATCGACGGACCATTCTACCTGAAATTTTAAATGAGCCTCTGAAAAAACATCTAGAAAAAGTCCAGAGGCTTTATCAGCAAGATTTCCAAAAGAAACATGCCGGGGTTTATTTGCCGTATGCATTGGCGCAAAAATATCCGAATGCGAGCCGGACGCTGGGCTGGTATTGGGTTTTTCCTTCGGCAAAGATTTCCACAGATCCACGTAGTGGCGAAAAAAGAAGGCATCATACACATGAGGCGGTGGTACAAAAAGCGGTGCGTGAGGCGGTGAAGAAGGCAGGTGTAGTGAAACCGGCGGGTTGCCATACCCTGCGCCATTCCTTCGCTACGCACTTACTGGAATCGGGTTACGATATCCGCACTGTACAGGAATTATTGGGGCATGCCTCAGTCAGCACGACCATGATTTACACCCATGTAATAAAAAAGGGCGGCTCCGGAGTAAAAAGTCCGGCAGATGGGTTATAGGATTGTAAAAAAGATGGAGATCTAATCTGAAATTGAGGATAAAAAGAACCTTAATTCCCGGTAAACCCGGGACAATAAAGTGGGTAAATAAATACGGCGATAGATTGGTTTGTGTGAGATACCGGTATGATCCGATAAACCATCACAAGATGAAAACGGTTGAAATTATTGTTGACAAAGGTGTCAAGCGAAAAAGAAGGGAAAGAATTCCGGCAAATAAAATTATGCAAATTAAAGTGATATATGGTGAGAAAGAATTAGCAAGGGTGGTTAAACAAGCCGGTGGAAAATGGAATCGAACGGAGAAGGTCTGGGAGCTGCCATATCAGGCGATTTGTGATTTAGGATTAGAGGATCGGATGGTATTGTGATGATATTGTTAATAATTGAATATAGGCGAAGTTTTGGAAGAGATCTGCCTGGTTAATATGTTCAGATATAGAAACATACATATTTCTATATTTAGAAACATGGAAATAAAATTACCATATATAGAAATTTATTTCTATATATAGAAACATTAATTGTTAGTAGTCTAATTACTTAATACTTAGTTAGGTTTGTACAACAGAATCAGAAACATTATGATAAAATCAATATACAAAATA
>CAYVKM010000230.1:0-2233 GCA_964452045.1 uncultured Calditrichaceae bacterium
CTAACGGATTTGGCATAAGCGGCGCGGCACTATACTTAATAAACTACAAAACTTTTCGTGGACCACGACGCGTTCTCGCGTCCGCTTGATGCCATGGTTATACCATTCTTACTAATCATTAAATTTATAGCGGTAGGCATTCTCTTTTACTTCCTTAAAATAATCCGTCCAACGCTGCACATTCTTTCCTACCGCCCACTGCAGCATGACAATTTTAAAGTAAAGGCCGTCATAATTTAACTCAACTTCAGAAATTGGTTCTTTAATAATTTTGTCGTTATTAATTTTATAAAATGTGATTTTTCCATGTGCAAGTATACCAATCACATCCCGCACCGGCGACATAAAGGCATCCTGTATATCTGGAAAAAGTGATTTTAATTCATCCCAAGAAAAATCCATTACATCATAACCAACAATCTCTTTAGATGGAGGTTGGGAAAAAACAAAATCTTCATGCATGCCTCCGGGAGATGCGCCTGAAGCTTCCAATCGACCAAATATTTTCCAAGTTGCTTTTTCACGCGAAAGATAAAGACAAGAAGGCGAGGCATTTACCATATCTTTTTGCCCATCAATATTTGACAAAGAGCTATGAAATTCTTTACCCTGTTGAATAAAATCATTAAATACTTCAGGTCCCAATAATTCAGGTATATCTGTTTTAAACTTCAGGGCTACTTTTGCAAGTTCATTTGGTGATTCATTATACGTTTTCAATTTTAATAATTCAGTATTATTCCAGGAAGATGGGTGTGCGTTACCCTGGCAAAATCCAGAACCACTATTCGTAATACTTATGTATTTATTTCCGATAAAATTCAGATTGAGTTCATCGTTTACATCACACTCTTCAGTATCAATTCTATCAACACCAGAAATAGAAAGCATGGCATTAATTTTTAGAGGTAATACATATAGATTATCCTGGGAGAATCTATTATAAACGTTCCTTTTTATATTCACACGCCAGAAATTGGAATCTGTAGGTACAATGATCTCAGGAAATTCTGCCATAATTTTTAAATTATTATTTTCTGGAGCTATCCAAATAGTACGTAGCTTTTGCATGTAACCGGTTTCAATTTTCACTCCACTATATACTCCTTCAATACTATAATCATTTTCAAAAGAATACCCGATTAATAATCCAGAATTTGGTTCTGTAGAGAAACTAAAAGTACACAATAAAAAAATTAAAAAGAGACTGATTTGACTTTTCATCTTACGCCTTAGGTTTTTAATGGTATAACTTATTATTAAGCTGCATTATTTAGTCAAATTTATTGTCCATATATAGGAATAAATTGCCATATATAGGAAACTTTTCATGCTTTTCCTTATAATAGGAAAAAGTTTTTCCTACATATAGACATGTTTCCAGGAAAATTCTTTTATCCATAAATTCATTTTTAAAAGGTCCGAATACAGCTCCGCCCCCTCAACAACACCCCAAAACCGCACCATTCTCAATATAAACCGCCCTCATCTCAATACAGAGGAGTTCGAGTAAGACTTGTTCTAATTTTTTAATCCATCTCTATATTAAAAACACGCTTTTTCGGAATATCTTTTTTAATCTACAATTTCAGATTAGAATTTTCAAGAAAAAATCAATTCTTTTTATTAGACAGAACCTTCTGAAAAATATTGTTTAATGGTTATTGAATCCATGCTTAAAGGAGATTTTTCTAATCGTATCATCCCCAATCTGCCGGCCAGGTAGGCGGCCTCTGAGCCTGAATCAAAAGAAGACTAATGACAAATGGTACAAAAAACGAGATCCTGATCCCGCAGTTGCGGGACGGGATGACATTCTCATAACATTCTTTTGTAAGTAATGAATTTTCAGAAGTTTCTAATATCTGATATCGTTTTATCCTCATGGTAATTCCGGATGTCTTTATCGGAGATAATCGATATACAATTGTGTTTTATCCGTCAGGGGAATCATTCACCATCCTCCTGCGCATTTTCGTCCTGATTTTTACTTTCCGTGGCTATCCTTTTCACTTCCCGGTTTTTCCACAGGTAATAGATGGCCGGAATTACCACCAGGGTAAGAATGGTCGAAGTGATCATACCACCCACCATGGGTGCGGCGATTCGTTTCATTACCTGGGAACCCGTACCATGACCCCATAAAATGGGAAGCAGACCGGCCATGATGGCAGTAACGGTCATCATCTTGGGGCGAACCCTTTCCACTGCGCCTTCTATCACTGAATCATAA
>CAYVKM010000231.1:0-2214 GCA_964452045.1 uncultured Calditrichaceae bacterium
CAATACGGAAATTTTTTCAGGAAGTTGTGAATATTTTTATTATGAGTGACGAGAGTTTTCCACTGCCTTTATGTCCCAAAACTGTATATTAAGTTATTGCCTAGAATGTAGGGCCACCCGGTTTCCTTCACAGTCCTCAAAATGGGCAACAAATCCATATTCGCCAATGCTCATTTTAGGATTGAGGATTTTCCCACCGTGTTCAGTCACTTTTTCGAGAACCTGATCGATATCTTCTACCGAAAAATAAACCATCGAACCCTGATGCGAGGGGATATAGGTTTCTTCTTTGATTAAAGAACCCGTGGCACCGGGGGCATCATCATTCATCGGAAACCAGGCCATTTCTGCTGATCCCACTTTGTTGAGGCTTAATTCCCAACCAAGAACCTTTTCATAAAACCTCTTGGCCCGCTTCATATCTTTAACCGGGATTTCAAACCAGTTCACCGGATTATATTTTGATGCCATATCTGTCTCCTTTTTATAGGTTGACTACAAGTAAATTAATTTTGAAAAAATCGCTAATGGTTTAGAATTGATTTCAAACGAATTGATCAATTGAATCTTCATACGTAATAGCTTGCCAATGAGTTTCATTAACAGGCATCAGGATTTTACAGACTAAATCACATTATATTGAATATAAAACCGGTGATCTATTCTGCTCTATCGGGAGTATTTTTCATTTAATAAAACTAAATCTTGATATTTTGCTTTCTGTTTTAATATCTTTAGTGAATCATTTCCAAAAGCAAACATTCGAAAAGGAGTTGCCATGAAAAAGTTTTTGTGGTTAATCGTCCTCACCCCGCTCTTTACCTTTTTTATTATTTCGTGTACCACTAAGAAACAGGAAAGTGAAATACCCTCCGACGAAGATCAATTTGTTGAGATGCTGGAGGACAGCCTGCAGCAGGTGGCTGAGGCACCATCTCCCAACGTCTATTCAAATATTCCGGCAGAATCGGTTGGGCCACTCACCATCGCTTCCTATGGTCCGCTGGGAGAGGCCCGGGGACAGATTCAGATCCGGATCGATTTTTCCAACCCCATGATCCCACTCACCACACTGGGTGACAACGAGCGGGAAGAGCTGCTCAGTTATTTCCGGATCGAACCGCCGGTAGCAGGTAAGTTTCGCTTTTTGGGAACATCAACGGTGGTATATGAACCGACCCATAGCCTGCCCATGGCAACCAACTACAAGGTGACCATTAAGAAGGGTTTGCATGACGTGAATGGAGATACCCTGGAAGCCGATTTTAGCTGGGAATTTCAGACTCCTCTTCCGATGATAAGCATCTATCCCCGGAACGGTCAAAAAGATGTTGATATTGATCGGTCCGTTGATATTTCAAGCAACACAAATCTGAACATCGAATCCCTGAAATCCCATATTGAATTTTTTGAAACCGCTTCCAATGAGCGTGTGAATTATGAGTTGCTGGAATACGATAAAAATCCCAGTGATGAGCAAGACATCGGAATGAACCGGATGAATTATCGCTACAACTTAAAACCACTAAAACCGCTGAGAAAAAGCACTCAGTACACGGTAAGGCTCAATGCCGGTATCATGACCACCCGCGGAAACCGGCCAACTGAAAAGCCGGTCATATCCACTTTTACCACATACAATCCATTTCGCTTCGAAAAGAGCGGATTCTGTGGTGATTGTGGCAGCCACCTGGTTACCACCCCTTACCTTGCTTTCACCAACCGGCCGAATTATGAGGGCTCCTATAAGTATCTGATCATCGATCCGGAACCGGAAAAAAATCCGTTTCATCGCTATGGCTGCATACCAAATGCGGTGGGGATCGATGATCGTCTGTTGGAACCCAATACCACTTATACCGTCATCATCGGCGAAGATATGAAAGATATATATGGTCAGAAAATTGAAAATCCGCAAACCGTTTCCTTTACCACCGGGGAACTGACGCCGAAGATGTGGGGTCCCAGCGGTTACCAGATCATCACCCCCAACATAGAACCGAAGTTGGGAATCAAGACAGTAAATATTAACACCGCTTTTTATAAAATGCTGGCGCTACGACCGGGCGATATTCTGGTGCGGGAACGACTGGACTACTATTATTCCATTCGTAACCTGCTTTCGAAAATTAAGTCCGAAGAAGAAAAGATCGATATTAATCTGAATGAATTTGCAGTGGGGAAAGCCTACTTCGATCTGAAGCCCTATCTGCG
>CAYVKM010000232.1:0-2183 GCA_964452045.1 uncultured Calditrichaceae bacterium
AAGTACCGGTTGAGAGATAGGCGTTTTCGTGCGGACCGGCGATGGGCGGTTCAATTCTCCAGGAACGAAAAAAGTTAGATATAACTGGAAAATTTATAATAAAACCCTGCCAAGTGAGAGCACCTGCTTCACCGGGCACCGTCAGGTCTTCACGGACGCAGACAACATCTTCCAGACTTGGTTTACTGTATCCGGACTGGGCAACGATTCCCATTGCCCTGTATCCTTCAGGCGGAACAGGCAGCCAGAATGACCCGTCGTCATTGGCCCCGGAACCCTGGTCACTCCACACCAGCGTATAGTCTGTTGGGGCCGCCAGTGCGTTGGAACCGGTTTTCGCTTTCACCACCATTACTCCCTGTATCCCATCGGGATTATAGTAACCGGTAAAAGCCAGGGAACCAAGCGGTCTAAATCCATCTGTTGTCACCGGATGATAGTATGATCCATCCATCGATTGTCCGCTGCCTCGGTCACACCAGCGGTACTGGAAAGTTTGTGCAAACGAGATCAGTAATTCATCCGTTTCTAAGATTTGAAGGTCATAAATCTTAACCGGTAATTCCTTACTTTTACCTGAATTACTGGTAATTATCAATTTGGTATTACCATAATTCATACCGGTAACAGTGAAGGTGGAATCTTCAGCCGTTACAGTAGCAATATTTTCATCTTCAGATATTACAACAAAAGTTTCCCCGTGATCATTTTTATCCCTGGCCTGGACGACTACGGTCACCGAACCGCCCTGCACAAGTGCAATGCTCAAACTGTTTACCAGAAGTGCGGATTTGTCTTCCCCTTGAGGTTCGGGTTCAGTCGATGACTTTTTACATCCGGGAAGAATTAAAATTGTCAGAAAAAGCAAAAGGTAAATAATTGTTTGAATGAGGTTGTTATGCTTCATCATATTTTCCTCCATCAAAAATGAGGTTTTATTTGGCTTTTTTAATAACCCTGATTGAAATACTGACCACTTTTTATATGAAAGCTTCCTCGTGATTTTTCAAACAATATTTTTTCCTGCAGTTTAACTTTATTTAAATAAATCAACCTGTTGAACTTTCTCAACAGGTTGATTTAGATTTAAAATTAATTTCAGGCAAATTAAATTTTTAGGAGATGGAAGTTGATACTTTTCAAGATAAAATACTTCAGTACATTTTCTATTTAGCAATTCCATTGCTATTCTCTCATTAATAAAAGGTATCACTTTACTTTAATAAAAACAAGATTTATTAAATCATGTTTTCTTACCTCAAATAAATTTGCATCTGTTCCAAATACAGTGCAAAGTAAGGTCGAACACAAAGTATAAAAAAGTTGACATTTCCCTGGTTTTGATAAATCGGTCAAAATCAGTTGGACTTATTATTTCTTAGGAGGAGAGAAACAGGAAGAAAAAAGAAAATCCGCTTTTCTTTTCAAATGAAACTGTACCACTGGAGGAGAGTGAATAAGGATTTCTGATAGCAATCAATTCGCTTTAAATTTCCATTATATATACATCGAATCAATTATTTCTTTGTATTTCTGATTGATAACCTGACGTTTCATCTTCAGGGTTGGCGTTAATTCTCCGGATTCCACCGAAAAGTCATTGGGAAGAATACGAAAATATTTTATGGTTTCGAAGCTGGCCAGATCGGCATTCACCTTATCAACATATTCCTGAAATTTACTATTAATGAACTGGTTATTAACCGCCTCGTCTGCAGTTAAGATAGCAATACCCTGTTTTTCGCACAATTTGGCCAGACCATCCATATCCAGTGTGAACAAGCAGGTCAGATGTTTTCTTTTATCCCCGATAACCACAGCCTGGGAAATACCCTGGAATGACTTTAACTGGGTTTCGATATTTTGTGGAGTAACATTTTTCCCGCCGGCAGTGATTATAATATCCTTTTTCCGGTCTGTAATGTGAATATATCCATCCTCATCAAAATAGCCGATATCGCCGGTATATAACCAGCCATCCTTCAAAACCTCATCGGTGGTATTTTTATCTTTCCAATATCCCGAAAAAACGTTATCGCCTCTGGTAACAATCTCCCCATCTTCCGCAATGGCAACCTCACAACCCGGTAAAGGCGGCCCAACCGCACCGGGAACGGTTTTACCCGGGTGGGTTGAATTACAGACCCCGGTGCATTCCGTCTGCCCGAATACTTCCAGGATAT
>CAYVKM010000233.1:0-2179 GCA_964452045.1 uncultured Calditrichaceae bacterium
GTTCAGGTAAAACCGATTGATCAGGAATTGAATCTGCGGCTCAAATATTGGATCGATCAGAACCGGGAAAAGGTAGAGAAAGCCTCCGGTGGAAAAATCGGGTACATTTATTTATCCGATATGGAATCCCTGGGAATGGATCAGTTTATCCGGCAATTTTATCCGCAGATCCGAAAAGACGGGTTGATAATGGATGTGCGTTATAATGGCGGCGGCTTTATCGATCAGATCGTGCTGGAACGGTTGCGCAGAATTCTTGTGGGAATGGAGACCAATCGGGAGAGAGTTGGATTTCCGATCCCGGGTGAAGTGCTGCACGGATACAAGGTTGCCCTGATTAATCATTATTCCGCTTCGGACGGAGATATATTCCCCTTTTATTTTAAAAAATATAATTTGGGTCCGCTGATCGGAACCCGCACCTGGGGCGGCGTCCGTGGGATCCGGGGTTACTGGACACTGCTGGACGGCGGCTATATCACCATTCCCGAATTCAGCATTTATGGACTTGATTCCCGGTGGGTTCTGGAAAACCATGGGGTAGCGCCGGACGTTGAGGTGGATGCTTTACCGGGTGATGTTATATCCGGTAAGGATGCGCAGTTGGACCGGGGTATTCAATACATCATGGAGCAGATAAAGCAACATCCCATGAATTTACCGGAACCGCCGCCGCTCCTGCCGGCCTATCCACCGGAGAAGTGACGGAAAAAATTTATTGATCTGGTACATTTTGAGAATGTAACTGACATTGCCATTAGGAACTAAAAGCCATAATTGAAGTTGACATTTCTAATTCAATATTCTATTATATTCTTATTATGATATCTTTTATTACATCTTCCCGCTGGATGCGTGCTGTTCTCCTCTCGCTAATTCTGTTTTCCTTTCTCTTTGTTCTAAGTCATCATCACAATTCCCACTGGTCAGGTAAAGAGTGTCCGATCTGCCTGTTTGTCAGCCATATGGCAGCTTCGGTGGCAATTATCCTGATTGTATTTATCCTGTCTCCACTTTTTATCATTAAGTTTTTTTACCAATTTTTTCTTTATAAACCAGTTCTTTCCTGGTCATCTCCCCACCGGGCTCCTCCCACCCTTCTCTGATCCTTATATATAGTTTTTGATTCGTTTATTCTGTTTTACACTTTTTTCAGAGGAGGAGTTTATGGTAAAACATATTTTAATTTTATATATATTGGGTTTGCTAATGCTGGTTAATCTGCCCGCCCAGACCAGGTTGAATCCCGATATTTCGCTGGTTGGGGATATGCGGGTTTTTAGTCATAATAATGCTGAGATGCCGGCTGAGAGTGAAAAATTCAACCTGGCGGCACCGCGGGCAGAATTGGTTATCGCCGGATATCTGAATCCCTATGCCCGGGCGGATGCGGTGGTTGCTTGGGAAGAAGGAAATAATGCGGCGATTGAGGAAGTCTATGCCAGCATTCTGCGCGGGCTTCCCCTGAACATGAATCTGCGGGTAGGAAAATACCGCCTGGAATTCGGCCGCCTGAATCCGGTTCATCCCCATGCCTATTCCTTTATTTATCTACCACTACCGCACGAGGAATTTTTCGGAGAGGAAGGACTGAACGACGTGGCCATCCGGCCATCTTTTCTGATTCCTACCGGAAACTTTTATACCGAAGTAATGGGAGCGGTTTTGAAAGGGGATGCCCTGTTATCTGAAGAAGGTACCGCAGCAAGTGATACCGGATCGACCTCCGCCAGAATTAAACCGGGATTTTTCGGACGGGTAACTACTTCCGCGGCGGTTTCTGAATTTGCCGAATTATCATTTGGGATATCTGTTGTGACGTCCCACTACGACCCGGCCCAACAGCTGCGGGCCTGGATATACGGTTTCGATTTGAAATATAAATGGAAGCCCACCCGGAACACCTCGCTTACCCTGGAGGGTGAGGGACTTGGCAACCGGCGGGAGAAGTTCGAGGGAACAACCAATACCTCTTACGGTGGGTATGGTTACATTGATTACCGCTTCCGGCAAAAGTACAACCTGGGCTCAATTTTTGAATATACTCAGGGTAAACTGGATAATCAGGAGCATACCTGGCGAACCGGTGGATTTGTCGGTTTTGCGCCCATTGAAGAAACAAGTCTGGTGCGTTTAGTTGGGGACTGGACCAAAGCAAAAGATGCCGATGGATTCTGGA
>CAYVKM010000234.1:0-2124 GCA_964452045.1 uncultured Calditrichaceae bacterium
TGGGTTTTCGAAAGGTTAGATTGAGTTATCAGGGGGTAACCGCACAGAAATAATACGCAGTAGCGGGATATGCAGAAAAATTGGAATTGTGCTTCGCTCATTAGATTTTGACAACACTACCGAGGGATTAGCATTCAGACAAAAGATTCTGATCCCTCACATGCGGGACAGCATGACTACAAATATGCAATTCTGATCTTTTCAAAACCAGAGCATCATTTTAAATTTTTCAAAATAGTATGCAAAATCTAATAAAGCGGAAATTCGTCATCGGGCGATTCGGAGTCGAGGGGAGATTCGCTCTCCTCATCCCGGATCAAAAGCAATATGGCGCTCTGGGGAATAATGATATAAGCGGTACCTTTGTATTTTATCTCTACTCCGGCCTTCTGCAGAAAAAGAGCATAATCGCCTTCTCTGGCCTGTAATGGCAGATACTTTAACTCCTGCTGCTCATTTTTCCAGGGTTCCTCGGAAATATCAGAGGGATTAGCCATAGGAATACCCGGTCCGGTTTGGACAACCGTTCCGCCAATTACATCTTCCTTGTCTTTTACCGTTTGCGGAAGATATAAACCGACCTTTGTCCGTTCTTCACTCTTGTCCGGTTTAATCAGCACCCGGTCGCCGGTAACGATAATCTTCTTCCGAGTCATACTTGATCCTGTTTTGCTGAAAACTAATAAATATTTTGGAAAAATCAAAATTCATTGAGAGAATAGGATTGCGAGGAAAAGAAAAAAGGCGACCTTTAAGATCGCCCTACTCATACTTCGTTAATAAAAAATATTACTACTTCTCTCCTAATCAAGAAGTGAAACTCAATTTTTTGCGGCAGCACCCTGCATATAATATTTCAATTTGTCCACAATCTGCGGCTTGGGCACGGCGCCCACAATCTGGTCGACCATTTGACCATTCAGAAAGATACCCAGGGTGGGAATACCCATAATTTTGTAGGCCATGGCGGTCATTGGATTTTCATCGGTATTCAGCTTCACCACTTTGATAAATCCGTTATACTCCTTGGAAATCTCTTCCACCACCGGCGCGACGATCCGGCATGGTGCGCACCATGGCGCCCAAAAGTCTACCAGAACCGGGGTAGCGGATTCAAGGACTTCCTTTTTGAAATTTTCATCGGTTACTGCAAGAACGTCACTCATTTATTTCTCCTTATTTATTTTAATTTCAGGTAAAGATTCACATCCACCTTACTTTCCTGCCACTTGGCTATCCGTCCGCAATCAGGACAGCGCCAGACCGGCAGGTTCCCGCAACATCCCGGCTGAAAAATCATTTTGGTCTGACAATTTCCGCACCTTTTACTCGCCAACTGCAAATGTGAATCCTTCATATTAAAGCACTTTCTTAAATCATTTTATATGATGATTTATATTTTTCAATGTTACAAGGTTTTAGAAAAAGTTCTGTCAATTATTTTATTAACGCATGGAAGGAAATATTGATGAACAAAAAGCCCCATCCGAAGATGGGGCTTGCTTTATCAGTTGGAAAATTTCTTCAGGATATCTTTAACCGCATCCTTGTGAATCATCAGATCCATAATCTTTAATTTGACATAATCCTGATGGTAAAAATAGTAACCCTTATTGGCACCGTTTCTGGAACCGCTTCCCGAATCTTTGATCAAATACCAGTCCTGACCATTCAATGTCATGTAACCAACCAGATGAATGCCATGATCATCCGTGGTAGATTCATTGCTGAAGCGGAACTGCCGGGCGTTTTCATCTATATAATCAGCCGGAATATCGTAGCTGGGTACCATGGCCACTTCCTTATGGGCACTGTACCCGGATTCGGATACATCTCCGCCAATGGCCATGGTATAACCATTTCGGATGGCTTCCTTGACGATATTAGTGAATACATCCAGCGGAACATTATAGTAATCCTTGCTGTGCCACCAGTTATCCGGCACTTTATATTCCCCTTTGGAATAATAAGGCAATTCCATCAGAGACATGATGTCCACATAATCCTCTGGATTTACTTTCAGCACTTTATTCATGAACTCCAGTGGAGTGTATTCCTTTCCCTCAAAGTTTACTTTGCCGGGAGGTTGACCAATATAATGATTCAGAATGGATTTCACCGTAG
>CAYVKM010000235.1:0-2124 GCA_964452045.1 uncultured Calditrichaceae bacterium
CGGGATTAAAAAAATCCCAGATTCAGGAGTTCGTGGAATTTTATTCCGGACCGGGTATTCAGCACATCGCCATGTACACAGATGACATTGTGAAGTCCGTTTCTAATCTGAAAAAGAACGGGGTAGAATTTTTAGAAGCACCTCCGACTTATTACAAGGAGCTGCCCAAACGGGTCAGTAACCTGCAGGAGGATCTGGACAGTCTTTCTAAAAATGATATTCTGGTGGATGTGGATGAGTTTGGTTACATGCTGCAAATCTTTACCAAGCCGGTCCAGGACAGACCTACCCTGTTTTATGAGATTATCCAGAGACGGGGCTCAAAAAGTTTTGGAAAAGGTAATTTTAAAGCGCTCTTCGAGGCGATTGAGCGTGAACAGGAAAAACGCGGGAATTTATAATTACGTTTAAGGAGATCGTTTTATGCCATTCTATATTCAGCGGGGATTTATTCCTCCCAAAAGACACATTCAGCATCGGGATAAAAATGGTAAATTATACCATGAAGAGCATGCCAGCCGGGAAGGTTTTTCCAGCATTTATTCCAACATGTATCACCTCCGGCCACCAACCCGGATATCCAAGGTTGGCGAATTCCATCCGGTGAAATACCAGGTTGCCGAAAATCAGCAGCATCGCCATCGCCATCTGGAAACCTTTAAATACAAAGCAAAAGGGGACTGGGTGAGCGGCCGGCGGGTGATGGCATTCAATCGTGATGTAGTCTTAATTATGGCCGTGCCTGAAAAACAGGGTGATTTCTTTTATCGGAATGGTATTGGCGATGAAGTCATTTTTGTACACAAGGGAAAGGGAACGCTTCACAGCATCTTCGGAAAACTGGAATTTGGATCCGGGGACTATATCGTTATCCCCAGGGGCGTCCTCCATAAAATGGAATTGAAAGGAAAGGACCATCGTTTTTTAATTATTGAATCTGCCGGGATGATTGAAACGCCGAACCGATATCGTAATGAATATGGACAACTTCTGGAGCACGCCCCTTTTTGTGAGCGGGATTTTCGTGTTCCGGAATTTGTCGATCCGGTGGATAGGGAAGGAGATCACCAGTTTCTGCTCAAACTTTCCAACGGGATACAGGAATACAATTTTGCTCAACATCCTTTCGATATAGTTGGCTGGGATGGTTTTTATTATCCCTGGATTTTTAATATCCGGGATTTTATGCCGATTGTCGGAAAAATTCACCAGCCACCACCGGTTCATCAGACCTTCCAGGCACCCGGTTTTGTGATCTGCTCTTTCTGTCCCAGATTGTTTGATTTCCATGAGCTGGCTATCCCAACGCCCTACAATCACAGCAATGTGGACAGCGATGAGGTGCTGTATTATTACGAAGGGGAATTTATGAGCCGGAAAGGAATCAGCGAAGGATCGGTTACCATACATCCCCATGGTATTGCCCATGGTCCGCATCCCGGTAAATATGAGGGATCTATTGGCCTGAAGAAAACCGATGAATATGCGGTGATGCTGGACACCTATCGGCCGCTTCGGATTGGCAAAGATGCGCTGGAAGTGGATGATCCCAAATACCCCTTCAGCTGGCTGGAGAAGGAATAAAAAAAGAACCGGATATATCCCGTTATCTGAAATATGAATCTTTGCCGGGATTAAATAATCAAGATAGTTATCAAAAAAACAATGGCTAAAGCCAGTTATTGATTATGGATAAAAATCAAAGCACATCCTTTCCTTTTGGTCAGAAAAATGTCTGGCAGCCCAATCCGGAGTGGATTGAACAGAGCAACCTGAAAAAATTCATGGATAAGCATAATCTCTCCGGTTATGATGAGCTCTTTCGAAAATCAGTGGAGGAGATGGATTGGTTCTGGGAGGCGGTGTTCCAGGATCTGGATATTCAATTCTATCAGCCGTTTACCAAGATGGTTGATCTGAAAGATGGAATTCAATTTCCGCGCTGGTGTGTTGGTGGCAAGATGAATATTATTCACAATTGCCTCGATAAATGGCAGGACACCCAGGTCGCCGATAGAATAGCCTTTATCTGGGAAGGAGAAGAAGGGGTAACCAGAAAATTAACTTACCGGGAGTTATACCGGGAAGTAAATCGCTGTGCTAATGCACTGCGTCAGCTTGGAT
>CAYVKM010000236.1:0-2108 GCA_964452045.1 uncultured Calditrichaceae bacterium
TTCGAGATCAACGACCTGCGGGAGATGATCCTGGAAGCACTGACCGAGAAAAAGGGTTTTAAGGGCAGTGTGGCGGACTTTCAGCTGAGTGATATCATCCAGTTAAATTGTCTGGGACGGATAACCTCCAGTCTGCAGATCAAACACAAAGACCAGACCGGATTTATCTATTTTGCCGATGGCAATATCATCCATGCTAATACCGATAGTCTGGAAGGGGAGAATGCCTTTTATCATATCATGGGCTGGCAGGGAGGTGAGTTCTCGGTTCGTCGCAATGCCAAGTCGCCTAAAGAAACCATTGCCAAGGGCTGGCAGAGTCTGCTATTGGAAGCCATGCGCCGGATCGATGAGATCTCGGAGAAAAATGGCGAGGAAAAGGAGCGGGATAAACGGGAGCGGATCAGTGAGATTCAAAAATCGCTGGTACCGATCATCAAATCCCGGGGATCCGATTTTATTTTGGTGCACAATACCGCCGGATTTGCCATCACTTTTCTACCAGAGACCGAAGATGGCAACCTGGAAGCCTCTGATCTGGGCAGTCATTTATCGGTCTTCTTCGAGGCGCTGAACAAATTTCAGCAAAATCTGCAGACCACTGCCGCCATGCTGTTGGAAGTACAGTTCGGGAATTTGATATTTGTCTCAGCAAGGGTACCAGACCGGGATGCCTGGGTGACGGTTTTGGGTGATCCCGGTATCAATGTTGGTTTTGTACGATTAGAGCTGCGAAAAGCGGTCAAGAAAATAAGCGCGTTTATTTAACCTTACCTGATATCAAAAAGGGAGACCGGTTAAAGTCTCCCTTTCAAATTATCCTATACCACTAATCTTTCAATCCAGTAAATGCACCACCAGACCCGATTTCAGCTTGGGTTCAAACCAGGTGGATTTTGGCGGCATGGTTTTACCGGCATCGGCAATGGCCATCAATTCGTCAATGGAAGTCGGATACAGGGCAAAGGCCACCTTCCAGTTACCGCTGTTCACCCGTTTCTCCAGTTCTTTTAGACCGCGAATCCCGCCGACAAAATCAATCCGTTTATCCTTGCGGGGATCACCGATGCCCAGCACCGGCGCCAGCAGATTTTCCTGCAGGATGCTGATGTCCAGCCGCTTGACCGGATCGTTTTTATCATAGATGCCTTCCCGGGCGACAAGCCGGTACCACTTACCTTCCAGGTACATGCCAAATTCCTTGCCCTTTGTGGGTTTGTATGGCTCGGAACCGGGTTCCGGTGATAATTCAAACTTTTCTTTGATTTTTGCCAGCAATTCATCCGGGGTAAGACCGTTGAGGTCTTTCACCACCCGGTTATAATCCAGGATCTGCATCTGGTTGTGGGGGAAAATCACCGTGAGGAAATAGTTATACTCCTCCCGGCCGGTATGGTTGGGATTATCCTTTCGCCGGGCATCCCGCACCCGCTGGGCCGCCGCCGAGCGGTGATGACCATCTGCCACATAAAGCACATCCTTTTGGGCAAACAGGCCGGTAATTTTATCGATCAGCTTCTGATCTCCCACCAGCCATAAAATATGTCTGATACCGTCGCTGCTGGTGAAATCATATTCCGGTGTTCCCTGACTGATGCCGTCGATAACCCGGTCGATTTCCGCTTCCGCTTTGTAGGTGAGGAATACCGGTCCCACCTGGGCGTTGAGGTGAAGAATGTGATTCACCCGGTCGTCTTCCTTATCCGGACGGGTAAGTTCGTGTTTCTTGATCAGATCTTTTTCATATTCATCCACCGATGCGCAGGCCACCAGACCGGTCTGGATGTGGTTTCCCATGATCTGGCGATAGACATAGAACATCGGTTTCTCATCCTGAAAGACTATACCATCGGCGATAAATTTCCTGAGGTTCTCTGCGCCTTTTTGATAAACCCGCTGATCGTAGGGATCGATTTCCGGGTCCAGATCGATTTCCGGTTTATTGACATGCAGAAAAATGTAAGGATCTCCTTTGGCCATTTCCCGGGCTTCGCTGGAGTCCAGCACATCGTATGGTGGGGCGGCTACTTTGGCCGCCAGTTCTTTCCTGGGGCGTAATCCGCGAAAAGGTTTTACAACAGACATAGCATCCTCCGGTTGTTCGTTTT
>CAYVKM010000237.1:0-2097 GCA_964452045.1 uncultured Calditrichaceae bacterium
GCGGATGAATATCTGGACTGGTCTGCTCCATCTTATGCTAAGTTGTATTCTTATACAAAAGACGAGCACTATCTTTACGTCGCACGGGTTCTTTTGCATGACACCAAATCAATGGTTGCGCTTCCGGGACGCCAGTATGATATGAAAGGGATTGGATGGCAGCAGGAACACTGGAGCCTGGGTCCGGGGTGGAATGGCCGCGGACGCGGTGGACACAGATTCTGGCTCCCATGGGTTTCTGCAAATCATCTTCATAGTATTACCGGTATGTATGAACTCGACCCAGACCTTTATCAAAAATTATTTAAAGGAAATTAAAAAAGTAAATTCAATGAAAGATTTCCTGAATCAAAAAACTACCGGCGAGCCGAAAGGAATCAGCAGAAGACAATTTGTGAAGATAGCCGGAGTTTCTGCTTTAGGAATATCTGCTCTAAGCTTTTATGATTTTAAGACTAATGGAGTCTCCATTGTAATAGATAAAGATGATCAAACAGCAGGTTTGCAGCCTACTAAGTGGGCTGTAAATGAACTGGAGAAATCATTAACGCTAGAAGGAATAGATGTATTCAAATGTGATATGATTTCTCAGGCAAGAGGTGAAGATTTAATTATTGTTGTTACAGGATCAGATTCAACTTTATCTCGAACACTGCTAAAAAATTCAGAATTTGAAATTCCAGATACAAATGAAGCTCTTGGATTAGTCCCTGTAAAATTTAATGACAAACAAATTTTATTAGCTTGCGGATATGACACTCGCGGGCTGGTTTACGCTTTGCTTGAACTTGCCGATCGTGTACAATATCCTGGTCAGCCTCTGGACTCTTTGAAAATTCAAAAACCGGTTATTGAAAAACCTGCAAATAAAATCCGCAGCGTCAGCAAACTCTTTGTAAGCGAAGTAGAAGATAAACCATGGTTTTATGATCGTGAAATGTGGAAACAGTATCTTACAATGTTAACCACGCAACGCTTTAATCGGTTTAATTTAAGTTTGGGAATAGGTTACGACTTTCTTCAAAATGTAACTGATGCTTATTTTCTTTTTGCCTATCCATTCTTTTTATCTGTTCCGGGGTACAACGTAAAAGTTCCTGAATTGTCCGATACAGAACGCGATAAAAATCTTGAAATGTTAAAATTTATCAGTGATCAAGCGGCTGCGCGGGGAATTCAGTTTCAGTTGGGAATCTGGATGCATGGATATGAGTGGATAGATAGTCCCGATGCAAATTATACAATAGAAGGATTGACTCACGAAAATCATGGTTCCTATTGCAGAGATGCTCTCCGTCAGCTTTTAAAATATTGTCCTTCTATCAGCGGTATAACATTCCGTATTCATGGAGAAAGCGGTGTAAAAGAAGGAAGCTATAATTTCTGGAAAACTGTGTTTGATGGTGTCGCTACCTGTGAACGAAAAGTTGAGATTGATATGCACGCGAAGGGAATAAATCAGGAAATGATCGATACAGCAGTTGCTACAGGAATGCCGGTAAATGTATCACCAAAGTATTGGGCAGAACATCTTGGTTTGCCTTATCATCAAGCCGATATTCGGGCTTTTGAAATTCCGAAGGCGGATCAAAAAGCGGAAGGATTAATGAACCTGAGTGCGGGATCGAGAAGTTTTATGCGCTACGGTTATGGTGATCTTTTTAAAGAAGATAGACAGTATGGTGTTTTACATAGAATCTGGCCAGGCACACAACGACTTTTGCTTTGGGGTGATCCTGAAATGAGTGCTGCACACTCAAAGAATTTTAGTTTTTGCGGTAGTGTTGGAGTTGAACTTATGGAACCGCTATCATTTAAGGGTCGCCGTGGTTCCGGAATTGCAGGAGGTCGTTGTGCTTACCAGGATGATTCGCTAAAACCAAAGTGGGATTGGGAAAAATATCTTTATAGCTATAGAGTTTTTGGCAGACTGGCTTACAATTCTGATACTGAACCGGATGTTTGGCGCCGTTATCTTGTTAAACAATTTGGTGCAGGATCTGAAGCAGTTGAAACTGCATTGGCAAATGCCTCACGGATACTTCCAATCGTTTTAACATCTCATGGAGTTTCTGCTGCTAACAACCTCTACTGGCC
>CAYVKM010000238.1:0-2094 GCA_964452045.1 uncultured Calditrichaceae bacterium
AAAACCGTACTTCATTATAAAATCATAGAAGAGTTAGGCCGTGGCGGGATGGGTGTGGTGTACCTAGCCGAGGATACTAAATTGGATCGAAGGGTTGCCATTAAGTTTTTGCCTGCTGAAGTTGCCGGGAATAGCGAAGAGAGAGCCCGTTTTGTAGTGGAAGCAAAAGCAGCGGCGTCCCTGAACCATGCTAATATCAGCACTATTCATGCTATTGAAGAATCTGACGGGGAGTTGTTTATCGTAATGGAATATATTGAGGGCCAGGAATTAAAAAACATTGTGGGGGCGTATCATGATACCCCCGGACTTCCGATTGACCAGATAGCTCAATACGCAATACAAATTGCCACAGGTCTTCAGGCTGCCCATGCTATGGGTATAATTCATCGGGACATCAAATCCTCAAATATCATGATCACCACCGGCGGATAGGTGAAGATTATGGATTTTGGCCTGGCCAAAGTGGGGGCCGGGTCCCAGCTCACCAAGGAATACACAACTGTTGGAACTGCAGGATATATGTCTCCTGAACGGGTGAAAGGAGAGAAAGTAGATCAGCGAAGTGACATTTGGGCTTTTGGGGTTGTATTGCATTGCAAATGAAAACGCGGAACCGGTATCGAATATCCGGGAAGATACTCCACTGTTTTTAGCAGAGATCGTGAATAAATGTCTGGCCAAAGATCCGGATCAGCGTTATCAGACAATAACTGAAGTTTTAGCCGATTTAAAAAGCAGAGAGGTCCGAACAGCGTCTGATCCAACTATTGCCACCGAAGCGGAAATACCTAAATCCCGCCCTGGTATTCGGCTAAACCGCAGGATGATTTTCCTGGTGGCGGCAATTTTCATCCTGCTAATTCTCTCCGGATTTTTCGTGACATCGGGTTCGCATCTTCTTAAAAATCTTTTCCATCCGGGTATGGCTCTGCCTGAACAACATCTTCTGGTTTTACCCCTCACCAATATTGGGGGAGATGCTAATCGTCAGGTGTTCTGTGATGGTCTGATGGAAACCTTGACCAGCAAACTCACGCAGCTGGAGCAGTTTCATGGTTCCTTATGGGTAATTCCTGCCAGCGAAGTTCGCGGCAACCATGTGGAAAGCGCCAGCGAGGCGAATAGAGCTTTCGGCGTTAATCTGGTGGTTACCGGAAGTCTGCAACAGATGAATAATTTACTCCGGTTAACCCTCAATCTGGTGGATGCCAAGAATTTGCGCCAGTTGAAATCTACGGTCATTGATGTTAAAAAATCGAATCTTTCCGCCCTGCAGGATGAATCGGTCAGCAACTTGCTGGCAATGCTGAATCTGGAATTAAATCCAGAAGCAGAAAATGTTTTACAGGCTGGTGGGACAACCGTACCTGGGGCCTATGAATTTTATCTGCAAGCTCGCGGTTATCTTCTGCGTTTTGAGAAAACCGAAAATATTGATGCCGCAATTGACCTGTTTAAACGTGCCATTGCCCTGGATTCCGTTTATGCCCTGGCCTATGCCGGATTAGGAGAGGCATACTGGCTGAAGTATGAAGCCTTGCGGGATATAAAATTTGTGGACCAGGCAACCGCAGCTTGTGAACATGCCTATAAATTAAATAATCAGCTCGCTCCGGTGAATATTACCCTGGGTTTGATCCATTCTGGAACCGGCCGGTATCAGGAAGCCGTTAAGAATTTTAATCAGGCGCTGGAAGTAGATCCTACCAATGCCGATGCATACCGGGGTATGGCAAGAGCTTATGAGGCGCAGAAATTGTTGGAAAAAGCTGAGGCCACTTATAAGCGGGCCATTGAGTTAAAGCCGGATTATTGGGCCGGGTATAACGAATTGGGGTCGTTTTATTACCGGCATGAAAGGTACAAAGAAGCCGCCGCCCAGTTTCGACAGGTAGTTGCACTGACGCCGGATAATTACCGGGGTTATAATAATCTGGGTGCAATATATTATCTTTTGGAAAGGTGGTCAGATGCCCGGGAGATGTTTGAAAAATCTCTTTCCCTGCATAATTCCTATAACGTCGCCTCCAATCTTGGCACACTTTACTTTATTGAAGGGAAATACGGTGAGGCGGCCCGGATGTATGAGGC
>CAYVKM010000239.1:0-2089 GCA_964452045.1 uncultured Calditrichaceae bacterium
CTCACCCGGATAGCTGGCCGATTCTGCATCGCTATTTTAAAACCACCACGGAAGAGGAACTCCGCCGGAAACTCCAAGACGATTTTCGCTGGATTGCGCCCTGGGAAGCCTATAAACATCCGGAAGGAAAACCTATTTTTGATGTTCAGCGTACAGAACAAGACCTGGGCGCCGGTGGGATATTCTCGGATTGCGAAGATGTCGAACAGGTGGAGGCTTTTGCCTGGCCCAACCCAGATTATCTTGATTTTAGTGGCATTCTTCAGGAATTGAGAAATGCTGGTGATGTTTATCGGGCCAGCGGTTTCTGGTGTCCGTTTTTCCATGATGTGGCGGAGTTTATGGGGATGGAAAATTACTTTGTTAAAATGTATACCCACCCGGAGGTGGTCCATGCCATTACCGGTCATGTCATCGATTTTTATCTGGAGGGGAACCGTCGGCTTTTTGAACAGGCTGGTGATCTGATTGATGCTTTCTTCTTCGGAAACGATTTTGGCAGCCAGTTTTCCCTGCTGCTCGGCCGGGAAGAGCTGCGCCAGTTTCTCTTTCCCTATATGTCCAAACTAATCCGGCTGGCACAGGAATACAACTATCAGGTGATCATGCATTCCTGCGGTTCGGTTTACCGGATTATCCCGGATTTAATCGAAATGGGCGTTCAGGCGCTGCATCCGCTGCAGGCCAAAGCAGCGGATATGTCTGCCGAAACCCTGGCCCGGGAATTCAAGGGACAAATTGCTTTTATTGGCGGGGTGGATACCCAGGACCTGTTGGTTCATGGGACGCCGGAAGAAATAAAACGGGAGGTACGAAGGTTAAAAGACTTACTGGGACCCAGCTATATGATCAGTCCCAGCCATGAGGCGATTCTGCCGGACATTCCCCCGGCAAATATTAAAGCCATGGCCGAAGCCGCACGGGATATTTAATCCAAATCTATATGGTTATAATTGCTAATAGCGATGTAGTTTAGCAGCGGTGGCTATCTTTCAGCGGTCTGATATCCCCGTCTGTTCTGTCTCCGTTATTTTTACTTCATACTGAAAATTATCAATATATTTTGATTGCCAAAAATTGGTAAATTTGAATATTCTGGCATTTGTGTACGTTAGCTTAAGATACTTCGGCTGCTGCCAAAATACCTTGAGGCCGGTAACATGGTCTGCTGAGAAAATCGCAAATTTGAGATCCTTTGGGTGTGACCCCTTAGGAACAATAAATATATGATATCCAACCGAGGTTGTAGCACCAGCATCACTTGTAACAATTACAGCATCAACTAGAGAATCAGGAGAAGTGTATCGACTGACTTCAGTTAATTTTACTTCCATAGAAAATGGTCTACATCCTATAAAGCCCCAAATAAGTATACCAAAGGTTTTCAATATCGTACTCTTGAACATAATGATCCTGGTATAAGGTTCCCGAGTGTTTGTAGCGACCCAAAGTGGGCGATTCATCGTCCCACGTGAGGGTCACCTTGATATCATTGTTAGGTATACTTTTAAAAATTTACATCATAATATACTGATTTATCTTCCCCTTCATAAATAAATCCTATGTATTTTTTTCTATTGTCTAAATCTTCAAAATCCTGAATAAAAATAATCTGCTGTATTTTGTGCTTATCGAGATCATGTTTAATAATTGGTTTATCACTATTTAAAATCACTCGCCAATTTGGATAGCCAAAAAAAGTTACATCTATAAAAATACTATTACCGTCAATTTGCATCCAAACTCGATGGAACTTGTAATATCTTGGTTCATCAATCAGTGAACACCAGTTGATTGTATAGGGTCTTAAATCTTTTGAAAATCTGGCATGATTTATTAAATCTTCAATATTATCAAGAGATACTAATTCATCTACGGATAAAACGTAATGAAGGAAGGAAACAACAATTTTTGCTATTAACGGAGTTATTGATGGGAGATTTTTCTCATCAATTCTAACATCTTTTACACTTTTTTTCCGTACTGAAAACCCCAGTTGGTTAGAAGTTATTGTTTCACCCGGTTTTAATTTAAATGTAATCTTAAGTTTCTTTCCAGACGATTTTGTATATTAAACAAAAGACTGGAA
>CAYVKM010000240.1:0-2059 GCA_964452045.1 uncultured Calditrichaceae bacterium
GAGAGTTTTTTATCCGGCAATTCATGGATTTGAAGATATTTAATTTTCAGGATCCTTGCAGCGCAACGCAGCTCTTGTACCCGTCTTTCCGCCAGTACTTTTGGCCCGAGTTCCTTGGATATTCCCAGAGACCCAGCTTCACCCCGGGTGAGGGTAACCAGACCAACTTCATGGCCTTCGGCGGCATACTTAGCCAGGGTGCCGGCCGGACCGTAGGATTCATCATCAGGATGTGCAAAAATGGCTAATAGTTTCATACGAAAAATTCCCTCAAATATCACTTCAATTTCAATTTCAAATATCTAATTTCAACTTCCACCGGTATTCGTACTAGTTTCGTCCGACTATAGTGCATTTAACGATTTATTAAATGAAAGTTTCATTTTTGCAACATGGTAAGACTTTCCATGTGGGAAGTGCATGGCAGAATGAGATCTAAAATTATTTTATAAAAGAAAAAACCCTGTCCTGGTAAAGGACAGGGTAAATTATATCAGTTATATTTTCTGTCAATCAGGTACCCAACTCCCATGAGCTCAAATATTCCTTTTGCTCCTTGGTCAGGACATCAATTTGAATTCCCATGGTCTTAAGTTTGAGGGTTGAAATATAATCTTCCACATCCTTGGGAACGAGATAAACACCGGGTGTTTTTTTCTCTTTCAATGCAAATTCGGTGGTCAGTGCCTGGGTGGCAAAACTCATATCCATCACACTGGCGGGATGTCCTTCGGCTGCGGCAAGATTGATAAGACGACCCTGCGCCAGCAAAAAGATGCGGTTTCCGTTTTTGAGCTGATATTCGTCTACATATTTACGGATATCGGTCCGTTTTTGTACCGCCAGTTTTTCCAGAGCCGGGATATCGATTTCAACATTAAAATGTCCTGAATTGGCCACGATGGCACCATCTTTCATCTTCTGGAAATGCTCTTTTCGAATAACATTAATATCACCGGTGATGGTAACAAATAAATCTCCCACCTGAGCGGCTCTCTCCATCGGCATCACCTGAAAGCCATCCATAGCGGCCTCCAGCGCTTTAATCGGGTCCACTTCGGTGAGAATTACATTGGCTCCCATTCCTTTACACCTCATGGCAAAACCGCGGCCGCACCATCCGTAACCGGCTACTACTACATTTTTTCCCGCCAATAGAATATCAGTTGCCCGGATAATTCCATCCACAGTAGACTGGCCGGTTCCGTACCGGTTATCAAACAGGTATTTAGTCAAAGCGTCATTTACCGCAAAAACCGGTAGCTTTAACGCACCATCCTTGTGCATCGCCCGCAAGCGAATCACTCCGGTGGTCGTTTCTTCCATAGATGCAAAAATACTTGCACATTTCTCGGGATATTTCTGATGCAGAGTAGAAACAAGATCGGCACCATCGTCCATGGTAATAATCGGATCATGTTTCAGAGCTGCATGGATGTGTTCATAATAGGTTTTATGATCTTCACCTTTGATGGCATAGACCGAAATTCCATAATCCTTTACCAGAGATGCCGAGACATCATCTTGGGTGCTGAGGGGATTAGAGGCGACCAAAACAAGATCCGCACCGCCGGCCTGGAGAGTCCGGGCCAGATTTGCCGTTTCAGCAGTGACATGCAAACAGGCGCTCATTTTTTTTCCTGTCAGTGGTTTTTCTTTAGCAAATCTCTGTCGGATTTCCGCCAGCACAGGCATATCATTGTCCGCCCATTCAATCCGTTTTTTTCCTTCAGCTGCCAACTTGATGTCTTTCACATGATGCTTAACCATACTGTATCTCCTTTATCTCTGGATTCTATTATTCATAAATCTTTAATCAGGGTGCAAAACTAAGGGAAATTCCTTCGATGAAACAATCGAAATTTATTTTTATGGCCGAACATATTTTTGAATTTATAGCAAAAAAAATCCCTCCCTGGAATTCTTGGGGAGGGATGAAATTAATATCTTTGGTTTACACTTATTTAGTAACCGTAACCGTGCGGGAATAAACTGTTACTGCACCGGTAAAAATATTGATCAGTACATCGAGTGCACTTTGTTCGGTGCGGATGGTATA
>CAYVKM010000241.1:0-2033 GCA_964452045.1 uncultured Calditrichaceae bacterium
ATCGATCATTTCCACCAGCATCTTCTCGTGGCCCTTTTCCTCCTTAAGGATTTTCAAGGCATCCGGAATTATCTTCACAATTTTTGCATAATTCCGCTCCGCTTTTTCTTCACCTTTTTCCATCATCTTTACCGCAAAGGTTAGCCCGAAAATCCGGGCGATAAACAGGTAAGAAAAGATCAGAAAACGGTTCGGCTTAATTTCCTTCCCGGTATAATTTTTCCATTCATGATAATGGCGGTGCTCGTCCTCAGCAATTTTTTTAAGTACTTCTCCATTTTTATCTTTCATTCGCCTGGCAAGTGAGCTATATACATGGTATTCGCTGATTTCATTTTTTTGAAATATTTTTAGAATATCAATCGTTTTCGCGTCCAATTCTAACGTTTTCATCGTAACCTCTTTCTTTTTTTGGCTTCCTGATAATTTCTTACCAGCAATTATGACTTTGTTTTCTTCAACTCTTCCCAGGAATCAAAGGCCCGTCGCAGATGGGGAATAGTAATAGAACCACCGACAATCAGACTTATGGCAATAGCCTCCTCCAATTCCTGATCAGACACCTGCTCCTCTAAACAGCGGATAATATGGTATTTAATGCAGTCGTCGCAGCGTAAGACCAGCGAGGCCACCAGTCCCATCATCTCTTTGATTTTTACCGGCAAAGCGCCGCCTTCTCTATAGACCTGGGAATCCAGACTGAAGAATCGTTTGGTCTCCAGTCCGGCATATTTCATGACAATTTCATTCAGCCGATCTCGCTCCTGCTTAAATTCTTCGATTCCTTCTCGTTTGGACATTTTTCGCTCCTTTATGCTCAAAAATAAATATTTCTATTTTGACATTTACGTTATTTGGTTTAATCAAATTTGCTCATCTTCTTCAACCGGTCTTTCTGTCCCGCAGCTGCGGGATCAGAATCTATTATTTACAAATACTTTTTGAGATTCCGAAATAAATTCGGAATGACAAGAACTTTTGATTCTTAATATTTGTCACCCTGGACTTGGTTCAGGGTCTCTTAACTTAGATTCCCGTCTCTCATCTGTAGATAGGGTTGACATCATTTAATTTCAAGAAAAATTGTTCCCTCTAAATTAAGGCCAGAATTTAACCAAATTTTCCAAATATCACCACTCAAATCAAAAGTAACAGCGCCAAAGTCCGCAATGGGATTTTAAAACAAATTGACATTTTTTAGGGAATCAATTACATTTTAGCCCGATGAAAAACAAGGTAAAATAATAAAAACAAAAAAGAATTCAGGAGGTCTATCGTGGCAAATGCAAAATTTAATCTTCCTTTACCCCCCAATGAACCGCTAAAAAGTTTCACTCCGGGATCTCCCGAACGGGCATCCTTAAAAGCCAAACTAAAAGAATTGCGCTCCCAGCAAATTGAGATTCCACTGATTATTGGCGGCAAGGAGGTAAAAACCAGCAAAAAGGGAAAATGCATACTACCCCACGACCATAAAACAGTGATCGGTGAATACTATCAGGCCGGAGAAAAAGAAGTAAAAATGGCCATCGATGCCGCGATCAAAGCCCGGGAAAAATGGGCGGCCATGCACTGGTACGACCGGGTGGCAGTTTTTATGAAAGCGGCCGATCTGCTTTCCACATCCTGGCGGGATGTATCCAACGCCGCCACCATGCTCACCCAGAGTAAAAATGCTTTTCAGGCCGAAATTGATTCCGCCGCAGAGCTGATCGATTTTTTCCGGTTTAATTCCTACTATGCCATGCAGATCTTTGAACAGCAACCACCCTACTCCCCCATAGGTACCTGGAACCGGATGGAGTATCGTCCGCTGGAAGGATTTGTCTTTGCGGTCACTCCGTTCAACTTTACCTCCATCGCCGGCAACCTGCCATCTTCACCTGCAATAATGGGAAATGTCGTGTTATGGAAACCTGCTTCCAGTGCAGTATACTCGGCCTATAATATTATGAAGTTATTCCAGGAAGCCGGTTTACCGGATGGGGTGATCAATTTTATCCCCGGATCGGGCAGTCAGGTAGGTAATCCGG
>CAYVKM010000242.1:0-2019 GCA_964452045.1 uncultured Calditrichaceae bacterium
GCAAAGAGATGAAAAAGAAACTGTCCCTGGCCAAGGCATTGGTCGGGGATTTTCAGTTTGAGGAGATTGACAAAAATAAAATGCATCAGTTTGCTGTGGAAATAAAACGGATGACTTCTTTGAGAACTACCTTGATTGATAAAAGCGGCCGGGTGGTAGCGGATTCGGAAATTCTGCCAGGGGATCTGAAGGAGGTGGAAAATCACTTGAATCGGCCGGAAGTCCAGGAAGCCATGAAATACGGATCGGGTTTGGCGCGCCGAACCAGTGCAACCATCCACGAGAAATTGTTTTATTACTGCGAACCGGTTCAGGAAAATGGCCGGATTACCGGTTTTATCAGATTAGCCATGTTTTCCCCGGAATTTAATGAACGGATGAATTTCCTGATCGGTTTGATCATCCGGTCCAATCTCTTTTTTATTCTGGTGGCCATATTTGCCACCTATGCCTATATCCGCTGGTTTTCCCAACAATTGGATAAAATTAGAACTCCCCTCGAAACCCAAAGGGAAAAGCCGGGATTTAAGGAGCTTCCGCGTCATCGGTATGAGGAATTTGATAGAATTAACAATGAAATAAATGTGCTTGCCCAGAAACTGGAGAATTCAAGCCAGATTCTGGAATCTCAAAAAGAACAGCTAATGACCATCTTTAACTCGCTTAACGAGGGAGTTGCTGCCTTCAATAAAAATGGGATAGCTATTCTGCACAATCTGGCCTTTCGGCAAATTTTAGAAGTTTCCACAGAGTATGAAGGCACCATCCGGTTCTACGACTGGATTCAATTTCCACCGCTTATCGAGGATATTGAAGAGTTTTTACAGAAGGGTAAAGCGATCAAAAAACGGACAAAATTTTATGGAGATCGATATATTGATTATCAAATTTCTCCATTAAAAATGAACGATATTCCGCTTTCCGGATTTCTATTGACCCTGGTGGATGTTACCCATCTGCAACAACTGGAAACCATTCGGCAGGATTTTGTTGCCAACGTAAGCCATGAATTTAAAACACCATTGACATCCATCAGAGGCTATGCCGAAACCCTTTTGTCTGGCACGATTGACAGCAAAAAGCAACGTGAAAAATTTCTGCAAAAAATTGAGAAGCAAACCATCCATCTGGAAAATCTGGTTTCTGATTTACTGCAGCTCTCCCGCATCGAAAAGAGAAAAACCGAGGATTTGGTCAAACTCAAACCGGTACCGCTGATCAAGAAAATTCTATCCGAATTCGAACCGCTGGTGCAGGAAAGCAGCCTTGTCTTTCATAAGGAGATCCCAAGGTTTGAGGAAAAGATAAGAATCAAAGCAAACGAACATTTGCTGCAGACGATCATCTGGAATCTGCTCACCAATGCCAAGCAGTATAATAGACAGGATGGTCAGATCTGGTTCCGGTTGATGATTAAAGATCACAACTTGCGAATGGAAGTAGAGGATACGGGTCTGGGGATTCCGCCATCCCAGCAGGAAAGGATCTTTGAACGTTTTTACCGTGTAGAAGATGCCCGTTATCAATTTCCCGAGGGCAGTGGATTAGGACTGTCTATCGTTAGACATTCGGTGGATTTGCTGTCGGGCATCATCGGGCTCACCAGTGAAGAGGATAAGGGAAGTCTGTTTTGGTTGGAAATTCCGCTGCTATAATTCTCGTCTTAGTTGAATTATACTTCTAAACATTCCCGTTTAATAAATCGTTTTGCCAGTTTTTATTAATCGCCTAAATTATACGCTAAAAAGGAGGATCGATGACATTACAGGCGATACCCCGCAATGAACGAAAAGGTTTGGTTGTCGTCTATACCGGTAATGGAAAAGGGAAAACGACGGCTGCTCTGGGTATGGTAGTGCGGGCAGTGGGTTATGACTGGAAAGTGTTGATGGTCCAATTCATAAAGGGGGACTGGATGTATGGCGAGTTGGAAGGCTATAAAAAACTGGCTCCCAACTTTGAGCTCAAACGGATGGGAAAAGGATTTGTCCGGATCATGGGGGACAAACGGCCCATTGA
>CAYVKM010000243.1:0-2004 GCA_964452045.1 uncultured Calditrichaceae bacterium
AAGCCACACCGTTTCTCACTCCCGATGGAAAAACGCTCTACCTGAATTCAGCGCGTGGAAGGGCAGATAAACAGGATGTGGATATATGGAAATTTGATTATGCCCAGGGTGTATGGACACATGCCGAATTGATGGATGGTTTGTTTCGCTCGTATAAAAATGATTACGATCCTTGTATTTCTCCGGACGGTATGAAATTTTATTTCACCTCAAACAGGGATGGTGGATTGGGAGGATCGGATATTTGGGTTGCTCAAAAAATATTCCGAAAACCTTTTAAATATCACAATTTTTTAAGAGAAACTTTACATCTGGATTATACTCATCCTGTGTTTTTTAATGTCATTGGTCGACTCATCAAAAAAAAGATGCCCATCGAACAAAAGCTCGAAATACTTTATTACTTTACCCGGGATTCAATCAGCTTTGTTCCTGATGCCAGTCTATATGCCTCAGAAGCTTTAGAAAAGAGAGAGGCTATATGTTATACCAAAGCCATGGTGTATGTTTCTTTTTGCCGTTTACTTGGCATTCCTGCTATGGTGGCGAAAGCGGAATTTGTGTTTTATGGTAACCCTAAACCTCAGCTTCATGGTATTGCAAAAATCTGTTATGGAGACAGATGGATTTATCTGGATACCGTTTCTAATCAGGAAGCATGGGGATATTGGGATAAGGCCAATTCAGAGGCTTTCCGGCCACCGTCATTTTCCCTCGAACAGAATGTACTTGTAGGCGAACCTTTTCTTAAAGAGGTAATCCTTGGTGACTATGAGACGAATGATGTTCCCAGGAAATGGTTAGATGATCTAAAGACAATTGTGAAAGAAAATCATTAATGGAATAGTGAGAGGAGGATTTACTATCCCAAAAAAGAGTTTATTAGATTTAATTTGAATAACTTTTCAATATGGATTTTTTAAAACCCGTTCTCTTTTAAGATCGGGTTTTTTAATAAAAAAATGTGTAGTGTTTTCTGATGAGAGAATTAGGCTTGAAAATAAAAAAAGCAGGACGTTTAAATCCTGCTCTCGAATTAAATAACCCAGTTACTCGATATCTTTAATATTGTTGGATTAAATTAACAGATATCGAACCGGATAGAATAACGGCCTGCCGAAAACATAATATGAAGTGAATCACAGGAATCCAAGCACAATTTTCTCTCTCTTTTCCCACAGTGGGAATCGGAGAGAGATTATCAGTTAATTTAATTCATCGGGATCGAAAGGATTAGCTTCCTAATTCTTCCTGGATTAAACAAAATTAGTAAAACAGTGTAATAGGATAACCAATTATGGTGAGATAATACTTCTTATATATCTAAATCCGGAGTATCCCCATCATATAATTTGTTCATCTGGGCTTTTTTTGAATTATTAATCTTAATATACTTAAAGAGTATTCTAATGGATTAAATCTACTAATTCAAATACTTTTGATGAGTTTCAATATTTATAAAATTCCCGGTTTGTTGTACTAACAGCAATTCCATTCTTTTTAATAATTTTTGACAAAGTATCCAAAACACATTCCATTGGAAATTGACCTTAGATCCCTATTTGTACTACCAGGGCAAATTGACTGCAACAGGTATTGCATGTGGAGCACGAGAACCCACATAGGGATTCAACTCATTAAATAAGAATGCCTCAATATTATCCCTGTTTGATTTTGGAACATGAGCCCAGGTAACAAAAAGACCTTCTGTTTTATATATTAGGATATCCGGATCTTTCCGATGCTCCGTTAATCTATTTTTGATAATTCCCTGCCCTATCCTTACCACATGGGAAATTTGACCTCCGTGCCAGATGATATATATTCCTTCCAGATGATTAAAATGAGGATGTTCCAAATCAAGTGGAATCAACTCACACCAGGCATTTCCCGTGCATCTTTGCCAATTAATATTGATCAGCATAATTCTCTCTTATACTTTAAGAATAGAAAGAAAAAATAGATTTGTGAGAGGTCAGTACTTATAAAATTCCCGGTTTGTCG
>CAYVKM010000244.1:0-1972 GCA_964452045.1 uncultured Calditrichaceae bacterium
TGAGAATTTCTCGTTTCAACAGGGGAAAGGCACCGCTGATTTTTATATCTTTAATCCGAGGGTAGGGCGTTACTTGAAAATTTAGGGTAAATTGATTTTCTGCTCGGTCTGATTCAGAAACATGGATGGCTTTAAACAGGTTTGACGATTTCAAAGTGTCAAGGGAATCCTGGAACCGTTTGGTCGAAAAGGGCTCTCCTTGCCGGATAAAAATAAGACGCGTTACCCGATCAACCCACGGGCCCGGATCTCCTTTTATCCCCTGGACATGGATCATAATCCGTGAAACCACCGGCGATCCGGGGTCATCTTTTGTATTGTTCAGAGCATATGCAGGGTCTTGGACAAACCATACCATTATCATCCATAATACTAAGATTTTCTTGATCCGGTCTTTACGCTTACATTTGGTCATGTGAATGGGTCTTTCTTTATCGAAATTCAAGTCTGAATTGAAGCCCGCCGCCATAATGTCCTTCGGTATCCTGGAAGGCGTTTATTAAAAGATTTTCAAGCAATTTATATTCCGTAATCACTTGCTGAATGACCCTGGCATTTTTTGTCTGCATGCCGTATTTGACGGTGACTCTTTGGGAAAGTTCTTTGCCTACAGTTACTTTTACCTCATCCGACGTCTCGGCCTCTTTTGCTTCCGCATATTCCAGTTCTACAACATCCAGACCGGTGGCATCCTTGATTTGTTTTTGAGTGGTTTCAGCCAGGATATCCGCCAGTATCTTTGTCGAAGACCGGGATAGACCGCCTTCCCCTGCGATCAGTTCCTGGGTTGTTCTTCCGGTAATCAACAAAGAAAGAATATTCTCCTGTGTTTCCCATGGATCGGAAGAAAGCGTAAACTTAAGATTATCCGGCGTTCCCGATATATTTAAAAATACGGTCCATTCCCTAATTTTTATTTGGCTTTGCACATCAATGGCCGGCTCAATTTTATACGGGTTGATAAAATCAAAAACTCCTTTTTTGACAGTATATTCCTTTTTTTGAAAATAGACGGTTCCGGATTCTACCTGGGCCCTACCGCTGATCAGAGGGTGATTCACAGACCCGTATATGCGGAGATCAGGTTTGAGGGCCAGCAAGGCCAGGTTATTGTCTACGACAAAAGGTTCTCTGTAACGGGTGGTAATATCCAGGCTCATATTTTTTAAAAACGGCCATGGGATCTCCGATGCCGGCAGAGCCTGTTCCCGGGATTTTTTACCGAGGCTTTCCGCAAGATTCAGCCGCATATCTTTATAATACTTTCCTTCGATGATTTGAATATCACCCGAGATCACAGATTTTTCAGGGGTGCCCCGAATATCCAGTTCGGCGTTCAAACGGGTTTCCAATGTGTCGGGAATCATAAGCGGAAGGTCATGGGCTTTTAATTTGAGATCCAGCCGCAAGGGTTGAAATGCCTTAAAATCAATGACGCCAAGCAGTTCAAAACTGCCGGTGTCCAGCATTCCCCGGATGTTATCCAGAACAATCGCTTCCGGGGTTACCCGGATACGGCCGTTCAGGTCGTGCATGCTCTGTGAAAGGCCGGGAACCGTCATTCCGGCATTCTTAATTTCAGCATCAGCACGTAAATTTGGCTGCGACAGGTTTCCGTTCATGTAAAGAGAAAGGAGCACGTCACCGGCGGCATTGGGGAAAACATCTGAAAGATGCGCTATGACTTCCAAAGGGATGTTGCCATGGGCGTTAATATCAAGGTCGCCATTCAGTTTGGCATTACCTTTAATGTTTAAAATGCCTCGTTCAAACAGGTCCAGGCGGACACCGGGAATCGAAATTTCACCATCCTTTAAAAAAGCCTTGAAATCACGGGATCGGATCAATTCTGTTTGATTCGAAAAAATCTCAATCCGAGAAATATCTGCCCACCCTTTTGTCTGATCCGGTGTCCGGGCATTGCCGGTGATCTGGATTTTTCCGGTTATGAAACCATTTAGTTTGCTTGGGG
>CAYVKM010000245.1:0-1964 GCA_964452045.1 uncultured Calditrichaceae bacterium
TTTATTATCCGGGGATTTAAGGTGGTAGAGGGTGATAACGGTTTATTTGTGGGAATGCCCTCGGAACGAACCAAAGCCGGAAAATACATGGATCTGGTAAAAATTGAAGACCCCTCTCAGAAAGAAATGCTGGAATCCCTGGTGCTGGATGCCTATCACAAAAAATCTGCAAAATAGGTTACTGTTTTTTACTGTCGAAAATTTCTATTAACATTATTCCGTTCATTACTGCCCCGATTTCCTAAATTTTCACCATTTCAAAAATAATATTGCTTATTAAAATACCAATATTTAATATATTGGTGTACTGCAAATAAAGGAGGTATGGTTTATTATGGAAAAAACCCGATTCAAATTTTTTCCCAGAAAAATATTTTATCTGCTTTCATATTCAATCCTGGTAGTCGCCATTGGCCTTTCTTGCACCGGTTATCCCACAAAACCGGAAAATCCAATAGGGTATAAAATTTTATTTATGAATCAAAAAGTTGGAAATGAAAGTGAAATCTCTTTAATAAATGAAAATGGTTTAAATCTAAAATATTTGGTCAGTACAACTGTGACTGATGAGAAGCCAGTTTGGTCAATTGATGGAAATCAAGTTGCGTATATATTAGACAGCCCGTATGGCTACCAGATTTATATAATGAATTCTGATGGAACCGACCAACATCGATTAAATTTTCTAGAAATCTACTGTTATAATCCGGTTTGGTCTCCTGATGGTAGTAAAATTGCATTTATATCGAATTTTGAGGGGAATGATAATATTTACTCCGTAAATCCTGATGGTTCCGAATTTCGAAGATTGACTTCAACCGATGAGTGGTACAATAACTCCCCCAGCTGGTCTCCTGACGGAAATAGAATTGTGTTTAATAGGAGAATAGAGGGATATCCTGAAACAAGTGAAATATATGTTATGAATAAATTCGGTGCAAATTTACAGAGGTTAACTTTTAATAATGAATATGACTATCAACCTTCCTGGTCCCCTGATGGTTCGAAAATTGTTTTTACTTCATACCCTGATGGTTTAAATGAAAATATTTTCATTATTAATTCGGATGGTACTAATGAGAAACAATTAACCAATCACCCATATTCTGATAATTCACCTTTATGGTCTCCTGATGGTCGACATATTTTATTTGAATATAATTATCAGATCTGGCTCATGAAATCTGATGGAAGCTATCAAAGGCCTTTAACTTTTTGGCCGGGATATAATTTTAATCCAAATTGGTCTCCTGATGGACATAAGATAGTTTTTCAATCTAGTCGCGATGAGGAAAATATTAATTATTTAAGTAGTAAACTATATATCATGAATGCCGACGGTAGAGGTCAGAAACGATTAACAGATAGCCAGTTTAATGAGGTATATCCCAGCTTTTCGCCAGTGCCCATGTACTAAAAATTATTTTGTCAATTCCTTCCGAAAAATTATTTACTTTCATCTATGTTGCATCCGGGAACCTGTTATTTTAATATGGTTAAAGGATCATGAAGCGTCAATAACAGGAGGATTCTTATGAATATCGGATTTATTGGTCTTGGCATCATGGGCAGCCGGATGGCAGTCAATCTGGCCAAAGCCGGGCACCAACTCTCTGTCTACAACCGAACCAGGGAAAAAGCGCAGAATATTCTATCCCGGAACATCATCTGGAAGGACAGTCCCGCACAGGTTGCATCGGAGTCGGACGTTTTGATAACCATGCTCTCAGTCCCGAATGCAGTACGGGAAATGGCTCTGGGTGATAAAGGATTCTTAAATACCCTGAAAAAAGGTAGTCTCTGGATGGACTGCAGTACAGTCAATCCCTCTTTTTCCAGGGAAATGGCCGGTGTTGCCAAAAAGCACAGCATCCGTTTCCTGGACGCCCCGGTGGGCGGCTCCAGAATTCCGGCAGAAAAAGGGGAGTTGATCTTTTTTGTGGGCGGCGAAGAAAGCGATGTCC
>CAYVKM010000246.1:0-1955 GCA_964452045.1 uncultured Calditrichaceae bacterium
CAATAATTCGGATTTCCCTTCTTTTGGGAAAAGGCCGACATTGTGGGCATCAATAATTACTCTGTAATTAAATATTTTCCGAAGTGTCACTACAAAAAGAGATAAAATTAAAGAGGGATTCTGGGCAAAAATTAATTTGGGGCGGATTTTTAATAAAATTCGAATCGTTTTAAATAAACCAAGAATATATTTTATAAAAGGATTATTGATCTCATCAATCTCGGGAAATTCATATAGGGTAATTCCAAGCGCCTTACTTAATTCCCGATTCCTGCGGTGATTTTCCCAACTAAACCAGATTGCTTTGTTCATGCTTATTAATATTCAAATTTTATATTATATTTTCTTAATAATTTATTCAACATCTAACCAAACGTTCGTAGTATGATTCAATTTCTTTAATTTTCACTTTCCAATCATACCTTTTTAGAACTTCATTTCTTGCATTTTTAATTATCGATTCTCTGAGCAGATCATTATCTAAAAGGTTTAATATTGCATCAGCCAGTTTATCAGGATTTCCAGGCGGTACCAGCAATCCGGTTTTACGATCCATAATAAGTTCAACATTTCCACCAACACTCGTCGCTACGGCTGGAATCCCGCAAGCCATATATTCAAGAAGCACATTTGAGAAACCTTCTGAATCCGAAGTTAATACTCCAACAGAAAAATTTTTCAGATACGGAATCACCTCATTTTGCGGACCACAGAAAATAACTTCATTTTCAACTGCAAGGTTTTTTGCCAATTTTCTAAGATCATTTTCGAGTTTACCTCCGCCAACAATTAAGAATTTAACCTCCCTTTTTGCTGCATTGACATGTGCTGCAGCTTTAATGAACAAATCTAATCGTTTCACCTCTCTATTAAAGTTTGCCACAATTCCAATTAAGCGATCCTTCGAACTAATTTTCATATCAATTTTAGTAACACTTGTTGCAGAAATTTCCGAATTTCGTTTTAAATCAATACCATTATTCAGGACATCGATTTTGGTTAATGGATAATTTTCGATATCATGTAAAGAATATTTGATCGCTTTTGAATTAACCAATATCCTGGAAGTAAACTTATTTATAAATCTCAATTTTCTAATAATCTGTCTATTATACCAGAAGCCCAGATCACGTCTGGCAGAAAGAACAACCGGGACACCGGCAACTCTTGCCGCCAGAACTCCAAATAGTGTAGAATCAAAAAAGAAAGTATGAACAATATTTACTTTCCTTCTCCTGAGAAAAAAAATAATTTTAATAAAAGTCTTTAAACTGTTTAAAGAAAACAAAGAATAAACATCAATAACATATTTCTCACAGGAAAGATTTTCCCATTGAGGAATTCTTGTGAATTCTTGCAAACAAAATAAAATAGGATAAAATTTCTTTTTATCAATGTTTTGTATTATTTCTAAAACCTGGCGCTCTGTACCTCCAGTAATAGCATCCCTTGTAGCTAAGAAATCAATAAAAATTGCTATAACAATTTTATTGTTTTTTTGAGAATTAGGTTCAGGCAAATATTTATTATTCGTAAGGATTGGTTGTTTTTTCCGAGGCAATGGCCGATGTCTTTTTTAGGCTTTTCAATAATTCTTTGATATGGTGTGGACGGAACTTTAAAAATTTCTTTATCAGGTTTCTTATACCAAAACGCTTTTTTAATCGGAGATTCCACTCCATTTTTAAAGAATAAAATTTCCAGAGATTTGTGTATAAAGGATAGCTTAATCTCCTAGATATGACTTCAAAATACTTCCGTCGACTTTTGTCATCCATCATCCTCACCACACCATCGGGATCGATCTCCGTAAAAATAGTTTCTAAAGATTGAATCTGTCCTTTTTTACAGGAAATATTCAGGATCAGACCTGTCCGGTTTTTGGGGGAAAGCTGTACCAGCATCAGTTTTTCTTCCTCTCCGGAATTTCGGTACACCCAATTAAAATCATTAAA
>CAYVKM010000247.1:0-1954 GCA_964452045.1 uncultured Calditrichaceae bacterium
TTCTGTTTCGGGCCCGTGAGTTATGTCGCCGATATTGTCGAACTTGATATTGGACATCATTTCTACGCGTTCTTTTCCGAATATCGTGGCGAATCGTTTGACGTCGCTTTCTGAGATCCCAAGAATTTTATCCGGTCCGATCATACGCCAAAAAGATGGCCAGATCAGGTACCGGGTCAGACTCCTGTTGGTGACTCTGCCGTTAATAATAAGTGTTTTGCAGCCATGTTTTTTCAATGCGGCTAAAAGACCCGGCCAAATTTCTGATTCCAAAAGAACCATTACGCTCGGGCGAATGGTTTTTACCGCCGTTTCCATAATGGAAGGTTTGTCAAAGGGAAAGTAGACCGAATATGCACTCACGCTTCTTTGGGTCGGGGTAATATCAGCAATGGCGCGATCTATAATATCCAACCCTTGACGGGTGTTTGATGTCACGATAACTTTGACGGGCTTATGGGGATGTAATTTTTTGAGGATCGACCACGCCAGATAGGATTCACCGGAAGAAGCGGCTTGAATCCATAGATCCGCCCGGGTCAATGTCATCTGCTGGAGCGTCCGCTGCCTGAATCCATCGGCAAGGCGTTGATTCAGGCGAAGGGTAGGGATAATTAGATGCCAACCCAGGTTATAGAGATATAGTGTAGCTTTGAGTGTTATATTTTTCGACACTGTGGAGTTTTACCTCTACAGAATTAAGATATTATGACTTCTAAATCCTTGGATCATTTTTTAACAAATTATCAAAATATTCAATTGTCTTTATTAATCCCTCTTCTATTTCGACTTTTGGAACCCAATCCAATTCTCTTTTTGCAAGGGTAATATCAGGTTTTCTTTGTTTTGGATCATCAAGGGGAAGTTTTTCGTATATGATCTTTGATTTAGATCCGGAAATTTCGATTATTTTTTTTGCCAATTCCAGAATCGTTAATTCCGTTGGATTTCCCATATTTACAGGTCCGGTTAAATGGTCGCCGGAGTTCATTAAACGAAGCATGCCTTCAATCATGTCATCAACGTAACAAAAGGATCTTGTTTGAGATCCAACTCCGTAAATGGTTATTGGGACTCCTTTAAGGGCTTGAATAATAAAATTTGAAACAACCCTTCCGTCATTGGGATGCATTCGTGGTCCGTAAGTATTAAATATCCTAGCTACTTTTATTTTTAAATTATGCTGACGATGGTAATCAAAAAACAGGGTCTCGGCACATCTTTTTCCCTCGTCATAACAGGCCCGCAGACCGATTGGGTTCACCCTTCCCCAATAACCTTCCGGTTGAGGATGGACATCAGGGTCTCCGTAAACTTCGCTGGTGGAGGCCTGTAAGATTTTTGCTTTAACTCGTTTTGCCAGTCCCAGCATATTGATAGACCCGTGTACGCATGTCTTGGTCGTCTGAACCGGATCAAGCTGATAATGTATCGGCGAAGCCGGGCAGGCCAGATTATAGATCTGATCTACCTCCAGATAAAGGGGGAAGGTGACATCATGACGGAGAAATTCAAAATTTGGATGATTATGTAAATTAGCGATGTTTTGTCTGGTTCCTGAAAAGCAGTTATCAACGCACAATACTTCATTTCCTTTTTGAACCAATCGTTCACAGAGGTGAGATCCTAAAAAACCACATCCGCCGGTAACCAGAATTCTTTTGCTAAGATGCATAATCAACCCTTTTTATAGTAAGAGATTTTCACAATGGAAATTTTTTTCAACTCATATTTTACAATAAAAACATAAAAATGCTGCTCCACTATACATAAGAATGTAAAAATTTCAAACCTTTTTGTTGAAGGCATACGCGGGATATTTGATTAGGAAAGTGTATATCAGTTAAAATAGTTGAAAATTCTACGTCGATCCCTTATAAAGGAAACGCTATAACTAAATTCTGCATTAACTGTGTTCGAAATTTAATCTGGATTTTAGTTTCAAGTAATGGAG
>CAYVKM010000248.1:0-1950 GCA_964452045.1 uncultured Calditrichaceae bacterium
TGATCTTCATCCTGGTGCAGATTCTCATGATCTTTTATGCTGCTCCGGTCTGGATAATAGGCCTGTTCTCTCTCTTTTTTTCTAAACATTTGCAACCATACCGGATAATCGCATGGATGTATCTCTCTATTCTCATCATATTGCTTGCGCTCAGCGGTAAGTCATATTATCTGGCCCCGGCTTATCCCATGTTGCTGGCGGCAGGGGCGGTTACCATTGAGCGGTACATCATCAAATCCCGAAAATATTGGTTAAAACCGGCTTCACTCACTCTTCTTATTCTGGGTAGCTTGACCTTGTTACCGGTTGGTCTTCCGGTACTATCTATTGAGAACGCCATCCGGTATTTCGCTTTTGGCTCAAACTATATGGGACTTGGGGAAGCGGTACGCTGGGAATCCGGTAAATTGCATGAACTTCCCCAGGATTATGCAGATATGCTTGGCTGGGAACAAATGGTGGCAGCTGTGGCCAGGACTTATCACAACCTGCCGGCGGGAGAGAAAATTAATTGCGCCATCTTTGCTTCCAATTATGGGGAAGCCGGAGCCATTGATTACTATGGCCCGGGTTATAATTTGCCTGACTGTATCAGCAAAGGAGGCAGTTTTTGGGACTGGGGCTATCGGAATTATGATGGTGCATGTATAATTATCGTTGGATATGAAAAGGAAGACGTCCTATATTTTTATGAAAGTGCGGAGCCGGGTGTCGCTTTTGATTATCCCCATGCGCGGGAAAACGGAATACCAATATTTATCGGCAGAGATCCCAAAATGCCAATTGAACAGGTTTGGCAAATCTTAAAAAAATACCGTTTTTAATTGCTCTTATGTCCTAGTCTTATAGGGTTGCTCGGCTTGAATGTCTTTTGTAACCCAATCCTTTCTTTTTGAAGTTTCAAAAATATTTACTATTCGGCCCAAATATTTATTGATATCGTGCAGAAAGCGATTTATATTTGGCCCAACATTTCCACCGTTATTTGATGGAATCATTCTTTGACATTACTGATACCGGAAAGATCGTGACAGGACACACCCTTATATCTTTGCCATACAGACTCAAATCTTTTTACCTGAGAGTCTTTTTGTAGGCTTTATTATTCTCCGCTAGCATAAGAATTTAGCGGCTGGTTTACTGTAATTTTAAAACCATTAAGTTATATCTTTGCAAATAGGTTAAGGAGGTGATTTCTATGGCGCCATTATAATTATTGTAGAGCTTTTCGATTTGAAAATAAGAGTTGTCGGTATGGCTGTAAAATACCGTAACCACAACCATAAATTTGAAAATGAGGATTAAAATGAATAAAAAAGTTTTGTCTCTTGGATTTGTTTTTGCCGTTGTGATAATCGTAACTGTTTTTACCATGAGCTTTACTTCGCCCTCCGATGACGACAACGCGGGTAATGCAGATATGGTAAAGCGTGGGGAATACCTGGTGATGATGGGTGGCTGTAACGATTGCCATTCCCCAAAGATAATGACCGATAATGGCCCCATGCCGGATCCCAAAAGATTGCTGTCGGGTCATCCGGCTAATGCGAAACTTCCGGCAGTGGATGCCAGTATGATTGGTCCCGGAAAGTGGATGTTATTTAGTGATGATTTCACCTGTGCGGTAGGCCCCTGGGGAATGTCCTTTTCTGCTAACTTAACCCCGGACGACCAGACCGGTATCGGTTTGTGGAAAGCGGAAAATTTCATCCAGGCGTTACGGACCGGTAAGCATATGGGTGCGGGAAGGGCTATTCTTCCACCCATGCCCTGGTTTAATTTTATGAATGCCAAAGAGGAAGATCTGAGAGCGATTTTTGCCTATCTTAAATCCCTTCCGCCAATTAAAAATCAGGTTCCTGTGCCGGTTCCCCTCACCGAATTAACCAGTAAATAATAAGGTAATTATGTAAAAAACGGACCAAAGTGAATTTTAATTAATAAATGGTA
>CAYVKM010000249.1:0-1941 GCA_964452045.1 uncultured Calditrichaceae bacterium
TTTTGCCTCGGCTTGTTCCAGGATTGTTTCTTATACTGAATTTATCCTCACCCGCACTACGGAAAAGTTATTCAATCTAAAGAAAACAAAAGCTGGTGAATTTCGTTAAATTCAAGGAGCTTGCAAAAATTGTGGCTTCAGGTTAAATTGTTGAGCATTTTTTAAAAAGTTGATGGTCTTATCTTCGATGACGGATATAGAATGAGAGAGACAGGAATTGTAATAAAAAATGATGGAAACAGTATTGATGTGCAAATGCAGCCATCGGGAGAATGTGGCAGTTGCGGCGCATGTTTTATTGATAAGGCAAAACTTCAGGTTTTATCCGTTAGTCAGCAATTTAAGGTGCAACCGGGAGAAATTGTCGAAATCGAGGTTAATCCCGCTTTTGCCATTCAGTCTGCATTTCTGATATTTTTACTGCCCCTGCTGGTCATGATAATTTGCTATTATATCTTTCAGGCAAATGTCCATCTTCCCGGTTTAAATGATGTTCATACCGGGATTATCGGCGCTCTAATCGGATTGATCTTGTCCTATATCGGGGTATTCCTGTATGACCGGCATTTGCTGAAATTAAAAACCGACCGGTCGATTCGAATTATCCGGGTAGTTAAATCAACTTAAGGATAGAATAATTTTTTAGGATGTGACTCATGCAACGAGAATTTCTGAAAGCCAAAATACACAAAGCAACCATTACCGAAGCTAATCTCAATTACAGTGGGTCTTTAACCATTGATGAAGAAATAATGGAAAAAGCCGGGATATTGGCTAACGAGAAAATCCATGTCTTTAATATTAATAATGGCAATCGCTTCGAAACCTATGCCTTGAAGGGCAAACGGGGTAGTCGGGAAATAGGGTTAAATGGTGCTGCGGCCCGTCTGGGTCAGGTAGGGGATCGGATCATCATTGTCACTTATTGCCTGCTTCCGGAGAATGAAATTGCCTCTTATAAGGGAAGAGTGCTGCTGATGGGAGAGGGGAATTCAATCGAACAAATCATCGAGACATAATCGATATAGGTTATTCAATAAAAAATAAATCCTTCCCAATTTATTTGCTTGTAAGATTATCAATTGCGCGTGGGAATTACAGACTCCGGGATGAAGAAAAAAATTCTTGAAAAATTAATTTTGCTTCTGGCAGCCCTCCTGGCCAAACCCATTCTTTTAGTCTATCGGGCAACTCTTAGTATAAAAATCGTAAATCGGGATTTTGTCCGGGAATGCCGCCGTCGGGGTGAGAATATTATCTACGAATTCTGGCATGAATACATGATCCTTCCTCTACTGGTCCACGAAAAACAGGGCATTCACGTCCTTGTTAGTCAGCACTTTGATGGAGAAGTTATTTCCAGGATTTTAAAGTCGTTTGGTTTTCGGACTATCCGGGGGTCGAGTACCCGGGGTGGACGTGCCGCTTATATGGAAATGAAAAATAGAATGGGGAGGGGCAGATTTGAGATCGCTTTTACTCCGGATGGTCCAACCGGGCCCAGACGGGAGGCAAAATTAGGTTTGATAAAATTGGCGGTTGAAACCGGGATGCCAGTAATACCGATATCGGTTGCCGCCTCAAACTATAAACGGCTTAAAAGCTGGGACCGGCTTTTCATTCTACTTCCCTTTAGCAAATGCACTCTGGTCTATGGAAAACCATTATATTTTGCTAAGACCAAAGAGGCGCAAAAATTGTCCCGGCATGTGCAGGAACTCAATAATATTACCAATAAACTGGAAGGCGTGGCTCAAAAGTGTTTATCTTCCTGAGAATTATTGGGATACTTTTATTCCCACTAGTATGGCTCTACACCCTGATCATTTACCTGCGCAATAAGTTTTATGACTGGGGCTGGTTCAAATCATATTCAATTGATGCCCCGGTAATCAGTGTGGGCAATATCCAGCTGGGCGGGACAGGAAAAACCCCGCTGGT
>CAYVKM010000250.1:0-1936 GCA_964452045.1 uncultured Calditrichaceae bacterium
AAAAAGTGTCCATAGGAAAAATGAAAAATCATTGTTTCGGAGATTGGAAATGCCATACCCAATCGAGGGCTAATTTGACTGCTTGGTGGCGTGTCGACCAGCGGGGATAACGGATTGTCGATGAATTCCCATTTTCGGGCACGGACATCCACATAATCGAAACGCAGACCGGCATTAATGATCAGGTAATCGTACTCCATCTTATCCTGAATATAGACTGCGCCTTCCAACGGATCTTTGTCCAGGGAAATGGTTCGGTTTGCGCCGCCCTCATCCGGCCAGGGTTCCAGTCTTTTTAAGGATTTTAACTTGTTATATTTAACCTCGAAACCGGTCTTAAATTCATGGTGAAATCCGGATTGATAATTTAGATCACCTTTAACAGTATAGAGATCGGAGCTTGAATTAAGGTAAAGATCATCGGTTCCCCGGATATAGAATTCGAGCTCATTATCTCTTTCACCCTTCTGATATTCCAGATCGGGATTCAGGAATCGGTTCTGATTCCAATCCCACACGCCAAATTCACTGCCCTGATTGGAAGCTGAAAAATTTAAGCTATAAAAGGTGCGTGGGGAGAGAGTCTGGGTGATATTTAAGATGTGTCTCCGCTGCTGAACATCGTTCAGACCCTGATTTTGGGGAATGTATTTCCAGGCATGGCTGTAAACCTGAAATATTTGTCTGCTGAAATTTTCGGTATAATTAATTTTGAGCGTGGGTGAAAGATGGTAGCTAAGCTTGGCAAAATATCCCCGCTCCAGATTAAAACCATGGGGTAAATAGGAATTGTTATTAGAATACTTTCCGGAGACAAAGAAAGACAGTTTTTTGAAACCCGGGATAGGACCACTGAATGAACCCTGAAATTGACCTGGCACATCTACCAGGGTCGGATATCCCTGAAAATTTTCTTCAGGAGCGCCATAAAACAGTCGTTGTCCGGTGGCGGCATCAATAATTGGATTCTTGTCCGTTACTATGGAATTAACCTGTCTATAGGGTGAGGTGTTTAGGAAATCTGAAGTGATTTCTGCTTTACCGGTATACCTTTGTGAGGGTTCTTTGGTTACGATGTTGACAATACCCGACATCACATTGCCATATTCTGCATTAAAGGTTCCACTGATCACCACCATTTCATCAATGGCCTCTTCAGCTATGGCCAGTCCCAGGTTGCCGCCCATGGTCTGACGGGTGATACTGCTTTCTTCCAGTTCGTTCCCGAATCCACCTTTCAAAGGGTCTTCCACATAGACGCCATCGATCAGATAGGCGATTTCTCCGCTCCGGCCGCCACGGATGTGCAACCGTCCTGAGGCGTCCTTACTCACCCCGGCCTGGAGCGCCAGAACATCCTTAAAATCCCGCACCGGAAGCTCGGTAATTTCCTTACTGTCGATATAAGCCTGTCGGGAAGTAATATCTTTCTGTACCAAAGGTCTTTCCGCAAAAACCACCACTTCCTGTCCCATGATGGGTTTTTCCTCCAGAGCGAATTTCAGGGAAGTGGTCAAATCGATAGAAACCCGCACTCCTTTTTTCAGAATCGTCTGGTATCCCAGCATGCTTACTTCAACGTCATAATCGCCGGGTGGTAGATTCAGCATCAAGAAATTCCCATCAGTGTCGGTTGAAGCGCCATAGTTTGTTCCGCTCAAAACGACATTAACTCCGGGCAGAGGAGAACCCGTGCCGGATTCCGTTACCGTCCCGATAATTTTTCCGGTGGTGCCAGCAAATAAAATGGATGAAAAGATCAGGAAGGGCAGAGTAAAGATCAATAACCAATTAAAACATTTCATCAATGAAAACCTTTTGTGAAATTTTATTTAATACTTTAATTGCAGTGTTTAGTTTCTTGATTATATAATATTTTATAAATGAAAAATTATACCATGACAATATTTAAATTTTTTGTAAAATTATCGATGTG
>CAYVKM010000251.1:0-1930 GCA_964452045.1 uncultured Calditrichaceae bacterium
AATAGCGGCATTTCCCACTTGATTTTTGGATGTAACAATCAACGAACATAATTGCAGTCCGAATGTAACTGTCTCTTGTCAGGCAAAATTCTACTGCAAAAAGAATAATTGATGGGAAAAATCATTGTAGAAAGATTATTTATTCAATAAGATTTTGATGGAACTTTAGGAATGGAGAACAAATTTATCGAAGTTTGGATGGATCAAATTCATAAACACCTTTTACTGTATGAGAATCATAGTGACCACCACCGACATATCCTTTATCTCCATATGAGAAACTAAATCCCCATTCCAAGCCACAAACGTAATCAACTATTTTTCTCCAACTGTTTGTAACAGGATCGTATTCCCAGAAATCTGAAAATTCATCTCCTCCTGATTGTCCGGTACCAATATAGCCCTTGTTCAATACAGAAAATCCAACTTGGAAAACCCTATAAGCACCACTATAGGAAGGTTTTCGTGTCCAATTATCAGTAACAGGATCATACTCAAAAAAAGTTCCATAACTACCACCAACATATCCTTTATTTCCTAGAACAAAAGCAACTGGATAATCAAAAAGCCTATATGAATCAGGAATATTCGATTTTTTAATCCAGACTCCATTTGATGGATTAAATTCATAAAAAGTGGTATCTTTGTACCCCAAACCAATATATGCTCTATCTTCGATTACGAAAGCAATAGCTCCTTGATTAATATAAGGATTACCTGTTCTTTTTTCCCAAATATTTGATTCTGGGTAGTAAGCATAAAAATCTGAACCCAAGCAAACATATCCTGTATCATTGCAAGAGAAACCAACTGCAAGGTTAGTTTCTCCTCCTGGATAGCTTGCTAATGTTCTCCAAGAATTTAATGTTATATCATATTCCCAAAGTCCATTTTTGTATGCTCCTAAACCAATATAAGCTTTCTCTCCAATCACAAATGCAATACTATTCCATGAAGGAGGCCAACCTATTTCAGTAACTTTTTTCCATGGTTCAAGGAAAGTCAAAGCTGATGGGGAGGTAACACTTTGTAAACCTACTTCAATTTTTATATCATTTATTCCTTCAGGATACAAATTATAATTATCTATAAAACAAAATGTTAGTTGAGTATTTGTAGCGTTGAGTAAGGTGAGATCTTTACCACCAAAAAATGCCCTGCAATAATGCCCTTTAATATTTGACATATTTGAACTAAAATTAGTACCAGTAATAATTATATTACTTTTCCTGTTTCCTTCTAATGGGGTTATGTCTGTTATAGTCGGATTTAGTAATTCAAATTCGGTAGCAGCATAACAATACTGACCATTGACCTTAACCTGGATCTGAGAACCAGCAGGATCTGCACTAAAAGGAACTATTACCTTTAATGATGTTTTTGAGCTTTCAAGAATCTGTGCATAAGCACCCGCAAATCTAACACTATTAGCCCCTTTAACAGGATTAAAATAATCACCCATTATTGTCGCTTCCTCCCCCACAATTCCCTGATCCGGGGTAAATCCAGTTATAACCGGGCTAAATAAAGTTAGTTTATCATTGTTACTTATATACTGTTCTCCTATGGTTAGTTCAAGGTTTATTACACCAGTTACTGTATATATATTGAATGGAATTTCTGCTTTAAGATATGTCCCTGTTGCCTCAGTTATTGCAACTTTAATATCATTCAGTTCCAAAGTATTTTGTTCTGGAACCGGATTGAAATTTTCACCGTAGATTGTTATTGTATCACCAAAGGTTACAGTGCCTGGCGAAATATTTTCAATAATTGGGGCCAGCAGAATAAAAGGATCACTATATGCATAAGGGGTTGATTTTATAATGATTGTGATGTCTGACTGAGCAGCTGTAACGGTTGTCGGTACAACGGCTTCTATTAAACTGTCGGAATAAGATAAAATTTCACATTCTAAGTTATCAATTAG
>CAYVKM010000252.1:0-1905 GCA_964452045.1 uncultured Calditrichaceae bacterium
AGTTGATAAAATTCATGTTGGGAAAACAATCCTATCGACAGTTCAAAGAAGCCATTGATGCTTTATTAAAGTCTTCCTGAAATTCCTGCTCAAATTTTTTTACTATTCATGAGTATTGAACCGGTACTTCCTGCTGTGATAATCTCAAAAAATTGAAGAAATTTCTCAAAATTCAATTTATATTATTCGGGAGAATAGGAATGATCACTGCCACGTCCCATGGCAGTATATAATTTAGACTGAAATTAAGGGAGAAGTTGGTTTAACTTTATCACTGATAATTTTTTTTCAGAGAATAAACTGACAGGATAATATTGATCTATACTTTTAAGTAGGCTAAACTTGAAATAAATCGTGTGAGCAATAGATAATAAAATGGACGAGAGGTGTTTGACATGGTAAAAAATGAGATGGATCGGAAGAATAGAATTGCTCAATGGGCTTTTGATACCCGTCCCATACTGGGTCGTTTTCACCTGTGGCTGGAAGATGTGGAGATGAAATGGGCCCGCGGTGATCACGGGAGAGATCTTAATGATACGATTTCGTTTGTTGATGGACGAATGGAAAGACTGCTGATTATGACTGCAGCGATTACCGCACTGGGAACAAGATTGTTTGGCAGATACGGAGAGGGAAAATCCGCTGATAAGAAAGAATTGAATCAGGTGAAAAAAGATGCTGATGCCATTTCCGCCTATGCCATGAGCGAAAGTCTGTGGTATTTATCCCGGTCGTTGCCGGAAAATCATGCCATAATGGTCTGTCTGGGTGAGGGACTGATGCCAAAAGCGGGAGAAACCCCAGAAATGGGAGCCAATCCCATGCTGGGATTTGGCCGGATTTATGCCCGGCCGCAGGTTGCCCAGTTTGTAGAGTTTTGCGTTCAAAAACTGATTAATGATGATGGCTATAGTTGGGAAAAATTTCGGCAAGAGATTAACAGTGCCGGTATAACCATCTGGGGCGCCGCAATCGATACCCTGGAAAATACCTCTCGTTTTGCCAAGGGGGATAAAACAGGGCCGATTACCGTTTTACACCTGTTCGATCAACCGCTGGCTATCACTAAACCTTATGAAGGCTATTTCGGGAATTTACTTCTTCCGCGGGAAATTGTCCAGAATGCCGCAGAAAAATCGATACTCATCGACTTTTTTACCCCGCGCCGGAAAATCCTGGAGGCGATTAAACTGACCCATCCGGACATCAAAAATAAAAATATTCATGTCTGGACACTGGCGGGAAAACCCCGGGAACCCCGGATTGGTAGATTATGGGAAGAATGGCGGGAATTAGGTGTCCACCTGGTGGAAGATATCTGGAAGCTTCCGACCGGATATAAAGCCTTCACCGACTCCGGAACCTATGCGCCTACTTTTATCATCGGAGATTGGAAAGATGATAAAAACGAAAAACATCTTTTTCTGGTGGATGGATATGCTGCTTCTGCCGAGGCGATACAGGCGGCCAGTTTATGTCCCATTTTAGACTTGAGTGCTTCTCTGGCAGTGTTCTCTTCCAAGTTCAAGTTGAGTTATGAACGGGAAGCAAAAATAATGCATCTGAATCCGGAAGCAAAAAATTTTGGTCAGGAATTGTCTGCCATATTTGAAAGGGAACTGGATAAAGAAACCATCCAATTTTACCGGAACGATATCAGGGAAGCACAACGTGCCGGTATACCCTTGGCAGATAGAGTTATTAGTATAGATAATTTTCTCCCGGACAAAAAGTGGCGGGTCATGGCACTTTCCGGCTATATGCTGGATGATCCCTACACCGGGATATCCGGGATTGAAAAAATTTCCAAGCGGGTTTACAAGGTGTCGGTACGTTTATCCACCCGCTTGGGTGATAAACTGGTTACCCTGACTTTACGGCTCTTGGAAGATTTTGAGGAAA
>CAYVKM010000253.1:0-1862 GCA_964452045.1 uncultured Calditrichaceae bacterium
TCGATGGTTTAGAGATTGCCGCATTTATGCGGACTGCCACAGAAGTGGGCGGAGATTATTACGACTTTATTGTTCAGGAAAACGGTGTATTAAATGTAGCCTTTGGCGATGCAACCGGGCATGGACTTCAGGCCGGAACAATGGTCACATTAATGAAAGGATTCTTTACTTCCGATTCATCCAAACTTGAACTTCATGATTTTATGAATCATTGCAGCAGGGTGATCAAAGAGATTAAACTCGGCCGCATATTGATGTCCTTTACTTATTTAAAAATTGATGATAAGAAACTCCGGATGACCAGTGCCGGGATGCCGCCGATTTTTTACCATAATAAAAACACGAATGAGGTAGAGGAGATATCCATTCAGGGAATGCCGCTGGGTGCCATGCGAAATGCGAAATATCAAATTTCTGAAAGACAATTGAATAGCGGTGATACCCTTTTATTGCTTACCGACGGTCTTCCGGAGCAGATGAATAATCAGGAAGAAATGTTTGATTATATGCGTCTGAAAGATCATTTTTGTAAAAATATTGATGGCTCGCCCGAGGCCATTATTCAAAAACTGGTTGAGGCGGGAGACAACTGGATGGATGGAAGAAACCAGGATGATGACATTACTTTTGTGGTAATCCGGGTGAAATAGCATTTGGATGATAATCTGAAAATAATTACACGGAGATCAGGGAGAAAGGTAAATAGAGAACACCTCCATAAAAACAAGTGGAGATCTATTTAATCTTAGTACAACGCTTAATACTTTTTAACTAGCACCTGCCCCAAAATTACATCATAATTAAAAACTGTGCCATCGCCGGGTTTTAATCGTCGAGGATTTCTAAATAAATTTTAGAACAAACTTAGGGATCCGTCTTCATCAAATACAGAGCGGTAATATCATCGCTTTGGGGGGTTGAACTGGTAAAATCATTCAAATCCGAGATTAATGCTTCAATAAAATCTTGGGCGGTTTTTACCTGGTTTTTAGCCAGGAATTTGGTAATCGGTCTGATATCATCGTATTGCTCTTCTTTTTCATTCATAGCTTCAGTTACCCCGTCTGTATAAAAGAAAACACTATCTCCCGGTTTTAGGGTCCATTTTATACTTCCATACGGTGGGGGCACTCTTATCATCCCCAGCGGAATCCCACCCGTGTCCATTGATTCCAAGCTTTTATTATTTCTCACAATATAGGTTGGATTATGACCCGCATTTACCATAAGGAGTTCATTTTTTTGTGGATCGAGAACTGCGAATACCGCAGTGATATATTTGTCAATCGTGGCGGCATCGTAAATAACTTCGTTTAATTTATTAACTAGAGATTCCAGTTCAAATGGGCCATTCAAATAGGCATGAGCCGAAGCATGTAAGGTGCTCACCAGTAAACTTGCTGCAATTCCTTTTCCGGAAACATCGGCCATAATAAAAACAAACCTGCCATCCTTAAGTGGTATACAATCATATAAATCCCCGCCAATAAATTTGGTTGGGATATTAATACCATACTGATCATAGCCATCGATTTTAGGTAATTCTTTCGGGATTAATTTTTCCTGGATAGTCCCGGCAATGGAAATTTCATGATCAATTCTTTCCTTCTCCAGAGATTGTTCATAAAGATAATTGTTTTCCAGGGATACATGGACCTGACGGGTGAAAGCATCCAGCAATAGTTGGTCTGTTCCATCAAAGTTTACCAAACCTTCCCGGCTTTCTTTTTCGAACAGATAAAATTGATAGATTTTACCAGAGAAACGGAAAGATGCTGATATTCGGGATTTTCCCTGTTCCAGTTTCTTTGATTTGAATGGAAAAGGAAAGTACATTTTTTCAAGTACCCGACTTCCCTCTT
>CAYVKM010000254.1:0-1862 GCA_964452045.1 uncultured Calditrichaceae bacterium
TTAATCTCCTGTTTTTCTAATGATTCCTGTTCGATCCTGCAATCTTCGATAGATTCAATATTTTGAAATCGTTTTTGCTTTCTTAAATTATCAACACATTTGTTAAATGTTGCCCTATATAGCCAGCTTTTAGGATGCCTGATTTCACTTCCATTGTTTAGCTTCTTGAACAGATCAATAAAAACTTCCTGAATTATATCCGGAACATCATCACAGTCACCAATCATCTTTTTCGCGACACGAAACATGGTCAAATGGTTTTCAGCATATATTTCTTCGAACGTGCTCAAAGTATACTTTATTAATAAGTCGTACAGAAAGGCTATTTTGTGACAAAATAAGGATTATTATTTTGCTTTTTCATAATCTCAAAAACTAAGTTGCTGTTTATCAGATTATGTGGAAGGTTGTTTTTATTTAAAACAGCTGATGTTTAACAACGAAATATCAGCAACGGGGAAAGTACATTGCCGGGCGGCAGGTTTGTAAATGTTGGGACCTTTGGTAATCTTTCATGACAATCAAAATTTTCCGGTAACGGTTGCCGGTATCGATCGTGGTCAGTCGCCAGCTGGCGGGAGGCTATGGCGCCTGCCGGCCATGCTCCGCCGAAGCGGCTATGCGAAGGCGCAGCCGGCAGGCAGGTATAACGGCATTCTTAATTAAAATTACGGTATTATGATGGTAAAGTCAACATGGGAGTTGAACTGCAAAATGCGTGACAAACCAATTGGGCGTGCGAACATTGTTATCTGCTATGGCACTTTTATATCACTAATATTTTATTTCGAATAATTGAATTTACTATTTTATTGTCGTAAATTTGATTTAATATCGATTGAACGGCAATACAGGTTTATCCATGTAACGAAATCAATTGAGTATGAATAATCGAAATAGACAAGAGGCATTGAAGACAATTCAAACCCAACTTCAAGAAGGAAGACCAAGAAAAGAAATTCTTGAAGAACTTTCCAACATTTATAATGACAAATCATCGCTTGTAAGGCTAATAGCCATGACACCAGATAGTAAAACAAAAGATAAATATCAACTATTAAATTATTGTCTTTTATGCATCCTTATCTTATCACTTATTTCAGAAATGTACACAGGATATTTATTATTTGCTGAGAAACCATATCAGACTATTATTGCATCATTTATTGTATTGCTGCTTTATATAGCTTTTATTTATTTAGTGTCAAAATATAGGGGTTATATTTATAGCCAAATAGCTTTGCTTGGAATCTTATTTATTATACTTGGTTTAATCAGGGATTTTGAATTAGGAATTTGGAATATCATTGGGGTTTCTTTAGTCCTTATATATGCAGGTTTAGCATTTTATTTAAGCAAAAAAATGTTTCCTAATTATAGTTTATTAGGACTAAAGAAGGATCAAAATGGAGATTATTTACTTGAATGAAGAAGCTCCTTACAGTAATAGTGTAAATATTTCTTTCGCAGATCTCTAGCTTCGTATCTTTTGCACCATTGCAGATAACGTTTGCCGGCATGAGCCTTAGCCAATCCAGGATTGCCAGGTTAGCGCTCCCGATTCCCGATAGTCCCGATAGCTATCGGGATATCTGGATTTTGCCCGGTTTAATTAAAATTAATAATTTTTGGACTATAAAACAATACAGAAAGAAATATTAAGCTCTGGAATTCAATTTGCAAAAGGCATGACAACCTGGATGGGCTGGCGGGAGGCTATGGCGTACACCGGCATGTTAGTGGCTGTAGTAAAATATTATAAAGTCTTTTTTGCTAATGAAAAAATTTGATTCTTAAGTCTAGGCAAGTCTACGGTGATAATATTCCAAACGATGTTTTCATCAATAACATAGTAATCATGT
>CAYVKM010000255.1:0-1861 GCA_964452045.1 uncultured Calditrichaceae bacterium
TCGGTAGCGCAATAATTCTTTGGAAAATACTTCAGATTCCGGACAATCGCTTTCAGCGATTTCCGGAATGACATCTATGGTTAGAGATAGTTGTCTTTACGAGCCAGGGATGGCGTGGCAATCTCCACCCGTGTGGATTTTCCCATGGATGGACATAATCACAAGAACCAAAAGAAGATCGCTACGTCGCTTCCTGCCTGCGCCGATGCTGGGCAGGCAGGCGCTCCTCGCGATGACAAGTTCGGGTAGTCATTCCGAGTCCCGCAGTTGCGGGAAGGAATCTATACCACCATACTTTCCGTTTCTGCCATTCAAGAAAAATAAACTGAAGATTTCTCGAATCAAACCATCCCGGTTCTCCCTCGAATTGACTAGACTCTTTTGTCTTTGCGAAGCATGGACGCTGAAGCAATCTCCGGGTATTTAGACTTACCCATGGATGGATAATCTGGCAGAGGCCCAAAGGAGATTGCCACATTCCTGACTTGCGTCAGGAATTCGCAATGACAGTAAAGTTTTTCTTTGCGATGCATGGACGCTGGAGCCTATCTGCCGGCGCTTGAAATGATAATAGAATTAGATTAATCACACCAAAGCGACAAACCAATTCCCAGACTGAACAATAGCGCGAAGAGGAGATGTAATTTTACGTTCTTTTTCGCCGCCGGTTTTAATTTCTCCGGATGGCCATATTCCCGCAAGACGATCCGGCTAATTCCCGGTAGTAGCAAAAGATAGGGAATAAGGGAAATAAGGATAATCCAGCCACCGCTCACAAAATATAAAGACAGGATAAGAACATTCAGCACCAGCAGGAGTTGCACGGTGACGTAAAGAAAAGCAGTAAATGCTGGACCTTTTCTGGCGGCTGCACCAAGTTTGCCTCCGGCTTTATCCGCCTCCAGGTCTATCAGCTGCCCCAGCAGTAATATCGAGAGAGTACTTATGCCGGTGATGGGCATGGCGGTGATAATCAGCGGATGGAATCCCACATTCTGGCTCACTGCCGCTACCAGAATGGCCATCGGACCAAAGGCAAACCAGACTGAAATCTCACCAACACCACGATAGGCCAGTTTCACGGGTGAAGCAGTATAGAATTTACTGAAAAATGCGGAAAGAAAATACAGGCTCCATAGAATCGGCCATAGAGAATTTTCCACAACTAACATTAATGCAGCAGTAGCAATAAAAGCGATAATCAAGCATATCCTGGCGATGGAATACATTTTAGGAAACAGATCCGGATAATCGACCAGAACGCCTGAACCCCCACTGAACTCATTGCGGTGATCATTCATTCTATCGGTTCCCTGAATGGTATCATAAATGTCATTATACACATTGGTTGCCCCGTGCAATGCCAGCCCCATGATCATCACAAATAAAAAACCGAGTATGCTAAAATTTCCGGTTATTGAAACAGCGAGTAATGTCCCGGCAAAAAGCGGGGAAATAATCGAAGAAAGGAATGGTACCCGGAGCATTTGCGCCAGGGTTGGCTTATCTTTATCCATTATATTATTCTCCTGGTGTTATGATATGCGAATTAACAGTTGGTGACGTATAAGTAGATTGCTTAAATTTTGCCTTTAACCAGCAGGATTACTAAAAGGTTCAAATTCGGAAAAATGTTCTATTCTATTAGAAAAATATGGCACCCTGAAATATACCAGGGCAAAACAAAAAGGAAAAACTATTTTGAGGGGTGGTTTTTTAAAATTGTCGATCAATCAATGGAAAATGTACTGGCTGTTATCCCCGGTATTTTCCGGGGAGCTGATCCGGTCGATTCACATACCTTTATCCAGGTGCTGAATGGCCATACCCTTCAATCCCATTATCATAAATTTCCGCTGAA
>CAYVKM010000256.1:0-1850 GCA_964452045.1 uncultured Calditrichaceae bacterium
TAATACCATCGGTTGTAATTATTTTTGCCAGGGTGTCTATAACACATTCCAGAGGATCGCTGGATAAAACTGATGGGCTGGATAGATGCTTATTTCCGGCATTACAAAATTCAACATCGGCGATTCCTTTGTACATCGGAGATCTGGTCTCTGTAAGTGAAACCGATTTAATCCGGATTTTTTTCACCGGGAAATCCTTCAGGAAAAATACCCATTCATTATTGCCTATCTGATCGTAAGCGACCAGGTATTTTTTTAACTCCTCCGGGAAAGATATTTCCGCCATATTCAGACTTTTTATTATTTGAGCGCCGGAAAATAGAAAACCCGGATGATTAAAAGCAAGAAATAATTAAAATTCTGATTATGTTAAAATGACTGCCAAAATAGCGGTTCTGATGTAAGTGCAGGAAATAGAATAAAGAACAAAAACTTTCTCTTATCGCCCTCCAAAAATCTTATTTTAATCCCGGTCATAAACAGAACAGTATTGCTTTTTTTAAATGACAATATTATTCTAATTTACTGAACCTTTTCAGCAAGTAGCTTCAAGTTCTCTCCTTAAAAAAGCCCCACCATAATCAAATATGACAGGGACTTTGGGGTGTGGGGTCAAGACACCCGTCCAGCAAATCATCAATTGTATAAGGCCCTACCCATTTCATTTTTTGTGCAGCTAATTTTGATATTTTCAAAGATTTTATGCTTACCCATAACCGTTCGTTTTTGGATAGAGTAGATAGTTAGAATTTTTCCTTGCCTTTTATCTGTTTAAAATCTAATTTTTTGATATATTTAATATGTTCAGTAAATACTGGAAGGTTAGAAAATGGTTAAAGTAAAACCCAAACGTGATCCCGAAGTTGTGAGGCGATTTCTGAAAAAGATGGGGTTAACAGAAGTCCCCAGAGGAAAAGAAGTAGATCATAAAATCCCGCTTGAAGATGGTGGCTCAGACACTGTTAGAAATTTACAACTACTTACCAAAAAACAACATCAAGATAAAACTACTCGTGAAGCAAAAGCTCGCGCGAAAAAGAAAAGTAAAAAGAAAGGCAAAAAGTAAGGAGTAATATGGCAAGAATTAAACCGGAAGAGATTGTTGATGACTTGAGTTCTGAATTAAGGCCCGCTCTGTCAGAGACTGTCCTTGAGATAATGCCTAACGCACAATTCGATGAATATGAGTTGTTCAGAGCGTTTAAGAGGACCGTACGCAGAAAATGTAGTACATGGGAAAGAGTATCTGATTCCCACGTGGAAACATAACTCATGTCTCCAAACACTAAACAAAGGAGGAAACAAGGTAGCCAATGAAAAAACCTAACTATTTTCCTGCATTCTTAAATAGGAATGATATGCCCTGTATATAAATTATTAACAGAAATCCACCTTTAATAGATATTACTATAATATTACTAAACTTTTGTTAAAACTACAGGTTCGTATTTTATTCAATATATCTTTTTTTCCCCGAAATATTAAATAGCTTGTTCATTCTCAAAATTAATACTGTCCTCAAATTCATTTTCCAGTACTGTACCAATCCTGGCAAGGATCTCAGCTTTCCGTTCATCACCACCAATATTCATTTGACCCAATACCTTAACCAACATATCCACGATCTATATCGCACGATCCACTGCTTTTTTCTACAAGTCCTTTTTGAACTCCTCTCCGATGACAAAGTATACTACAACTTCCGGAGGTGCCAAAAAAGAATAAAATTTCTTTCACTTCTGTTAGACAGCAAAAAATAAAGGTCACAGTGAGAAATGTAATTTATTTCAATCATACTTTACAGAAAATCTGCTGTAAAGTCTGGAGTTCATTTTCAACTTTACAGCAGA
>CAYVKM010000257.1:0-1837 GCA_964452045.1 uncultured Calditrichaceae bacterium
AAGCCTATTCCGCATTGGAACAGGAATTCGAGCGCGAACCCAGCGCCAGTGAAATTGCCGACCAGCTGGATATGACCGATTTTGAAGTGGCCGATACCCTTAAGATTTCCGGACGGCATCTCAGCATGGATGCCCCGTTCAGCAACAGCGAGGATAACCGGTTGCTGGATGTGATCCAGAATGACCATCTTCCCCCGCCCGATGACGATTTGATGGATGAATCGCTAAGAGTGGAAATTGACCGGGCACTTGCGACCCTTACCAAGCGGGAAGCAGAAGTGGTACGGCTGTATTTCGGACTGGGACAGGAGCATCCCTTAACCCTGGAGGAAATTGGCGAACGCTTTAACCTGACCCGCGAGCGGGTACGGCAGATAAAAGAGAAAGCGATCCGCCGGTTGCGTCATACTTCCCGAAGCCGGGCCCTCCGGGCATTCCTGGGATAAGCGCATGAAAATTGATACGGATAATAGAACCCGGGGCAATCGTTCCGGGTTTTGTTTTTTATGTCGGGAAAACATAAACCGCAGACCGCGACTTGCCTTTGATCGTCATTTGAGAAAGGTAACTTGTCATTCCGGAAATCGCTGGAGGCGATTGTCCGGAATCTATCTTCGTCAAAAAACCCAAGCCCCAAAATCTTTTTGTTTCCAATTCTATAAATTTTTACCACCTCGAAATTCCTCTTGACAAAAAGCAATCAGTACCTGTACTTTAAGTGTGAAATTAACCATAAAGCAAAAGCGGAGCCTTCAGGGAGGCCGGATGCTTTTCTTGTCAAAAAATCCCCGTCTAATCCTAATATCTTTATTTATTCCTTTTTATTTCTACCTTTTTACTTTGAAAGGCCGGAAGATTTATTTTTATACCGGGATTTCTTTTTTCTTAATTCTTATTTCTTTCTTTTCATGCGAAAAGAGTACCGCCCCGGAAAACAAACCGCAGGTAACACTTACTGCTGAATATGTGGGCGTTACTGAAGCGGAGCTTCTACTACAAACCAGAAATACAGAACCCAATACTCAATATCAATTATTCCGGGATGATTCTCTAATATGTGATAGGACTTTGCTTCATACTGATACTACAATTATTGACACTATGCTATTACCAGCCCATAATTACAATTATAAGGCCCGGCTAATAACAGATGGTAAATCGGTAGCCAACAGTCAGCCGCTGGAAATTACTACAATGGACACCACCAGCCATCAGTTTCAGTGGGAAACATTTTCCTTTGGTGGTTTGGGTAGCAGCCTGTTATATGATGTAGCTATTATTAACGAAACCGATATCTGGGCGGTAGGTGAAATTTATGCTGATAGCGCCCAATCCTCGCTTCCTTATAATGTTGTTCATTGGGATGGGGAGCAGTGGGAGTTGAAGCGGATACAGATTTATTATAATGGTAGTTATATAACTCCAATATTAAATGGAATACAGGCTTTCTCCGAAAATGATGTCTGGGTCACTTCTGGAGTTCCCAAACATTGGAATGGTCAATATTGGACACAGTATCATCTCTGGGATATGGGAATATTAAATCAGGAAGATGGTGGCGTCATACAAATATGGGGAAGTACACCAACTGATATTTATTTTGTCGGAAGGGGTGGCACGATAGTTCATTATGATGGTAGTAGTTGGCAGAAACTGGAGAGTGGGACTGAGACACAAATAAATGATATTTGGGGAACAACTGATTTCCCCTCACCAAGCCAGTATATCTTGGCAGTAGTTTCCGATGAATACCATTTGGGAGATATGCGAATCCTTTCAGTACATCCCAACGGCGTCAGGGATACCCTGAATTGGAATTTTGATCGTAGAGTAATGA
>CAYVKM010000258.1:0-1829 GCA_964452045.1 uncultured Calditrichaceae bacterium
AGGTACTGGGAATCCCGCCAGAGGTGTATTTCAAAGTTTGTTAAAGTGTCTCCATTCACCAAATGGGTGGGATCGCTCCAGGTAATGCTGACTGAAGATGGGGTGGTGTAGTCGCTGTAAATGGCATTATTATTGGGTGGCCGGGGATTCTGGGGTACGACATTGGCCTGATAGGCCTGATACACATCGATAATGCCCATTCCATACTCATTGTCTTCACCGGGTATACCCAGATCCCGGGCATTATCATACAGCATCTGCTGCAACTGTTCACCGGTTTTTTCGGGAAAAGCCTGCTTTAACAGGGCGATGGCCCCGCAGACATGAGGAGCTGCAAATGAAGTCCCACTGGTATATACGTAGATACCACCTGGACGGCTAGTACGAACATGCGATCCCGGTGCAGAAACCTCCGGTTTAATCTGATTACCAGCTCCAGTGCAAATTGTAGGTCCACGACTACTCCAGGAGGCAATGGGCCAACCGGGCAGGTTACCATCGATAGCGCCTACCGAGAAGACGATCATTTCGGTAAGATTTACAGTTCCTGGGGCAGTAATAGTACCGGCCGCAGGTCCGCTGTTACCCCCGGCTACAACATAGGCTACTCCAGCCGTTTCCAGGGCAATAATGGCAGGTAAGCTATATGGATTGCATGGATTGGAGGGTAAAGTCCAGGAATCATTTACCACAATAGGCATATCATTTATAGTTACCGGATTCCCATCCGGATCCAGTGCCCACTGCAAACCAGCAATTACACCAATTGAGCCCCCACCACCATATGCAGCAATCCATTCTGATTCCCAGGCAACACCGATGGTATCAAGTGTAGCAGGATCTAATCCCATGATAACACCCATGACCGAAGTGCCATGCTCCGGAACCGTACTACCAAGTGCTTGTGGAAAACTAGTTCCGAATACCGGATCGAACCAGGCATGTTGCCAGGGGACATGGATTCCGCGCCAGCGTTCAGCCAGGGCGGGGTGATATCCATCCACTCCGGAGTCGAGATTCATGACAATTACTCCCTGGCCGGTAAATCCCAGTTCCCACATTTTGTGAGCATTGATTACTTTCAATCCGATCTCGGCATGACCGGGGAAGGAAAAAGCCGGATGTTCTTCCACCGGTTCCATCAATTTCAGGGGCATATCCAGGTCTATACGGGAAATATCAGTCCTGCTATCCAATGCGCTGAAGATGAACGGTTTCGCTTCGATAGCAATAATATTGGTGATCCAGAAACTCTGATATTCAATGAGTTTATCCGGGGATTGTACGTTCAGATAGGTCAAAATATCCGCCTGGGTTCTGCGGGCATGCTGTTGCAGTTCTGTAATTACTGTATAGGCCCGCTCCGGCAACGTGGCATGGGATATATCCAGGAATTCTTTTAGTTCCAATATTGGATATTGTTCTTTCATGATGATCACTGCCTTCACGGTGTTGCCATTTTGTTCTGCTTCAGAGATGGCTTCGGCCAATTGAGGGGTGATTTTTGATGCCGCAAAAATTGAAGTATAAATCAAAACTAAGATAAAAATTAGGGATTTACAGAAAGTCTTCATGGTAAACCCTCCTTTATTTTAGCAGATCAAAAAATACTTATTATCTTAAAAGCATCATCTTACGGCTCTGAACAAAATGTCCTGCTTTAATTCGATAGATATAAATCCCGGAACCGACTGCCTGGCCCACCTTATTGCAACCATCCCATACCACCGTTTTTTGCCCAGCGGATTGCTTTTCTTCCACCAGGGTAACCACCTCCTGTCCCAGGATATTGTAAACTTTTAACAGCACCTCACTGGTCTTCGGCAGAT
>CAYVKM010000259.1:0-1797 GCA_964452045.1 uncultured Calditrichaceae bacterium
GGCGATGATACCTGTGGGCCGAAATAACCGATTCAATCATCCCTCAAAGAAAATTTTAGATCGTCTGCAAAATTTTGGTATAGACCATATGCGAACGGATATCAATGGAGCAATCTGGTTAATATACCAGCAAAAAAGATGGATCAAACTAAATTGGCGGAACAATAAAGAGTAGGTGATTTATTATCAATTGCCACCGAAATTCTAATTTTCAAAAAGGGAAATGAATAATGTCAGATCAATTTCAAAACTCTCCTGAAATGTTTTTAAACTTGAATGTACGGGGATTACCGCAATCGGCTACTCTCGCGATAAACGAGGTCTGCCAGAAATTGGAGAAAAGTGGCCGCCACATTTATAAACTCGGACTGGGTCAGTCTCCTTTTCCGGTTCCGGACCCGGTTGTGCAGGAGTTACGGGCGAACGCTCACCGCAAGCAATATCTCCCGGTTAAAGGCTTACCGGAATTACGGAAGTCGGTGGCGGAATATTATCACCGCAGCCAGAGTATCGAATGTACTGAAGAAGATGTGCTGATCGGACCCGGTTCAAAGGAATTGATGTTTCTGCTTCAATTGGTTTATTATGGAGATCTGGTAATTCCTACTCCCAGCTGGGTGTCGTATGCCCCCCAGGCAAACATCATTGGTCGTCATGTAAGATGGCTTGCTACAGATCCCAATAATGATTGGAGGCTAACCTCAGATGAATTGGAAGTATTGTGTAAAGAGGATCCTGGCCGTCCCAGGATCGTGATACTGAACTATCCGGCAAATCCGACCGGACGAACATATCCGGAAGATGAATTAAAGTCTCTGGCAAATGTGGCCCGGAAAAATCGGGTGGTCCTTCTCTCCGATGAAATTTATGGTGAATTGCACCATGAGGGGAAGCATATTTCCATTGCCCGCTTTTATCCGGAGGGGACTATTGTCAGTGGTGGGCTCAGTAAATGGTGTGGCGCAGGCGGCTGGAGGCTGGGTACATTTGTCTTCCCAAAATCGCTTCACTGGTTAATGGATGCCATGGCAGTGGTTGCGAGCGAAACCTTTACTTCCACCAGTGCTCCTATTCAATATGCTGCGGTTCGGGCATTCCATGGGGGTATCCAGATTGAACGTTACCTATGGAATTCTCGCAGAATCCTAAAGGCATTAGGAGACTACATTGCTAACGAATTAAAAACGTCAGATATAAAAGTATCCTGCCCGCAGGGGGCGTTTTATTTATTCCCGGATTTTAAAAAATTTAAAAAGCACTTACATAAAAGAAAGATTTTAACCAGCGATATGTTGTGTGACCGGTTAATCCAGGAAGCCGGTGTGGCCATTCTTCCTGGCACCGTCTTCGGCAGGGAATCCAGCGAGTTGACTGCAAGACTTTCCTATGTTGATTTTGACGGTACACGCGCACTTGCTGCGTCGGAACAGATTCCCCCGGAAAAAAAATTGGATGAACAATTTCTGACTCATTATTGTGGACATACCCTTGATGCTGTTAGAGACTTAATTGAGTGGATTCAGACATAGCAGCTCCGTAAATAAAGTGAAATAAATCTGCAAATCCCCCGGATTACCTACATCTCTATTGATATGGATTCTCAATAGACTTTTAAAAAATATAAAGTTATATATTTCTTGATAAAAATTTTTGCTTATAGTATATTTTTCTCAAGCGACTTTTATTTTAGAGAAAATCTGGTGTTTTACCACATCCTTTAAAACATAACTCAGGAGAAGTAATTATGCGATACGTAAAACATTACGGTACCTGGGGGTATATACTGCATCGTTTATC
>CAYVKM010000260.1:0-1785 GCA_964452045.1 uncultured Calditrichaceae bacterium
CACTGAAACTAATAAATCCGTTTGAAGAAATATATAGTTGGTTAAAAACATCACCGTAGAATTGGAAATCAAACGGAATTGCGACAGGACCAAAAACACCATTCGATACTCCATTTAAAATTTGAGTGCCATTAAAAATATCAATCCAATTATAGGCAACTGTATCATTGGGCGTTTTGGAATCCGTCCACATATAACCGAAAGTATCATTCCCACCCTGGTCAGCCAATGCACCGGAAAAGAAAAGAAATGTCAGAATAATGGTAAATCGTAGCTTGTTAATCATAATCTATACCTGTTGCTAATTTTCTTCTTGATTGGAAATTAATGGAATTGTACCACGCGCATAATCCCGCTCGGAGAGATTAATGCTATTGTCTGATATGGATGCTTCCTTCAGAACGACCGCTGCAGGGAAGTTATCCGTTTGGGGAATACTGGCATGACAGGAAATGGCCAGTACATCACCGTTTTTCAGAAGTCCGTTACGGAAAAAAAACGAAAGTCCCTGTGATGTAAAATCCCAGGTAATAACCGAATCGCGATCTGGGACGGCCAGCTTATTCTGCAGCCACACTTCCCGGCCATTCAGCTGTATCGAAACCGGGATTACCGATATGCCGGCCGGCAACTGAAAGGACAGGCCGTTGACAGATTCAAAATTCAGGTTGACGGTAAGATTTAACTCCCAGTCCGGTGTGGAATCGGACATCCGGTTGAGAACAGTGCTGATTTCTCCGGTTTGGGCAGGCAATAAAGTGGCCCAAAATATTGTCATAATTAAAAATAAGTACCGACATTTCATGATGGAACTCCCCATTATACAATCTCGTGCAAATTATTTGAGAATCAATGAGATAGGCGTGATTCGAATCACAATAAATCAATTAAGAATATATGCTGAAATTGGGTATCCCTACTTGGTGATCGCCTTGATCAAGGATAAGAATTCTCTCCCATCGTTCTCGACTAAACGAAGGTTACTTTTTGCTTTTTTAAAATTCGGATTTATAACAGTCGCCTGTTTAATATTATCCAATCCTTTCAGAAAATAATCCCGGCAGAGTAGCAGATGAATGAGAGCACGGTAATTCCACATATCCGGATAATTGGTATTTTCCTGCAAAATTTTAGAGATCTTGGACTGATAAAGGTTCAGGATTTTCTTGTCCAGAATCTCCGGTTTGTGTCGCAACATCAGATAAAATTCATACCCTACAATTTCCGGTGCCAGCTTCTGGTAAAACAGTTTGTTGCGATAATCAAAAATCAGGGTTTGAATCTTTCCGAAATTTCGCTGTGAGAAGGCCTGTTTTACCTGCTTGACCAGCGACTGGTCTTCTTCATCACCAATCTTGTAAATTTTACTGAGGATCACATTCAGAAATTCCAGGTTCCGTTTGATCTCATCTGTTTTTTTCTGGTTTCGGAGCAGAGCGATCCTTTTAAAGATTGCTGCAGCAATATTAAATATGGCTTCCTTGTATTTGGGATTTAATCTTATGGCATGACGAAAATGGTTCAGGGCGTGGATATAATTTTTCTGTTCCAGCAATACCATACCCAGCATGTTATACAAATCGGGATAATTTACCTCGGCTTTTGCCGGAACCTCCAGAATACTGGCCGCATCCTGGATCTTCTTCTGATAAAAATAGCAGCGGGCCAGGGCGATGTAAGCACTGTGGAAATTGGGATCAATTTCCACCGCACGTTTCAGATGCTCCTCTGCTTTATCAAATATGTGCAGGGATAAAAATATCGACCCCAGACGAAAATGGGAGG
>CAYVKM010000261.1:0-1784 GCA_964452045.1 uncultured Calditrichaceae bacterium
TTGTCAAATCCATCCTTGTTCTCGGCAATGGCAATCGGGTAACTCATTTTAAATCGCTTGAGAAAATCCCGGGTCAACATAATTTCTTTCGCGGGCTGAACCGCACCAAGGTTTTGTAAATCGTCCCGGTATCGTCCATACAACCGGGTATACCCCAGGATAACCAATCCTTTGTTTTTATCTTTCTCATAGGATTCCACCAAAGTGGGAATTACCACCCGGCAGGGGGCGCACCAGGTCGCCCAGAAATCGATCAGGACTACCTTTCCCTTCATTTCACTGAGAGTAAAAGGCTGGGAATTCAGCCAGGTTTTGGCCGTGAGTTCCGGCGCCGGTTTACCGATCAGGTCAATCAGCTTGAGGGTGGATTCCAGGGTACCGGTGCTTCCGGAGTCCTGCAGCGCTTCAATTCCCTGATTGAGAGTAGATCTGGCGTTATCGATTTCGCCCCGTTCTTTTTCCACAAAGGCGATATTCTGATACATATATCTTTTATAGTCCTTTAAATTTCCCGGCCAGTCATTCCGGGATAACAACATTCGGGAAAACCGCTCGCGGTCCTGCGGATCAGGAGCTTCGAAGGTAAAATTGAAGACCACATCCCAGTAATATTTGTCCCAGGATAATTTGTCTTCAATCGGTTTAAAGATTTCTATGGCCTGCTCAAATTTATTGGTTTCCTGAAGAATCCGCACCTTCTGCAGTTTTGCCTGATCTTCCATCTCACTTTTATGGTCTATGATATGATTCAACGTGTCCAGAGCGGCATCGTAAAGTTTCAGATCAATAAGGGTAAGACTTCTAACAATATTTATAGCATCAGTCGATCCGGCATCCTCAAACTTTCCCAGAAACATTTCCAGATCGGCTTTCTTCTCTGCTTTAAGTTGCTGGTAGGCTGAGTCTGTGCTGACCGTTTTCATTCTCTCCTCATATTTTTGTTGAATGGCATCGTAAGCGGCAGCCATCTGGCGGGCGGCCTGGTCCCGTTTATTAGGTGAACAGGATAAGACAACCAGGACAGTTGATATGAGAAGAATTGATAATTTGTGCATCGGTCCTCCAATTCTAATATTTATCATTTCTGAAAATCGGTTTTGATTCCCTACAAACCAGTTAATTTGAACCGAATGGCCACTCTTTCTCATGTTTTAATAATTCATCCAGTTTAAAATTTTTAAGCATTTCGATCACTTGTTCTTTTGATTTGTGGGGAAATTTAAATTTTTGCTCATTCGCTAATTTTTGAATCAGAACACTCACCACAGCAGCAGCGTCAGATAGATATTTTCGATTCACCTTATCGAACGTGTCTCCGGCGGTGTGGTAATACCGGGCCATCTCGTCATCCAGGTGCGCTTGAAGGGAAAGGGTGGGAATACCGGCCAGCATAAAGGGCATATGATCGCTATTGGTCCACGGCCTGCTGATAACACCTTTCTCCAAATTGAATCCTTTCAGACTGTCGGCAAGCGTTTCAAAAAGAGGCACAAATTCATCAAATCCCATAGCATTAAAACCGGTTGGTGTGCCGGTCATATCCATATTAAACATGGCAACGATATGATCATCCTTATGCTGCTCAAGGTATTTTTTCGATCCGAACAGACCGAGTTCTTCCCCGTTAAACCAGACAAACTCAAGGGTATAATAGTTTTGAGGACTGAATTGTTTCATTAACCGGGCGACTTCGAACAGGATTGCAGTTCCCAAACCGTTGTCGATTGCCCCCTGTCCCAGATCCCAGGAGTCGAAATGGGCGCCTACTACAATTTTTTCTTTCT
>CAYVKM010000262.1:0-1774 GCA_964452045.1 uncultured Calditrichaceae bacterium
GTTCCATTTCCCTGGATTATGCCCTGGGGATCTGGGGTGTTCCGCGGGGCCGGATCATTGAGATATTCGGGCCGGAATCGTCCGGAAAGACCACCCTGGCACTTCACATCATCGCCGAAGCGCAGAAGCTGGGCGGGTTGGCGGCATTTGTGGATGCCGAGCATGCTCTGGATCCCGGTTATGCCAGACGGCTGGGGGTGGATACGGTAAATCTGCTGGTATCCCAGCCGGATACCGGTGAGCAGGCATTGGAGATCGTGGAGACGCTGGTGCGCAGCGGCGCCATCGATGTGGTGGTGGTGGATTCGGTAGCGGCACTGGTACCGCGGGCAGAGCTGGAAGGAGAGATGGGCGATTCGCACATGGGTCTGCAGGCCCGGTTGATGTCCCAGGCTCTAAGAAAACTAACTGCCACGGTCAGCAAATCGAACACCTCGGTTATTTTTATCAATCAGCTCAGGGAAAAAATCGGGGTGATGTTCGGTAATCCGGAAACCACTACCGGTGGACGGGCACTTAAATTTTATACTTCCATCCGCATGGATATCCGGCGAATTGCTTCCATAAAAGATGGTGAAAATACGGTGGGTAACCGGACCCGGGTGAAAGTGGTGAAGAATAAAATGGCGCCTCCCTTCCGGGAATCCGAGTTCGATATTATGTATAATGAGGGTATTTCTAAAGTGGGAGATCTGCTGGACCTGGCAGCACGGATGAATATTGTGCAGAAGAGTGGTACCTGGTATTCCTTTGGTGAAGAAAGACTTGGCCAGGGTCGGGAGAATGTCAAGAATTTCCTGAAGGAAAATGCCGAGTATACCCAAAAAATTGATACCCTGGTGAAGCAAAAACTGGGAATGATTCCGGAACCTGAAGCTGAAGAAAAAAAGGAAAAAGAACCTGCGGAAAAATCCGGCAGCAAGAAATCCGAAAAAAGCAGTTAAAAATCTGCAATACAAGATTAAAGATGAAGGATTAAAGATTAAAAAGGTTTTTAATTTAAGCATCTTTTAGGGATGCTTTTTGGCTCGATGCAGAATTTTTACTGTATTAAAGCCTGTTTCTAATGATACTCTTTTACTTTCATCTTTCATCTTTATTTTTTAATCTTTCCTTCTCTTGGAGTAGCATGCCTGTTATCAAACAAATGAAAATGCGCCGTGGTCGTCCCGAGCGCTTTATCATTACCCTGGAAGATGATGAAGAGTTGCTGATAACCCCGGAAATTGTGCTGAAATTCGGCCTGTCCCCGGGAAACAGCTTCAGCGATGATGAATTTCTGAAGATCTTGCAGGAGGACAGTATCCGGCAGGCAAAGGATCAGGCCTTGAGATACCTGACGGTTCGCCCGCACAGCCGCCGGGAATTATGGCGCAAGATGCGGGAAAAGGGACACCGGAGCGAGGTAATCAACCAGATACTGGATCATCTGGAAAATGTGGAACTGGTAAATGATGAACAATTCACCCGTTTGTTTATTCAGAATGAGTTACGGTTGCGGCCAGCCGGTAAACTGCTGCTGGTTCAAAAACTGGTCCAGCGGGGTATTCCCCGGGAAATGTATGAACCCCTCCTGAAAGAACTGCTCCCGGAAGAAGAGGAAATGGAAATTGCCCGATCCCTGGTAAAAAAATTTCTGAAGAGCCATTCCCGGGACACGGGAGATAAATTAAGGGAGAAATTAATCCGGTACCTGCAGGGGAAGGGGTTTCAATGGGAACAGATAAGGCAGGTGGTGCCAGCGAAAAATGAGGATTAGATTTTAACAAGAAGT
>CAYVKM010000263.1:0-1760 GCA_964452045.1 uncultured Calditrichaceae bacterium
ATTATGATGACTATATCTACCATGGCGGTGCGGACACCATGAAAATTCATTTTTACACTTTCCCAGGGAATTACGATCAATATACAGAGATAAACGCTAAAGTGACTGATATATTAGCTCTTTATTCCAATCTATTTGGTGAATATCCATTCGTCGATGAGAAATACGGCCAGGCGGATTTTTTATGGAGCGGTGGGATGGAGCATCAAACCTGCACTACTTATGGCCGATGGAATGAAGGATTATATGCCCACGAAATAGCCCATCAATGGTGGGGAGACATGATTACCTGCGACAGTTTTCATCATATCTGGCTGAATGAGGGTTTTGCCAGTTACAGTGAAGCGCTCTGGTTCGAGCACCTTTATTCCGGGTATACCGCCAGTGAGTATCAAATGGACTATCAGCTGTATCTTGGCCCGGGGACGATTTATGTGGAAGATCCGGAAAATGAAAATATTTTTGATCTGGGTCTCAGTTACTACAAAGGTTCCTGGGTTCTGCATATGTTAAGACACATCACCGGGGATAATACCTTTTTCAATATACTGAAAACTTACTACGCTTCCCCGGGACATCGGTACGGTACAGCAACCACGGAGGATTTTCAGTTAATATGCCAAACCGTATCCCGCCTGAACCTGGATAAGTTTTTCCATCAATGGATATACGAAGAATATTATCCCAATTATTCTTATTCCTGGGACTGGATTCAAAACGGCTCTCAATATGACATTCAGCTGGAAATAAAACAGTTGCAAAACAACCATATATTTTGGATGCCCCTCGATGTTACCATAACCACGGCGCAGGGGGAAACTACTTTGGTGGTTTGGGACAGCCTTCAGACACAATCTTTTCAACTCACAGTAAATGCAGAGCCCATCGATCTGGAACTTGATAAATACAACTGGATCCTGAAAACCATCGAAGAACCATTTGTCAATCCCCAGTTTGACCAGGGAATTTTACTGGTTAACGGGGTGGATTTTGAAACATATGGCCAGGAAATATGGGAATGTTACCAAAACAGAGCCTTTAGCGGCAATTTCCGGATTTCGTTTTGGGACTGTTTTAATGAGCCAAACAGTGTTTATCCTTCCTCCTTACCGGAACCACTAGGTCATGGCATGGTACCGGCTGAAGTATTGGGTCGATACTCAACCGTTATCTGGATCGGGAATCATTATAATGGCGATGTGGGAAAATGGCAACAAACCTCTATCCTGGCCTATCTGGAAGCCGGGGGGAATATTTTGCTGATGAGCAGACGGGGCCGGGATTTTATTTTTGGGGAGCTGCAGGATTATCTGGGAATTACCTGGACGGAGAACCCGGAATCCATCATCCGGAATTGTGTTGCGGTTTATCCCGGCTTGCAAGATAATCTAATGAGTGCCGAGCAAAGTTATAACGCAGTATTTGAAACGGATTTTTCCAATACCGAAAGTATCCTGCTTTTCCTAGAGACGGTATCTTTTAGCGTGCCGCGGGGATTGGGCGTCTGGCATAAACCGGCCGCCGGTGGAACTTTTCGCAGTAATGGCGGCAATTTCGTTTTTGTGAGCGGCAGACCATACCGCTATGACACCAACCGGCTAAAAACAAATGTTGAATTTATTCTGGAAAACTTTTTTCATGAACCACCTGGATCGCTTCCGGACCAGCTAACCCTCTACCAGAATTATCCCAATCCGTTCAACGCTTCTACCACTATCCCGTTTTACCTTGAGCGGGCGGGAAAGGTAGAGCTCACCATA
>CAYVKM010000264.1:0-1760 GCA_964452045.1 uncultured Calditrichaceae bacterium
CTCCCGCTGGATATGTATATCGCCCTGGTGGCCATGATCATTGTTGCCGCCAGCGCTGCATCCACCGTGCCGGCCTGGAAGGCAGTGCATCTGGTACCGAGTCAGGCGATAAGGACGTACTAGAATGGAGAAGTGGAGTGATGGAGTCAGAAAGAACTGGAGTAATGGAGTAGTGGTGATGAATATTATTTTGGATAGTGAATATCAGCGTAAGGAGAAAGATAGATGGCTTTGATTGAGACACACGATTTGGGAAAAACCTATAATTCCAGTGCGGTGGCGGTTGAGGCAGTGAAGCATGTGGATCTGCAGATCGAAAAGGGTGAGTTTACTGCGATTGTCGGGCCATCCGGTTCCGGAAAAACCACCCTGTTGAATATGGTTGGCGGACTGGATGAACCAAGCTACGGCACCATTATGGTGGACGGGACAAATATTGAAAAGCTGAAATCCAGTGAAATGGTGGAATACCGGCTGCATCATATCGGATTTGTCTTTCAGGCGTATAACCTGATCCCTGTTTTCTCTGCCCTGGAAAATGTGGAGTTTATCATGCTGCTCCAGGGTGTTCCAAAAGCGGAAAGGGAGAAGCGGGCGAAGGAACTGCTGACTGCAGTGGGTCTGGGGGACCGGATAGATAACCGCCCAAGCCAGCTCTCCGGCGGTCAGCAGCAGCGTGTGGCGGTTGCCCGGGCCCTGGCCTCCCATCCATCTTTTGTTTTAGCGGATGAACCTACCGCCAATCTGGATTCTGAGTCCACCGGATCCCTGCTGGACCTGATGGCCAAATTGAATAAAGATTATGAAATGACTTTTGTCTTTTCTACCCATGACGCCCGGGTTATCGAACGGGCACGCCGGATTGTTAACCTGGAAGACGGGCAGATTAAATCGGATGAGACAGCAAAGGGAATTGATTAGGAATGAAGAAAACACTATTGATATTCCTGCTGATCCTGACCGGTTCCGTCTTTGCCCAGCTCTCACCATATCAGATAAACGGATATGCCAAGTATCTGGCCAGCAGTTCCCGCTATCCGGAGATCGATTCCCGCTTATACGATCAGCTCTTTCATTTCCGGTTGAATACTTACTGGTATCCCTCCAATGCTGTGCGCGGTTCCCTGCAATTGCGCATGCGTACTTTCTATGGGAACTCAGTGGAAAAAATTCCCGACTTTTTGGATCAGATAAAAACCAATTATGATTTCACCAATCTTGATGCAGTACTGTGGGATGCCAAAAATTCGCTGGGCTATGCCCAGATCGATCGCCTGTGGCTGGATTACAGTCTGAAAAGTATGGAGCTGACCCTGGGCCGTCAGCGCATTGCCTGGGGTACCGCTCTGGTATGGAATGTGATCGATCTGTACAATCCGAAATCGGTACTGGATTTCGACTACGAGGAAAAGCCGGGTGCCGATGCCCTGCGTCTGCAGTACTATACCGGTCCGGTCTCCAAATTGGAGCTGGTGGACAAACCGGGAAAAACCATGAAGGAAACCATTATTGCCGGGTTGTTTTCCCTGAATAAATTTAATTACGATTTTTATCTGATCGGCGGAATCCGGAACGACCGCTGGGTGGCGGGCGGCGCCTGGGCCGGGGATATTCTGAAAGCCGGATTCCGGGGGGAATTTCTGATGAGTGAAGCGCCCTCGGAAACGGCACCAAAAAGATATCCGGATCTTTCTCTCTATGGCAGTTCACTTTATGCCTGGGATAAAACGGTAGTTAGTGTTGTGCTTTCCGCCGACTAC
>CAYVKM010000265.1:0-1692 GCA_964452045.1 uncultured Calditrichaceae bacterium
AGGACCAATAGTTCCCTCTCCGGGTGATACCGCGATTTTTAACTTTAAGAAGGTTTTAGATTATAAAAATCTTCCCCTGACCTCCTTTTGGTATCACGCTACAGGAGGTATTGGTTCTGATCCCGTACTTGGGGAATATTCCGGCACCAAAGGCTGGTACAATATACTGAACGGATTTTGGCCGTTTTCAGACTCGCTAACCCAAGTTTCATTTATCCATGGCTCAGGGCCCTATGCTAATCAGCCAACAAAATTCCCGGTAAATGGAGATCCGGTTACCGGTCTGGGGGATATTGACGGACAGGGAATGAATAATGCGCCTGGTGATCGGCGGTTTTCGCTTGCCAGCGGCCCGTTCACCCTGCAGGATGGAGATACACAAGAGGTGGTTATTGGAATTGTCGGTGGGATCTCAAGTGATTATCTCCAAAGTGTAAATAAGATGAAAAATAATGATAAAGTAGTGCAGGCACTTTATAACGTTTTATTTGAATTTCAGCCGACACCCCTGGATTTTGATACAAAGGTTAGATTTATTTCATCTTCCCAAACGGATGTTCATTTTAAAGCGGTTAATGCTGATGCAGACTCAATTCTGATTTTAATCAAAACTTATAATGCTAATCAGTTAGCACAACTTCTTCTCTATGACGACGGTTTACATGGAGACGGCGCGCCAGGAGATGGTGAATTTGGAAACGATTGGCAAACATCACCGTATGGCAGCGGTTTGTATCTGGATGCAGATGTACTCTATAAAAACGGCCACTCTTATTTTTGGGAAAAAGCTTTTGAGAGACTAACCACCAGTGGGCCCGTCTCTGTACCCCAAATTATCATCGGGTCGGATAATTTAAACCATGATGGAGTTGCAAATCCCGGGGAAAACATCCGCTATACGGTAGAAGTAGATAATCACTCCTCTTTTACCTTTTCAAATGTGCGGATTACTCAAAAGACTGTCGTTGAAAGTCAATTTGTCACAAATTTGTCTACCCCCAATTACCCAAAGATTATATCTCAATTGATAAACAACAGTAGTTATAGCTGGCCGTATTCTTCCAGTGACAATTACTATCAGTTTGATATTTCAGCGAACTATCCCGGGAATGACAGTATTCATATTGTAATTGAATTATTAGATGAAAACAACAATGTCTGGCTAGACACCACTGCCCTCTGGGTAGAATCTTTGAGCAGTCTGCCGCAGGATTATTTAATGGAACACACTTCCGGAAACGCCTATGGTAGATTGGGATTTCGACTGTTCGATCCCAACCAGATTACCGGTCATTCGTACCGGGTTAGTTTTAATGATACCCTGCCGACAGGCACACCCCTTTATGATTTAGCGGATTTAACAACCGGATCAGTTTTGTTTTCCGATCAACCTTACCCGGATGAATATGGACATAACAGCCAAGTAGTGGATGGATTTTTTATTACCCGTGGCACTACCACGCCTTTTAATATTCAGGATTGGGACTGGCAGTCTTCGGGTCCTCGCTGGTTAACCGGTGTTGACTGGGGTGGCCGTTTATTTTTTGGGGGAGTCGATTATGGACAGAATTGGTTTGGCAGTACATTTAATCCGGTGAATGCATATACAGTTAAGGTTGTTTTCGATTCAACTAGTATTACAAATTGTGCAGTCTATCGGAGAGATTTGGGCTATGCTTATATGGGAATAGG
>CAYVKM010000266.1:0-1672 GCA_964452045.1 uncultured Calditrichaceae bacterium
ATCAGGACCGGAAATTTACCTCCCTAAACAATAAGATTAAGGAACTGGAAGAGGATATTCGGAAAAAACGGAAAGAGTTGGGGCGAATCAGAGAGGAAGACGGGATTGACCTGGATTTATAATAAAAATAAATATCAAAAAATATTTTGGTTATTTTTAATCGTTTCCTTATCTTTATCGACTATTGCCTCAGGGGCGGATTCAACGGAAACGGTTAGCATCGTTGCGGCCGGCGATGTGATGCTGGGATCGTGGGTTCAGAATGTTATTCATGAGAACGGTTGGGATTATCCCTTTCGAAATATAGATTCGATTCTCACCCAGGCAGATATTGTATTTGCCAATCTGGAGGCGCCGTTTGGAACAAAGGATTCTGCCGCATTCGAAAAAACCTATACCTTCCAGGTTGCTCCCGACCTGGTAAAAGTTCTGACTGCCGGGAAAATAAATGTGGTGAGTGTGGCCAACAATCATATTCTTGATTTCGGGGTGGAAGACTTGTTTGAGACCATGACCTTGCTTAATCAAAATAACATACAGTATTCCGGAGCCGGAAAGCATCTGCAGGAAGCCCGGCAACCGGCCAGGATGGAGGCAAAGGGGAAGAAAATTGCCGTGGCCTGCTACAGCCTCACCTTCCCGGAAGAATTCTGGGCTACCGATACCACCGCCGGCACCTGCTTTCCTTTCGACACCTTTTTCTATGATGACCTGAGAAAATTCAAATCCGAAAATGATCTGGTGATTGTTTCCTTCCACTGGGGAGGTGAACTGCTTCAGTATCCCAAACCCTATCAGCTGGAGCTGGCCCATAATGCGATCAAAGTGGGGGCAGACCTGGTTATCGGACATCATCCCCATGTGGTTCAGGGCATCGAGCTGTACCGGGGAAAGATGATTGTTTACAGTCTGGGGAATTATATTTTCGGTTCCTACAGCGAAAGCGTAAAAGAAAGTATGCTTTTAAAATTTTATTTTGGAACAAATGGCATATCGGCTTGTAAAATTTACCCGTTGAACGTATTTAACAAAGAAGTGGAGTTTCAACCGCAATTGTTAACCGAACAGAACAAGCAGACATTTTTGGAAGGGTTGAATCAGATTTCGCTTGAACTTAACAACCAGCGATCCGTCATTAGTCATGATGGCTGGGTTCGCTTTTAATTCATGATAACGTAAACATCTAAACCAGTAAAAGGAGGTAGTGTCTAAAGATGGCGCGTGGCTCAATAAGTCGAGCAAGTCAATCGCTAGACAAATATCTACAGGAAATCGGGGAGGTGCCTCTGTTAACGCCGCAGGAAGAGATCGATCTGGCGCGGCAGATTAAAGAGGGCAATCAGATATCTCTGGAAAAACTCACCAAAGCAAATTTACGGTTTGTGGTCAGTGTGGCCAAACAGTACCAGAACCAGGGACTCTCGCTGGGCGATTTAATCAACGAGGGGAATCTGGGACTGATAAAAGCGGCCAAACGCTTTGATGAGACCCGGGGATTTAAGTTTATTTCGTATGCTGTGTGGTGGATCCGGCAGAGTATTTTGCAGGCTCTGGCGGAGCAGTCCAGGGTGGTGCGATTACCACTGAACCGGGTGGGTGCGCTAAATAAAATTGGAAAAGCCTATTCCGCATTGGAACAGGAATTCGAGCGCGAACCCAGCGCCAGTGAAAT
>CAYVKM010000267.1:0-1667 GCA_964452045.1 uncultured Calditrichaceae bacterium
TTTTCTATTAACAATTTCTGGTCTGATTGTGAAAAAATCATAAAAGAATTTTTAAATGTTATTTGTTATCAAGATAATATTCCAATCACATTGAAGTAAAATGTTTATTGAAATTTCAATTGATTTTTAAGCAGATACTCTGGTAGGTTTCATTGTTCAATAAAAAAACGGCCAATTCAATGATCGGCCGTTTTTAGTACCCGGGGCCGGACTTGAACCGGCACGGGCTTTAAAAGCCCAAGGGATTTTAAGTCCCTGGCGTCTACCAATTCCGCCACCCGGGCACTTTTGCAAAAAGAAAGGCACTTGATCCTCAAGTACCTTCTCTCGAGCGAGAGACGGGACTCGAACCCGCGACAATCACGTTGGCAACGTGAGGCTCTACCAGCTGAGCTACTCTCGCAAAGTGGCAAAAATTTAATACCCATTTTCAAACGTGTCAAGCTTTTTCCAAATTTCGACTGGCTAAAATTCCGCAAAATTCTCCCAACCGTAAAATTTAAATACCATTGAAAATATTGACAAAACTCGCTATCTTTCCTGCCGGTAAATGATAATGGATTGCATTAAATCCATTGTATTAATTAGAAAGGAGTAATCTAAATGCGAAGTTTTTTCACTTTCGTTCTCAGCCTGTTTCTCTTAACCGGTTTTCAGCAGTTACTGGCCCAGGAAAAACGTGACACCGGGTCGATCCAGGAATATAAAAATGAATTCTGGGACAGCATCAAAACGGCTGCCGATAAGTTTGCGGAGAAAAAAGAAAAACCGGAAATGAAATTCATGATGAATTTCGAAGGATACGATCTGCCCGCTTCTACCGATCAGTTCACCCAGTACTGGCATAATCCACCAATCTCCCAGGGCCGGTCCGGTATGTGCTGGTGCTTTTCCACCACTTCCTTCCTGGAATCCGAAATCTATCGGACTACAAAAAGGAAAATAAAACTATCTGAGCTATTTACCGTCTACTGGGAATATGTGGAAAAAACCAAGGGATTCATGGAATCCCGCGGCGAAACATCTCTCGGCGAGGGATCGGAAGCCAATGCGGTTACCAGGATCTGGAAAAAGTACGGTATTGTTCCCCGGGAGGATTTTATTGGTCTGTTACCCGGACAGGAATTTTATGATCATGAAAAGATGTTTGAGGAAATTGAGAACTATCTGAATTTTGTCAAAGAAAAAAATATGTGGGATGAAGACGCCGCCGTAGCTACGGTAAAATCCATCCTGAATCATTATATTGGTGAACCACCCAGCACAGTTTCCTTCGAAGGTAAAGAATACACCCCGCTGGAGTTCATGAATAAAGTGCTTAAGGTAAATCCGGATGATTATGTGGACATCATGTCTCTGATGGAATTGCCCTATTATACCAAAGGGGAATATAAAGTACCGGATAACTGGTGGCACAGTAAGGATTACTACAACGTTCCCCTGGATGTATTTACCAATATTGTAAAAGAAGCCATCCGTAATGGTTATACCATGGCAATCGGCGGGGACGTGTCCGAGTCCGGTTATAGCTCCCATAAGGAAGTAGCCATGGTACCCAGCTACGACATTCCGGCCAATTACATTGATGAGAATGCCCGGCAATTCCGCTTCAGCAACGAATCTACCACGGATGATCATGGCATTCACCTGATCGGTTACATGCAATT
>CAYVKM010000268.1:0-1658 GCA_964452045.1 uncultured Calditrichaceae bacterium
ATCCAACAGCACCTGCTTTTCCTGGATTATTATCTGACTATTTCCATTGTCCTTACAGCGCAGCCGGTCTCCGGAACCGCATCCGATGAATATTGTGACAATGAACAAGAAAAAAACTAACCGACCCATATTCCCTCCTGGTTAGATTTGTTATCTCCGGGAAAATTTACCCATTAGCTGGCATTCCGCCAGAATATGGCCTTTCATGGCATCAAGCAGATCCTTTTTTCTGGCACCGGGATTCAGATCGACCATCTCATCCAGAGCATAGAGTTTGAAAAAATAACGATGGGTACCACCGGGAGGACAGGGTCCGTTATAACCGATTTTGCGGAAATCGTTTGTCCCCTGCATCGCCCCATTTGGCAAAACTTTCGTTTTGGGCAGATCCTCCTGAAGCTCCCGGGAATCCGCCGGCAGGTTGTAAAGCACCCAGTGTACCCAGGTACCAACCGGCGCATCGGGATCGTCGGCAATCAGGGCCATACTTTTGGTTTGCTCAGGTACGTTTTCCCAGTTCAAGGGTGGGGATATATCCGGTCCGTTGCAGGTATATTGCGCGGGTATCATACCTCCCGCGCTGAAGGCTGTACTGGTAAGTTTCATATAAAATCCTCCGATACATATTGTTTCTTCTGTAGTAAATTAATGTACAGATACAATAAAATCAAATTTTTCAACCTGGAAATTTGGACATTTATATAATATTGTCACCCAAATGAGTTCGTGTCTTTTTCGGTCTTTTATTTGAATAATTTCTAAAACCAACTGTCTACTTAAATAGAAATCTGTATAAAAAAACATACACTTTAAACTTATTTGAACAATCACTTATATCCTTATTATATGTCATTTATAAATAGAATGATGTTCGGTGTCAATTTTGCTGTAGGGTATGGCAGGTAAAAACGTTTTTGAGTAAGAGCTCAATCATAGAATTAGGAGTGTTATGAAAAATCTATACTTCCTTGTTTTTTCTATTATTTTCACGACGAATATTTATGGACAAGAAGAGCTTTGGGATGTTGTAACTCTTTCCGGGGTACCGTACAGTAAGGTATTATTATTCAAATTAGAAAACGACACACTTTGGGTAAGGGCTTATGGTAATTCCGGCAGTATACCAATCGACTCTATTAAATATCTGCGGCGTGAGAAACAATCCCATACAGGTCTCGGGATTGTTTTTGGGGTAATAGCCGGTGGAATTATAGGCAATGAGATATCCAAGAAGAGGCATAATAATAATGCTCCGTTCTCAGGATTGGCCGAACCTTTTGAAATTATGTGGGGAACCGGAATTGGGATCATCTTTGGAGGAGTAATAGGAGCAGTTGTGGGAACAGGCCTGGGAAATGATGAATTTTATTCTTTCCCAAGCTATAATAAACAGAAAAAAATCATCATATTAACAAGGTTAATCAAACGGAAGTAGTCTTATAAACACCAAAGCCTACTCTAAGAGACGGCTTATTTTAAATGTAATTTCTAACAGTCATACGCTATAAACATATTAATATCCTTCCGGTCGAAGTTTCTCGATAAAATCAGCCTTTACCCAGTAGATATCCGCATTTCCATTTTGTGGTTGTCCATAAAAATGGGCCAGTTTTGTAATGGGCGTACCCATTAAATTCTTTTCCAAGTCCGGATTCAAA
>CAYVKM010000269.1:0-1639 GCA_964452045.1 uncultured Calditrichaceae bacterium
ATATTTTTATGGGGGATTCTGTTGTTCAGGACTGGGTTACAACCACCGAGACCAGTGTTATTATTCCATTTGAATCGAGCGATTTATTGAATCACCAGAGATTTCAGGTCAGGGCTATCGACGATAAAGGACTGGTAGATCCAACACCTGCTGAGAAACGTTTTTATACTTTACAAACCGTCTTCCCGGTTACGGAAATATTGATTCCTCAAAATGAACAGCAGTTTTTTGTCATCGATCAGACAACTGACTGGTGGGAGGGTGTTCCTTTGACCTACCATGCTTATGATGCGGATGGTGAAGTAGTAGAATATGCCTGGAAGGTCGATGATGGTGAATGGAACTGGACGACTGACACCACACTTTACATTGATCCCAGTTTTTTTCAGCCGTTGGATGGACTGCACCAGATATATGCCATCTCCAGAGATAATACAAATTTAGTTGATCCGGTTGGGGATACCATTACCGTTAATCTGATTCAGCCGGACTTCAATAAAGATATCCTGATCATTGATGAAACAAATGAGGCCTTATTTACCGGTCCTTTAGCCCAATTTGGGGATAGTGATGTAGATGAATTTTACAATCTGATGTTTAGTCCCGATTCAGTGTGGGATTTTTATACCGACGGTATGCCACCGAAATCGGTTTTAGGTCATTATAAACTGGTAATATGGCATGCGGATAATCCATACAGCAACCCAACCAATGTTCATCAATTAGCGGCCAATATTGAGGACATCAAAGATTATTTACATGTTGGGGGTGATTTCATTATGGGGGGATGGCGAATATTAAAATCATTTGCTCAGGCAGAATCATTTCCGAAAACTTTTGAGGAAGGAACGTTTATTCATGACTATCTTCATATTCGGACCGCCGATGAAACAATCTTCATCCCAACCGATTTCGTCGGTGTGAATCCATATCCGAATGTTACCGATACGCTTCATGTTGATGAAGCAAAACTGATGGAATTTCCTTATTTTGGTAAACTGGGTCAAATTAACATCATCACCGAACGGGCAGGTTTTACCGATGTCATGTATGTGTATGCCAATTTAATTTCCAGCACTTTCTTCCAGTGGCGTGGTCAGCCGGTCGGTCTTCGCTATTATGGAACCAGTTTTAATACGATTGTTCTCGGTTTTCCGATGTTTTTTATCCGGGAAAGCGATGCGCAGATTATGGCAGATCAAATGTTACAGAGTTTAGGATATCGATAATAAAATAGAATAATTATATGTAGCATTTTAATTTCAGGAGCCTTGTTAAAAATGCGAGAATTAAAAATACCGAAATATTTAATTTTCATTTTTGTTTTTAGCCAGATATTGTTTGCCGGCAATACTGGAAAAATATCCGGACGGGTAACTGAAAAGTCTACCGGAGACCCGCTTATCGGCGTTAATGTATTAGTTAAGGGAACAAATCTGGGCACTGCCACGGATGAAGATGGATTTTATTATATTCTTCAGATACCACCAGGCTCTTACGATCTGGAATTCTCCTATATTGGTTACCATAGCCTGACCGTGAAAGGGGTGCGGGTAAAAGTGGATTTAACCGAAAAAATTAATGTAGAGCTGGAATCGCAGGCAGTGGAAGGTCCGGAAATTGAAGTGGTGGCTGAAAA
>CAYVKM010000270.1:0-1623 GCA_964452045.1 uncultured Calditrichaceae bacterium
ATAAGATAAACAAGTTCCAGGTGCTTTACGACAAAAAACATGCCTATTTTAATTCTGAACCGTTTATCCCCAAATTAAATCTCTCTACCCATTGTTTTATGGCCAAACGCCTGCTCCAGAGTCATGGCGACTCGCAATTGGCTCAAAAATTATATGATGGTCTTTTATTCTTAATTGAGAATAACAATCTGGTTGAAATATTCAGCGGTGTGAAGAGCGATATTTTGGTAAATCTTGCTTCCCCCTTCTATCTGGTCTTTTTTCTGTACAGCTTTCATAATCTGTTTGGTAAACTAAGATCCTTTTCTACTTCTTATAAAATAGTCCAGGATATTCTGAACATTGTTTTAAAAAATCAGCTACCCTATTATCGCTGTGGCCATAAAAAGCTTTTAGAGAGACAATATAGGACGTCCGATCTGGAAGAGAAATATGATCACGAAATGTATTTTCCGATTCGACAAAATCTGGTTCTGAATGTATTATGGTATAATACACTTAAGATTGGTGAATTTTTGGCTGAGGCAGTAAATGAGAGTCCCAGAAAGTATGCCAAATATGCCAGAAAACTGCAGAAAAATTTCTTCAAACAATATATGAAATCCTTTTCCCTTCATCCTTCCGGGGCGCTGGACAGTTATAAATTTGCTTTCCATCCGGCGATGATTTATACCATGTCTCTGCCTTTTCCAATTTTGGAGAAACGGGATGAACAGCTATTGTACCGGGTTCTGATTAAACAATTCCTTTCCAGTCAGGGCATTAAATATCCAATTCGAAGAGGGGAAAGTACAGTAACGGTTTATTCTTCTTTATTAGCCTGCGAGTATTTAATAACCTGGCAAAAGCTGATGCCGGAGAAGGAATCAATATTCGTTTTATTCAAGAGAATGGGGATTCATTTTAAACAATCAGTATCGGAGGGTGCCCTGGGATTTGTTCCGGATGCACTGGGTGAGTTTGATGCAACTCTCGGCACCAAACGAATTGCTTCGGGTCCCGCTACCAGTGAAGTAGTTTGTTTTCTGACTCTGCTGGATAAAATCGAAAAGGAATACGGTTTGGCAGAAAATAATACAGTTAATCAGTAAATAAGCTTCCTCTATATATTTCTGTAAACCAAAACATAACCCCCTTTGTCCCCCTTTTAGAAGGGGGATCTAAATACCTATTGAGATGATTTTGGTTGGCAATTTAATCTAATATTTATCCCAATATATTGCTATTCAGAGAAAAATAAAGAAATAAATTCGTTATTTGCACATCATCTGATAAGAATCATCCGGATTGTTTTTGAGAATATCATTTTTTGTGTGATAAGATCTTTTGCATCTAATTTAAGGAAATAAATTCCACTGGGAAACGCATGCGCATTCCATTTGTGATCGTGACTACCCGGAGCCTGCCTGCCAAGATTTGAGTGAGAAACTAACTCCCCTAAAATATTATAGATCGATATCTGCACTTCGGCAGCATCGACCAGATCGAACCGTATAGTTGTCTCCGGATTAAACGGATTGGGGAAATTTTGCTGCAGGGAATATTCGGTGGGTACAACAGGTTCTCCCGGATCGATCAATGTCTGTACGCCGGCAACCACATTCAGGTTATCGATGGCAAAAT
>CAYVKM010000271.1:0-1606 GCA_964452045.1 uncultured Calditrichaceae bacterium
ATCGATCATTTCCACCAGCATCTTCTCGTGGCCCTTTTCCTCCTTAAGGATTTTCGAGGCATCCGGAATTATCTTCACAATTTTTGCATAATTCCGCTCCGCTTTTTCCTCCCCTTTTTCCATCATCTTGCCGGCAAAGGTGAGACCGAAAATCCGGGCGATAAGCAGGTAAGAAAAAATCAGGTAACGATTTGGCTTAATTTCCTTCCTGGTATATTTTTTCCATTCATGATAATGCCGGTGCTCGTCCTCTGCAATTCTCTTGAGAACCTCGGCATTTTTATCTTTCATTCGCCCGGCTAATGATCGGTAAACATGATATTCGCTGATCTCATTTTTTTGAAACACCTTTAGAATATCTACTGTCTGGCCATCCAATTCGAGATGCTTCTCCATAACCTTTTCCTCACTTTGGATTATCAGTTTTTTTACCAGTATCTATTTATTCTTCAAATCTTCCCAGGAATCGAACGCCCGCCGGAGGTGGGGAATAGTGATTGAACCCCCAATAATCAGGCTGATGGAAATAGCCTCCTCCAATTCCTGATCGGTCACCTGCTCCTCAAAACAGCGGATAATATGGTATTTAATGCAGTCGTCGCAACGCAGGACCAGCGAGGCCACCAGTCCCATCATCTCCTTGATTTTTACTGGCAAAGCGCCACCTTCTCTATAGACCTGGGAATCCAGACTGAAGAATCGTTTGGTCTCCAGTCCGGCGTATTTCATCACGATTTCATTCAGCCGATCACGTTCCTGCCTAAATTCTTCGATTCCTTCTCGTTTGGACATTTTCCTCTCCTATATGCTCAAATAAAATATTTCAATTATGATTCTTTCGTTTATAGGTTTGCTCTGATCTGCGCATTTTCTTTAACCTGTCATTTTGTCCCGCAGTTGCGGGATCAGAACCTATTATTTACAAATACTTTTAAGATTCCTATCCCGCAAGGGCGGGACGGAATGACAAAAACTTTTGATTCTTAATATTTGTCACCCTGGACTTGGTTCAAGGTCTCTTAATTTAGATCGCCGTCTCTCATCTGTAGAAAGGGTCGACATCATTTAATTTCAAGAATAACTGTTCCCTCTAAATTAAGGCCAGAATTTAACCAAATTTTCCAAATATCACCACTCAAATCAAAAGTAACAGCGCCAAAGTCCGCAATGGGATTTTAAAACAAATTGACATTTTTTAGGGAATCAATTACATTTTAGCCCGATGAAAAACAAGGTAAAATAATAAAAACAAAAAAGAATTCAGGAGGTCTATCGTGGCAAATGCAAAATTTAATCTTCCTTTACCCCCCAACGAACCACTAAAAAGTTTCGCACCGGGATCTCCCGAACGGGCATCCTTAAAAGCCAAGCTGAAGGAACTGCGTTCCCAGCAGATCGAAATTCCATTGATAATTGGTGGCAAGGAAGTCAAAACCGGTAAAACGGGAAAATGTATCCTTCCCCATGCCCATAAAACGGTTATCGGTGAATACCATCAGGCCGGAGAAAAAGAAGTAAAAATGGCCATCGATGCTGCAATTAAGGCCCGGAAAAAATGGGCGGCCATGCACTGGTACGACCGGGTGGCAGTTTTTATGAAAGCGGC
>CAYVKM010000272.1:0-1598 GCA_964452045.1 uncultured Calditrichaceae bacterium
CATCCCATAAAAATAGAACAAAAATGCCAAAACCTAAAAACTTTGCTTTAATCGGTGCGGCCGGTTATATCGCCCCGCGGCATATGCAGGCCATTAAGGATACCGGTAATCATTTGGTGGCAGCGGTGGATCCATTTGATTCGGTCGGTATCATGGACAAATATTTCTACGATGTGGATTTTTTCAAGGAATTTGAGCGCTTCGACCGGCATGCGGAAAAACTGCGACGGCAGAACGAGGGTAGAGAAATTCACTACGTGAGTATTTGCTCGCCAAACTTTCTGCATGATGCCCATATCCGTTTTGCCCTGCGTATCGGGGCCGATGCCATCTGTGAAAAGCCGCTGGTGCTCAATCCCTGGAATCTGGATGCGTTGAAGGAACTGGAGGAGGAATTCGGGAAACGGATCTACAACATTCTGCAGTTACGGGTTCATCCCTCCATCCTGGCTTTAAAGGAAAAGGTGGACCGGGAGTATAAGGGTAAAAAATATGATATCGATCTCACCTATATCACCTCCCGCGGCAAATGGTATTACTATTCCTGGAAGGGGAATCTGGAGCATTCCGGAGGTGTAGCCACCAATATTGGTATCCATTTTTTTGATATGCTGCTCTGGATCTTTGGGGAAGCGCGGTTAAACGAAGTCCATTTTGCGGACCGGAAAAAGGTATCGGGATTTATGGAACTGGAGAAGGCCAATGTCCGCTGGTTCCTCTCCCTGGATAAGGAAGACCTTCCGCCGCAGGCGATCAAAAAAGATCAGCCGACCTATCGGTCTATAAAGGTCAACGGGGAAGAGGTGGAATTTTCCGGCGGCTTCGGCGATCTGCATACTGTGATTTACCGGAATATTCTTAACGGCGAGGGATTCGGGATAGAAGAAGCCCGGGCGTCAATCAATGTAGCTTATGAAATCCGCAATGCTGTCCCCACCGGCATCAAGAGCGATTATTCGCATCCTTTTCTTGTAAAAAATAAGATTAAAGATTAAAGGTGAAAGATTAAGGGAAAAGACTAAAAGACTGAAAGATTAATCTATGTCTTATAAGGTGGTTGTTGAAAAAAATAAAATTATAGTTAAGGAAGAAAAAGGTCAATATAAAATAAATCTGGATGAGCGATTTTTACAATTTGCAGTAGACGTTATTAAATATTCGTTCTCATTGCCCAAATTAAGAGAGTTTGATTCAATTAAATATCAGTTATCAAAATCTGCGACTTCCATCGGAGCAAACTATACTGAATCCCAGGCGGGAAGTTTTGCTGAATTTAAGCAGAGAATACAGATCTGTTTGCGGGAAGCCAGAGAAACATATTATTGGCTGAAAATAATCCGGCGATTGGATGTTGAGAATAATAAAGAAATTAAAATAAACCTGGATCAATTATTAAAAGAAGCAAACGAAATTCAGTTAATTCTCGGCGCCATTTCCACAAAAATCAAAAATAAAACCAAACCTTAAATCCAAATATTATTATCTGAAAATTGTTATTCTTTAATCTTTAATCTTTATTCTTTCATCTTGTCTTAATAGGGAGAAATATGCTTCGAGTTTTAAACGTAGTAGGTGCGCGTCCGAATTTTATGAAAGTT
>CAYVKM010000273.1:0-1580 GCA_964452045.1 uncultured Calditrichaceae bacterium
AATTCGTAGATACCACAGACTTTTTCTTTCATCAAATAATTCTACAAAAATCTTTTAACTGTTCCCACAACTTCAACCTCTTTACCGTCACGTTCTAGAATCAGGTGATGGGTATCTCCGGGTTTACCTCTTAAGGCATCAATAACAGTTCCCATGGTAGCATTTTTGACGGGCAAATCATCAACCTTTACCAAAATATCTCCAGTTCTAATTCCTTCAACCGCAGGGGAGCCATTCTTTTCAGCAATTCCTAGAATGGAGTAATTACCATCCAATTCCGGCCGAAGTGTTAGGCCAACCATATCCATATCGTGAAAATCTGATTCGGGCCCCTTCTCAAAGTATACCGCATTACCCGGGTAATCTATCTCCACCCTATAGGATTTAAATACGTTCGGCCCCAATATTCCAGACCGGTCGAGCTGATTTTTTTGAGTACCAGACTGCGAGAGGAAACGAATCAGGAAGTGCAACTAATCCGGCTTCAGAAAAAGTAACTGACCCCCATTTTATTTCAGGTACTCTAATAATAGTCCAGGTATCTTCGCCCGACCACCAGCCCCAAATATTTGCGCATCCTAAAGCACCTTTCATTTTTGAACAATCCGGTTGATGTTCCAGAATCTTCTCAATTACTGCTTCCGATGTAAAACTGTATGAAGCACCATTGTCCAGGGCAAAACTCAAACTATCCCCATAAATGCTTGCATTTATTTGAACAATACCTGTATTGGGATTAACATTGGCTGCACAATGTTCTCCAATTTGATCAATACTTCCAGGTTCAGCCAGGGTCAGTTTTTTTTGAGGATAATCGAAAATCACCTGGTATTTCTGTAGAACGGTTGATGGCAAATTAGCATCAATGTGCATGGTGCTAAATAACCATTTGGGACGGAACATTACCTTGGTATTCACTCCCTCAAAATTCAAGGACATACCACCCATTCGAATATTTGCGGGTTTAGTCAGTTCGATGGCATTAATTTTACTTTTGGTTAAGGCATCCGGAAGGTCAATCCCAAGATCTAAAGCGAGAGATTCACTGATAAAGAATTCGGGATTACCGGTATCCACCCAAAGCAACACGTTTCGCCAGGAACTGTCCGGTTTTTGTATTTCTGCATTTACAAGCATCGGTTATGGTCTAATTGGAAAGGAACCGTAACCACATTCATGTTGCTTTTAGAACAGGTAACGAAGAAAATAACCGTAGCACTCAAAATCGAACTTAAGAATACGCTAATTTTCATTTTCTCTCCCGAAAAATTTGTTGACGTCCTTCGGTAAAATATATTTCGAATTTTTATGACAGGATAGGACAAAAGGTAAAACAAGAAAAAACCGAAATGGTTTTAAAATACCATTTCTCAAATAATTAAAATAATTATTATCATCTTCCCTGACGCTGAACCACTTCCCGGTCAAATAATTTTACAATTACTGTTTTTTGGAATATTTGTTACAAAGAAAGAAATTCAGTTTTAATAATTCTAAATCAATAATGGAAAGTTTTAAAGAACGATTAATTTATTATACCACCCATAATTTTCATCTTTAATTCTTTCTCCAAAATATTT
>CAYVKM010000274.1:0-1562 GCA_964452045.1 uncultured Calditrichaceae bacterium
AATCTGACTCCAATGGACCTAACGATGTCTTTTTAAATGTTAACAATTTCGATCCTACCCGAATTCGAAATTACGAAGGAAGCCTGTTTGGCACTTTAGTACCAAATAAACTCTCCTATTATCTAAATGGGCGTCATATTTATTTTGGTGGGTGGCTATATGGACAAAGAGTATTTAATCCCCAGAATATTTCTTCAGTGGATAGTGCAAAAAATTTTATAAAGTTCAGAGATCCGGCGGGTAGGGGAGATGAAGAATTCGTACCTATGAACTGGAACAGAAAAATTTATGCACAGGGAAAAATACTATACAATCTGACGCCGCTTATTAAAATCACTTACAGCTTTATTCGCGACGATGTAAAATACCAGGAGTATTCAGATCAGGTAAACTATAATCCACGTGACTATAAATTAAATCCTGATGGTATCCCAACTAAATATAGAATTGGAAACACACACCTTTTAAAGGTCTCCCATACTTTGAGCAATACAACATTTTATGATTTTAGTCTTTCATATTTCAATAAAAATTATCATGAGTATCTGAATAAGGATTATTCCAGTCCTAATACTTATGTTTACCCTAGAGTTAGTGAAAATATACAATCATTCAGTTTTAAAACCGGTGGTACGGTTAATCAATATTTTAGAAGAGATACAAAAACAGCTATGGTTAAGTTCGATTTAACCAGCCAAATAAATAAGAAAAATTTGGTAAAAGCCGGTTTGGAATTCCGTCGGAGCAATATCTTTTTTGATGATATTACTTTGCAACCAGCTGTGGGAGCTTTCGATCCAGCAAAAGATTCACCATATATGCAACCTGAAATTTATCCTGTGGGCAGTAATTACCATGATCAATATTCGCATAATCCTGTTGAGTTATCTGCATACATTCAGGATAAGATGGAATTTCAGGATATAATTGTCAATATAGGAGTTCGTGTAGATCACTTCAGGCCGGATGGGGTAATCCTCTCGGATCCGACTGATCCGGATATTTATAATCCATTGAAGTTTGAAAACAGGTATAAGGATCTAAATGGAAATGGTGTGCAGGATCCAGCTGAAGTGGATGCCAATCAAAATGGAATACTTGATCCTGATGAAGATTTAAATAATAATGGTATTCTTGATCCGGGTGAACCTTATGTTACCTTCGCTGAGAGACAACAATATTGGTATAAAGATGCCAGCAATAAAACCCAGATAAGTCCAAGATTAGGTGCTTCCTTTCCGATTACAGCGACCGGAATCATCCATTTTTCCTATGGTCATTTTTTCCAGATACCTAATTATGAACTTCTTTACCGTAATCCCCAATTCAAACTTGAAACAGGAGATGAGGAGGGGAATTTAGGTATCATCGGTAATGCCGATTTAAAACCGGAACAAACAATTTCCGGGGAAATTGGACTCCAACAGCAACTCGGGTCGGATATGGCAATCGACGTTACCATGTTTTTCCGTGACATTCGTGAACTTGCCGGAACACGGTCTGAGGAAATTGAACTGGTCAGTGGTAATACCTATAGTCGTTTGGTAAACAGTGATTTTGGA
>CAYVKM010000275.1:0-1560 GCA_964452045.1 uncultured Calditrichaceae bacterium
TCAAAATTATTTAATAGGCCAATATCATGATACTCGTATTGCAATCCGGTATTTGGTCCAAATTTATTACCGGGAACATCATATTGTGCTAGAAGCGTCCATGGACCATCTGCACTAATGTTACTTTTATAAACACGATATCCTTCGAATGGAATACTGTCATTATCTGCCCGATAAGGATCCTGATACAATTCAGGGTTTTCATCATTGATTCCTGGCTCCCAGGATATTGTTACAGCCTGATTTTCAAAAGTCACACTTAGCGGTGGTTTGGGGGGTGGGGAAGGCAAGCGGAAGTTTTTGCTTTTTAATAATTCAAGCTGTTCCAGATTTTTAAATACGCCCTCATGTCCGAATCCGAAAACTTCAGCTAATTCAAAATGTAAGGTATCTCCCACAGTAAGAAGATCATAAGGTCCAAAACAAACCGAAACATGAACTCTTTCCGGATCCTGACGATTAGGCATAATCTCCCCGGAACTCATCGCTGCGCTGTAACGGAGTGGATCATAGCCAAAACCAGACAAATTTTCATGATCGTACCATTTATAGGTATAAATCATTGAAGTATCAGCAGGGTCTAATATCTTAATGCCGATTGGACTGATCGCGGTACCATCATTACCACCGGGATTGTCTTCACCCAGCGCAAAATTATCTTCCGGATAAAACAGCGTCAGATCATCAATAAAATTATCGCCTACTGCAGCATTGCCAATTTCACCATGTAACCAGAAACCAACAAATACATTACTGAGATCAATTTGTTTTGGAATAACATCATAATTATAAATAATGAATTCATCAAGCGGCGGAGAGCTCCAGGCATAACTGCGCTGAATAACATCCAGATGCATCGGAACATGGTTCATGATGGTAAGAATGTTATCATCCGAATAGCGGCAGACAAAATCCTGATCGGAAACACCCGTATAACCTGGCCAGTAAGGAATATCCGCAACTTCTCCCCTTTTAACTACCCATACTGTATCCCAGGGCTGATCACTGGGGTAAAACTCATGAGGGGTAAAATGGGTCCTGCTCACTGAAACCAGGGTGTCACCCTCCGGAGTAATACCACCCACCCAGATACCAAATTGATAAATATGCTCTTCATTGCTTCCGGCAGGCATCTCACACATCAGCAGACCACGATAGGAGGTAAATTTTTGATTTTCATAATTTTCATCCAGGGTTCCCATGTTTGATACAAATTGACGGACTTTTCCCACATTATGAATTTTATAATCAAAAGTAACGTATTGTGTGTACACCATGGAAACAAAAAGTAACAGTAAAAATGAACTGTATATAATCCTACTCATAATTTTAAGTCCTCTGACCTTCATCTTTTTATTTTATGATAACAAATTTACCAGTCTGAACCTCTCCCTTAATTTGATCTTTTACGGTAAACAGATAAATCCCGCTCGAGACTGCCTGGCCGACACTGGAAGTCAGGTTCCAATCCTCAAAACCACTCTGAAAATCATTATGTCGGAGCGTTGCCACCAAATCTCCGGCCAGGGTGTATATTTTAATTTCACATCGTGCCGGCAG
>CAYVKM010000276.1:0-1538 GCA_964452045.1 uncultured Calditrichaceae bacterium
AGATAAGGTTGAAACCTGTAACCAGCCTGGCCCTGAACATATTGTATATTTCCACTATAAAAAGTTCCCTTTACTGCCTCTGCTTTCCAATTGAACATGGTTTTACGGGTTGACTGGTAATTAATAAACCCTCTTCCAAAATCATATTCGCTTCCTGCAGGAAGTTGGAAATCGCTTTTATAGGTTGGATTAAAGTCATTTTCAAGTCTGATAAAGTCATCCTGGTATCCGAAGTTAAGCTGCGACCTGTCTTTAAACACAAACTGGTAAGAGATGGTATTCTTTTGGTCAAGTTTGATTAAATCAGTACTGTATTAGAGGTTACTTTCAAATTTGATCCCGTGACTTACCACCCGTTGGTTGGGTAAAAAAAGATAAGTAACTTCCGGACCGAAATGATTGTAACCGGTTCGCGTTACGTATCCGGCTTCGGCCACGTAATTCTCTCCAACCGAGCGTTGTCCGAATTGTGCTGAATAATGTTTTTTACTGAATTTAAGTGAGGCTCCCTGGGAATATTGCCTGTCGGAATTTTCAGGTTGAAATGAACGGTGATAATAAAAATCACCTGTCCAGATATTATCGCTGCTTGCCAGGTTGTAATCCATTCCGGCAACGCGGTTAAAAAGATTAGCGTTATCAGGTTGGTTCAGGTACTCTTTGTTAACAAAAATGAAACCGATGTTTGAACGTGCAAATACCTTTCTCTGAATAGATGTTACAGTAAAGTTGCGAGCCAGATGTTCGCTCGTTTTTTGGGTTGTCATGTTCATCAGACCGATCCGCCAGTCATTTCCTGTGTTTAAATCGTTGGCCTTCGAGAAACCTCCAAAAACATATGGAATCAGGGAAAACATAATCTTTGATCTGGGAAGCGGATCGTCAAATTTTAAACTGCCGGCATAGGCAAGTGTGGATGTTGGAAACTGGTCTGGTCCAGAAACGTATCGAAGAAAACCAGGAAATTATCGTTATTGTAAAAAGTAAAATCACGACGAAAAGACTCCATAATTCTTTTCCCGGGTATCGTATCATAAAAGGTAAACGCAAGATAGAAGGCCTTCTCATCATAGGTCATTAAGACGACTGATGGTTGAATGGTAAAACCTGTATCGACGGGAAAGACTTTATGAAAACAATCAGCTTTATCCGCTTCGTTCCAATCGGATTCATTTATAATACTGTATTGACCCCCAAATAGTTGGACAAAAAATTGAAAATGGTTGAGTCCATCTTAAATTTGGGAATATGGCACAACGAAGGACTTTTCCCATTGAGGAAAAGCTTGCTCTTCTTCGCGAGGCAGAAGAAATTGGAGTAACAGAAACCTGCCGACGGCATGATCTGAGTCATTCGGTAATTAACCGTTGGAGAAAAAGGTTCGAAGCCGAAGGGGTTGACGGATTAGAAGGTGGGATTACCAGGGTAGATCCCCAGGTCCGAAAGCTTGAAGATGAAAATCGGCGATTAAAGAAAATCATTGGTGATTTGCAACTTGAGCTGGAAATTAAGAGTGAGTTGCTAAAAAAAACTCCTGT
>CAYVKM010000277.1:0-1525 GCA_964452045.1 uncultured Calditrichaceae bacterium
GAGATGAACTTGAAAAGTATAATTGGAATTCACCGCTCATATTGTCCGTTAAAAAGATTTGGCCTGATATTCTTATTGGGATTGTGCATTTGCCTTTACATTTTACCTGCTACAGATCTGTTCGCCCAGAATTCTGGTAACAACAGCCACCAGTGGACCTATATCAATCGAATAATTGTTACCGGTTCATCCGATCAATCCGATCCTAAAAACTACCAGGTTTACAGCGCCTTCACCCTGGAAGCGGCGATACACAAGCAAATCAATGCTGCAATTTCCGCTGAATTGAACATCAAGACTGAATCCCGCGAGGTGGATTTTACCGATGATGCCGGAGTGGTCACCAATCTGGGATCGGTTGAAGTGCTTCCGGTTAATATTATCCTGCCTTATCATCTGCCACTTAAAAGTGGCTTTCACCCTTATATTGGGATTGGTGGCAATTTTACCATATGCTGGGAAAAGAGTGGTTTTTTGGATAACAAAGATCTCACCTCCAGTTTTGGTCCGGCCATACAGTTGGGTGCCGATTTCAACTTTGCCTCTTATATGCTGTTCAATTTCGATATCAAGTGGAACAGTATGCGAACGAACATCGAAGAGAACGGGAGAGAGATAGTCAAGTTGAAGCTCGATCCGATTAATTTCGGGGCCGGAATCGGATTTCGGTTTTAACCGTCGGAATTTTTTAGAATTGAAACCAGATAAAGGTACAGGCAAGACTAAAACTATGGCAGATTTCAAAATTATCACTGTTGATTCCCAAAATGTAGTAGAGCACGGATTCTTCTGTGTCCGGAATAAAAAGCATTTTGGCTATCAAGCGAAATTAGCCTGGTTAAAACAACGATTTAAAGAAGGTCTGAGGATTAAACTTCTTAAGGCCGCGGATGGGAAACAGGCTGGCTTTGTGGAATATATTCCGGGAGAATATACCTGGCGGACAATTGAAGCTCCGGACTATCTGGTTATCCATTGTCTGTGGGTAAATTCCGGTAAATTCCCTTTTAAAGGAATGGCCTCAGCTTTGATAAAGGATTGTCAGCAAGATGCCCAATCCAGTGGAAAGACCGGGGTCGCTGTGGTTACCAGCGACGGACCCTGGATGGCCGGTAGAAATGTCTACCTCAAAAATGGTTTTGAGCTGGTGGATGAAGCACCGCCATATTATCAGTTGTTGATCAAACGAATTGGGAAAGGTCCGTTACCTTTATTTCCGAAAAACTGGGAAGAGAGATTAAGCCAATTTCAGGGATTGCAACTGGTTTTTGCGTACCAGTGCCCCTACATCGGAAAAGCGATAGATGAGCTGCCCCCGATGGCCTTAAAATACGGAGCGAAGCTCCATCTTTCGGAAATTAAGAGTGCCCGGGAGGCTCGTCAAAAAATGCCTTCGCCGTATGGCGTATTCAACTTGATATATAACGGCCAGCTTTTGGCAGATCACCCGATCAGCGCCACCCGGTTTAGAAATATTTTGGAGAAAGAATTAAAGATGAAAATTATGGGTGGTATAATAAATTAA
>CAYVKM010000278.1:0-1524 GCA_964452045.1 uncultured Calditrichaceae bacterium
GTTAAAGCAACCTGCCGAAAATTAACACCGGCGGCGGCCGGGAATCCGGTTCCGACGCCTGGAAGGACTACATGCGCCGGCAGACCAACACCATTAACTGGGGAGATGAATTACCCCTGGCCCAGGGAATAAAGTTTGGAGATGTTTAATTTGGTTTTATTGAAGAATATCTTTGGATAAATAAGGCTAATAGTAGTCAGAAAGTTATTTTCATAAATTTTTACTCCCCCCTCGGTTTCGACCAGGGGCGCAGGGTCACTTCGGTGACCCTTGCTTTATCTTATGGTCTTTCGCTTTACTGGATTAATTTACTTCTTATCTATATTCCAATGTGGTGTTGGCCCCGGCCGGGAATCCGGGCCCGACGCCTGGAAAGCCTACATGCGCCGGCAGACCAATACCATTAACTGGGGTGATGAGCTGCCATTGGCAAAGGGAATAAAGTTTTGGGATGTTTAGTAATATTAATTTTTAGTAAAATTAAGCCGGTTTGTGTATTTTGTCTTTTTTATTTAAACAGTCATGCTGACCCGCTGGGCTCGTGCTCCAGCATAATCCCAGTCAGTTTCCAGTATGAGGTTTGGTATTTTTATTGTCAATTTGTTTTAACAAATAACTCATAGTGGAGTATTGTTGCATTCCTTTAATCCATGAGAGCAAAATTAGAGCAATCGATGAAATAAGAAGGTAGAATGTAAGCATCCATACAATATAGGATTCTCCATTAATAATACACCTAATAATAAGAATAGCAGAAGACATTAACCAGTTTGAACCTATTGTGGAACCAATATGTTTTAGAGATATTACTCTCTCAAAATCCTGTAATTCTTGTTCTTTGAATTCTTTAAGCAGTTTAATTCTTTCAAATGTGTAATCGATATCATCAATTTCTGTATATTCTGTCTTTGTGAATCTTCTAAAAATACATTTTAGAAATTTATTTGGATTTTTAATTTGCCCTGTTGTGAGTACCGGAGTTAGTGAAAGAATTTCTTGATTTACATAACCAAAGACATACGCAATCCCTAAAATAAAAACTATTATCACATTATTCTTTGTAAATGGTTCAATCTCATTAAAGCTGAAACCGAATGCGTATGTAATGGAGAGTATAAATGATATCCCTCCGATTATGTACATAAGATCTCTATTCAGAAATTTACCGAGTCCCTTTACAATTTCGTCCATCTATGCCCCAACATATATATTAAATACCTAAAATGTTAAATTTAAATTACCTAACTCTGGGTATGTTATTAACTCCATATCCGGGATTTTAAGTCACAAATAACCACGGCCTTTATTTATTACGATATTTTCCAATATAATGGGTATTTTTTTAAGACAAAAAAACTAAAAAAATGATTTTATTACAAAACACCACATGTCTCCTCTCGGTCATCACTATTTTCGGAAAGAAGTTACAGTTTCAAAATATTTTTGTCAAGAGTTTATTCGGAGTGGGGGTTAAAGCAACCTGCCGAAAATTAACACCGGCGGCGGCCGGGAATCCGGTTCCGA